>JAKPQQ010000252.1 GCA_029557215.1 Fibrobacterota bacterium | reverse complement strand
ATTCCGTAGCTCATGCCTTCCGTACGGATATCCTTGGAGTCGATCGCCTCGATGTAGGCCTCGTCGGTGCCCACAGTGCGGTAGATCGCCTCGGTCGAGGCATCCCCGAAGAACAACTGTTCAAAGGCCGCATCGACCTTGGCATCGACCTCGGCAGGCGTCTTCCCGATTTCCACGAACAGATTCCGGTAGACGCCCGTGTACCAGGCCCCCTTTTCGGGCCAGACCATCGTTCCAACCTGGCTCGATCCAACCGTATCGAGGACGAAGTCGTCGAAGGTGTAGGTTCCGGTGGCACCACCCACATACAGATTGAAACGAACGGAGTCAATGCCAGTCGCGGTGGATGCGTATTCCACCTCGTACTGCTTCCAAGCGGTGGACAGTCCGAAATCGAAGCCTTTGATGTACGCATACCCCGACGCCGGCCCGCCGCCGATGCCCAGATGGATCGACTTGGAAGCGTCGGCCTTCCCCCAGAAGGTGAGCTTGTAGGTCTTGCCCTTTTCCGCCTTCCAGTCCTGCGGAGCCTGGAGCTGGATATGCCAGTTGGTGTCATTGGCCGTCGTGACCTTGAGTTCCATCCCGGCCGTTCCGTTGCGTCCGGCACCGGCGGTAGCCGTTCCTGTCGCAGCGACTCTGCTGGAATTCAGATAAACCGTCCAACCCGTGGTTCCATCTTCGAATCCAGGGTTGGTGAACAAGTTCGCGGCCGAAGCTGCCGACCAGGCGCCAGCCACTGCCAACATGGTCAAGAGTTTCATGATTCTCCGTTCTCTCAGGGCATGCCTGATGTTTGACCCAGAGAATGGCCAGAAACCCGCGTTTGTGTTCGGCAAAGCCTTCGGCAAGCCTCTGCAAAACGTGCAACCACCAGGGTTCCGCAGGTTTTGCAGAAGTTTTGCGTCAGTTTTGGGGGCTCGCCCCCTCCGGATCGGGTGGTTTGCCCGCCGCTCGGAAGTCCGTCGGCGACTCCCCGTACTTTTCCCGGAAGGCACGCCCGAAGTGGGAAGGGTTCTGGAACCCCACCGCGTAGGCGATCTCCGACACGTTCCCGCGGGTTTCCTTGAGGAGCCTGGCCGCCTCGGTCAGCCGCAGTTCGTTGAGCGCCCCCTTGAAATGGAGCTGCGTCGCCTCCTTGATCAGACCCGCGACCAACCTGGGCGAAAGCCCTTGGCTCGCGGCGAAACTGTCCAGGCTGAGGTCCGGATCCGGGAATTTTTCCCGCAACGCCAAGACCAGCTGCTCGCGCTGACGGCTCCGGGGGTCGTCCAAGATCACCGGATCGGGAACCAACGCCGCGAAGGAGCCGCTTTGGGAGCCGATTCCGGGACCGGGACCGCGGCGCAAGAACAGCCAGCCCAACCCGACCGCGCCCGACAGCATCAAAAACACCCCTAGATTCCTGGCGATCCGGTTCGGGCCCACCAGATCGAGCTCCAGAATCTCGACCGCCGAACTGTCGCGTCCGCCGGGAGAATCGCCGCTCTGGAATTCGATCGCCCGCAATCGATCGAGAAGATCCAGACGCTGGGTTTCCGAACGTCCATGCTGGCTCCTCCACCAGGACGGAACGGAAAAGGCGGTCCACGGGAACGCCGACCGGGTTCCATCGGGAACGAACTCGAGCGCGTGGTAGATCGGACGAAGCGAATCCCTCTTTCCTTCCGAACCGGGAAGGGCGTCGTCCGACAAAAGCTGGATCCGCAGGCCCAGCCCCCGACTGCTTCGGGCAAGCACCTCCAGGCCGCTCCATTCGCCTGCGTCGATGGGACGGGACACGGAATCCGTCAATTGCAGATTCACCCCCGCCCAAGGGTGACCCGATCCCGGCACCAGGCCGTACCTGAACCTGATTTCCCGTCCGGCTTGTTCCAGCACGATGTCGGAGCCACCACCCGCCTGCCGGTCGGAGATCAGGACCACCTTGCGGATCGAAGGCAGGAGGCTGTCCCGCCGATCGGGCGCGAAGCGCCAAAGCCCCGCTCCCGCCAGAATCACCGTTCCCGCGATCGCGGCGAACCCTCTTCGTTTTCCCGGCTCCACGTCAGGCCTCGCCTGGCGAACCAGTGGAAAAAGGCGAACCGCAAGAAGGGCACCACCAGGTCCGATTCTCGTCGTCCATGGCCGAAAAGCGCAGCCCCGTGTCGATCCCAGGCTCATCTCCGGTGACCACCACCAGCGTCATGTCGGCCAATTCGTCTTCATGGAGCCCGCAGTTCGGGCATTCCAGAAGTTGTCTTCCGGACAGAAGCCGCCCCAAACGCTCCGCTTGTCGCCGATAATTGTCGACCTGCCCCGCCAATTCCCCGAAGGGATCTTCGTGAGCGCCGTCACGATCCGATTTGCTTGTTGCCATTCGTTTTCCAGGAAGTAAACATATTCTGACTGAAACATCCCCCGTACATCCAAATGTCAGCGTAGGAGATCTTCGATGAAGCGAACATGGCATCTGAGCTCGCTGGTGGTCCTGGCCGGCGCCCTGCAGGCCCAGACCCCGGCCCCACCCCCGGAATCATCCGATCCCGCGACGGGGAATACCACCCAACAAACCGCGCCAAGCGCAACTGCGGCCGCCCCCGAAGCTCCGGCCGGCCAGGCCGCGCCCGCAGCTCCTGTCGCACCGGCTGCCGCCTCGGCCCCGACCACGCCAGCCACCCCCGCAGCCCAAAGCGCGCCGAGCGCACCGGCAACGCCCGCGGCACCGGCCGCCACCGCGGCGAACCCGGCTCCCATCGCGCCCGCAGCGCCCGCCAACGGATCGGCACCTGCGGCTGCCTCCCCGGCCGCTCCGACGCCTGCCAGTGGTGCGACACCCGCTGCCGCGACACCTCCCGCTCCGAAGCCTGCGGCCAAGCCCGCGGCCAGCGCCCCCAGCGCGGCTCCCCGGGCCGCCAGTTCAGCACCGACCACGGGCAGCTCCAAGCCCACCACCGACGCGCCAAAATCCGACACGCAAGCCGACGACAAGGCATCCGAAGGCGGCGAAGGCGCCGGGTTCGCGTTCCACCCGGGCCTCGCGTTCGGCACCGTGACCATGAACGGCCAGACCTGGACGCGCCTGACCCTGCAGCCGGAAATCAGCATCGGCAAGCTGGGCATCGCGTTCGACCTGGAAGTGTTCCTGGACGAAAAGCAGGAATTTTCGGCACGCGGCTGGGAATTCGACACCAAGGAAAAGGCGCTGGAAAGCGTCCTGCGCAAGATCTACTACGTGCGTTGGGACAAGCCAGGAGCACCTTTCTACGCGCGTCTGGGCGCCCTGGAAGGCATCAACCTGGGCTACGGACTCGTGGGCTCCAACTACGGCAACGTCTCGCGCTACCCCGACTACAAGCTCCTGGGGCTGCACACCCAGCTCAACGACATCTCGGGACTGGGGCTGGACGCCGAAGTCGTGGTCAACAGCCTGCAGGACATCCAGAACGGCGGGCCCTTCACGGCCGCCAAGGTGGGATTGCGGCCCTTCAAGCCCATCGGGCTGCCCATCTTCAAGAACCTTGCCCTGCGCGTGGGCGTGGCCCGCGACTGGAACCAGTACGCCGGATTGCGCGACCAGGACGGCGACGGCTGCCCCGACGCGATCGACTACGCGGTGGACGACCGGAAGATCTGCTACGAACCGCTGCTGACCCGCCGCGACGCGGGGGTCCCCGCCTCCTGGTACGCCACCGCCGATTCGCTCGACAAGATCAAGTCGGATGCCGTCCGCGACAACTTCTCGATCGAAAAGCCGTTCTCCATCTACTGGGCCGAAGCCGGATTGCCTCTGATCCAGACCAAGTTCTTCGGGCTGGAACTCTACTCGGTGTTCGCGGTCCCGCAGACCGAGGACGAAGAAGCCGTCGACCGGGGCTGGGGCTCGATCCCGCTGGGCGCGGGTTCCTACATCGGCCCCATCACCTTGAACGCGGAATACCGCATGATCAAGGCCCCGTTCCTGCCCGGACACTTCAATTCCATGTACGACGTGGATCGCGCCCGGTTCATCCAGAAGGATCCGACCACCAAGGAACTCGATGTCTACGGCAAGGACGTGGCCGGAAGCGGCCTTTTGCAGGGCTACTACGCGAGCGCGGGCTGGGACGTCTGGGGCATCCTGAAGCTGGGCGGATCCTACTCGCAGCTGTTCGCATCCGACGACGAAACCCCCGACCTCAAGGCGATGTCGGGAAGCGTCGGGATCGGCCCCAAGGTCACGCAGCTGGTCAAGAAGCTCTCGCTCGCCGAACTCTACTGGCAGAAGGACCGCATCGGACAGGACAGCTGGATCGACATCAACGGCAACCTCCGCCGCGAAGGGTTCTTCCAGAACTCCATCTACACGGTGTACGGCTACCGCATCGGCAGCGAAGCGGCCCCGGGCCTGATGATCATCATGGATCGCCAGACCTCGTTCGCGCGCCAGTCCGACGGCAAGCTCAAGTCGAACACCCAGATGAAGATCGAATCGCAGTTCAAGTTCTGACGCCGGACTCCCGCCTTCGGGCGGGAGCCGCCTGACGATCGAAAACGAAGGCCGACAGGGATTCCTGGCGGCCTTTTCCGTTTCCCGGTCCGAACCGTCGGACGGACCCGCTCACCGCCGGTAGCGCATCGTGTTGCAGGGGTCCTTGCGCTTGGCGCGGGCCTTGTCCTGGCAATCGTACACGGCATCCAGCATGGCGCTCGCCCGCCCGCCGGGGGAATCCACCTCGCGGATCCAGTCCGACAATTCCCGCATGTCCGCTTTCAGGGCCAGCGCGGCGCGGAGGTTCCTGGAGCGCAGGGATTCGGCGTACCTGATTGTGTAGTCGCCCATCAGGGACAGCGGCGCGTCCAGGTTGGTGGAATCGATCTCCATCGCGGCCTTGTACCATGCGATCGCGCTGTCGATCTCGTAGCCTTCGGAATGGCACCGCCCCAGCAGGTACCGGGCATGGTAGGCGTCCCGGCGCGAACCGGCCGAACCGGCCAGCGACACCGCCTTCTTGAACTTTGCGTGGCAATCGGGCAGCGCCTCGCGGTTGCGCCCGAACTCCGTCTCCCGGTAGGCCGCCACGGCCTCGACGAACGCCTTGTCGAATTCCGTCTTCACCCCGGGGTGCGCGAGATAGGAATCCCCCACCGGCAGGGCCGAAGGGATCGTGTCCATGATCGTCCGGAACCGGAACACGACATTGTCGCGGCGCTTCACCGACGCGACGCGCCGAGGCGGTTCGACCACCTCTCCCAGGTAGATGCCGCTTCGCGCATCGAGATCCAGGATCCTCACCCACAGGTACTCGGGATTCTTCGCCGTGTCGCGTGCCAACGGTGAGAATCTCACCGCCACGTAGGTCGGGAACCATTTGGCCGCGGCCTTCACCACCCGCGGGTCCTGCGCCAGGGAATCCACCCACGCGACGGAAAATGGTTCGTACCCGTCGCGCCAGCGTTCCGGCAGCGGCGAGACGGATCCAGCCGAAAGCCGGACCGCGAGGATCGCGATGGAAAGGACCATGTCCGTAGGAAAGTACCACCCCGAGGCCCGGATCGCATCGCACCCCGGTTGCTCCGTCGCCCTTGGACACTGGACGCAGTGGAAGGCGGAACGATTCCCGCCGCTTCCCGGTCGGAGGAGCGGAACCTACCTGAAGACGGGAACGGAATCGGCGGCGGAAGCGGAATCCACCGCGGCAGCGGGCACCTTGACCTCGGCCTCCGGCGTTTTCGGCTTGGAAGCCTGGGCGATCACGCCCACGATCGCGCCGACGGCGGCTCCGATCAAGGCGCCCTCGAGCATTCCGGCTTCGGCCCTGCGCGGCGCCAACCCCACCAGCACGAAGACCGACAACGCGACGGCTGCGACGATCCTGTTCATCCTGCGTCCCTTCCGTTTCCTTATTTGGTCGATTCCCGTCAATCCATCTCGACGTCGTAGCCTTCGCCGGCTTCGGCCAAGGCCGCGAAGATCGCGGACAGCGAAACCTTGCCCGGCAGATATCCCACGCGCACGCGTCCCGGCTTCACGTCGTAGGCCTCGATCCCGGGCAGCGTTTCCAGCACGTCCCCCAGGAGCTGCACGTCCTTGCGCGACTCCATGCCCCCGATGCGCAGATTCAGCGATTCCATCGACCTTCTCCCGATCGCGGACGAACCACGCCCGCCGTGCGGGGTGGAAATGTAGCCCCGGAGGCCACGTGCAATTCGCACCCCTTGATTCGGATATGCCGAAGAAAATCTCGGCGTTCGGGATTTGCCAGCACTGCTCGCACTGATCTGTGCGCTCGTGGATCTCCTGAACTACCTATTCTCGGAATGCAACTTCCTCCGGAGACCCCCTCGTGACCTCTTTCGCACGCGGTGCCGCCTTGAAAATTGCGCTGGCGATTTCCGGCGTGAACTTGTTTTACGCCTGCCAGAGCACCACGAACGCATCGGCAGAACCTTCCGCGAGCGAACGCACCCATGTCGTGGTGAGATACAGCATCCAAAATATGGAACCGCACAAGGTCGCGGACTCAGCGACCTGGAGCGCAGGCGCCCATTCCGGCGGCGGAATCGTTCCCGTGGTGGAGTCCCGGTCGGAAACCCAGGCCACCTTTGCAGCGGACATTTCGATGCCTGCGCCTCTTGGCGCGCTACCCCTCGATCTCTCCTTGTGGAAATGCGGCGTGCGAATCATCAGATCCTCCTACTCCGCGACAGGAACATCCGAGGAATTGACGCTGATCCCCGGGAGCATCGAGTACGATTCCTTCGCGTTGTCCCTGCTCGACACGTTGAATCGCCGAGGCATTCCCTTCACACACCCGAACCTCGTCGCTTTGTACGCATCGTGGCTGCTCGACAGCACACAGAAGGTTCCTGCATTCCCCGATTCGATACCGGATGGCCTTTCCGTACGCGAAGTCACCAACGCCACCCTGCTTGCCGCATCAAGGATCGGATCTTCTCTTTCCAAGCAGGCCAAGTCGTGGTACCTGAACCTTTCGTTGGATTCGGCCAGAATCCTGGTTCTCGAGCTTATCGCTGACGGTCTGGTTTCCTCCGCAGATTCCGCAAAACTGTTCCCTCCTCCGACCATCCGGGTGGAAACACCCATTTCCGTCGCGCCGGGACTCGCCGCAGGAGGGAACCCCGTTCCCATACAAGGATCCTTCGTTTGGGATGCCGAACTCGGGCCTGCCACTTTCCGGGGCTATGTTCTGCATGGATCCACCATCGTCAAATCCACTTCGGTCGCCGCGATCGGGCTTCCGGTTCCCTCCCCGGGAGCGACACGCGCATCCTTCGACAGTTCGTCCACCACCCTCTTCGCGAGTGGAACCGCCGTCGAAGGCGATTACCAGCTGGTGGTCGTGGCCCAGCTCCCCAACGGCGATTCAGCCAGAGCCACGGCCAACTTTCATGTGGAACCCAAAGCACCCGACAAACCCCTCGCCCCCAGTCTTCGGCTGGAATCCCCCCTGGACAACGCGACGATCCCCTTCGACTCTTCCCGTGTGACAACCCGATGGATCGTCACCACGCCGCAGGGATCCATCGATTCCGTCCTGGTCAACGGGATCGCTGCCACAGGGCACGACTCGATCTGGACCTGCATCGTTTCTTTGGAAACCACAGGCAAGCCAACCACCCTTGTAGCCAAGGCGAAGAACTCAGATGGCCTTTGGACCACGGTCGGGGCAAGCCTGGTCCGTGCATCCGACACGATACCCCCTGTCGTCAACCGCATCCTTGGCGGACGGATCTTGACATACGACAGCCTCGCGGCAAAAGTCAGCTGGAAAGTGACCGACAACGACCAGATCAAGCTTGTACGCATCCAAGGTGCCGAAACGGATGGAAACGACGGCATCTACTCGGCGACGCCATCCTTGCACACTGGCGACAACATCATCCGGATCGACGCCATCGACCGCCAAGGGAACCTCTTCCAGGACAGCGTGCTGCTGCACGTCGTCCTGCCGGTGAGAGCCGTACGCATCGCCCCCGTATCCGATACGCAGGAGGCTCAAGCGGGGTCCATCGTGGTCAGTTGGGTGGTGCAAAATGCCAAAAGCGTCGTGATCGGCGGACAAGTGGCCATTTCGCCCGATTCCCTCTATTCCGCGAACCTGACACTTTCCGGATCCACATCCTCGATCCTGCTGACGACCATCGACAGCAGCGGAAGGCTTGATACTTCGCGAGTGGTCATCGTCAAGCGAACTCAAGCGCAGTTGCGGCTCACCTACCTTCCGCAGACCGACCCGGATTCGGTTTCCATTCTTGCCGAATCCGACCCCGGTGCGACCTTTTCGTGGTCCATGGATGGCCGGACATGGAATCCCTGCCCGGGAAAGTTCGCCCAGAAGACTTCCGGAACCATCCAAGTGAAAGCGCACGTGTCGGGCAAGACGGATTCGATCGCGACAGGAAGCTATTACGACCTCTACCACGTCAACCACGCCCCGGTCATCGCCCTTGCGTCCAGCACCCCGAGAGCCAAGAGCTACCTGGGAACGTTCAAGCTCCAGGCCGCGACCGTCGCGAGTTGGGGTACCGGCGACAGCATCCAAAACGGAATCTGGCAGATCCAGCAGAAATCGCCGACGGATACCCAATTTCTGTCCAACCTTTCCATGACCGGCGACGGATCACTTTCCGGCACGATCATGATCGACACATCCATCGACTTGAACATCCGTTTCCGTCTCAAGGACAACGGCGGTACGGCACGCGGTGGAGTGGATTCCAGCGAATGGTCTGATTGGCTCCTGCTCAAGATCGTCGATACCGTGCTCGACGCGCAAGGCAACATCTACCGCGCCCGACGGATGCCCGACGGGAAGGTCTGGATGAGGGAAAACCTCCGGACCAAGGCGTCTTTCGGAGATACCGCTTGGGCGCGGGACACCTTGCCTTCCGCGGGAAGGAACTACACCTGGGCGCAGGCGATGTCTCTCGATCCGGCCTGCGACACGGCCACGTGCAAGCCGTTCGGCGTCCAACGCGGCCTGTGCCCCTCCGGCTGGCACATCGCCGACACGACGGAATGGTCCAACTTGACAGCTTCCGTCGGAGAGACCGGTTCGACCGATTCGATCGGACTGCGCAAGCTGCGCGCGGGATCCAACTGGGTGTACATGTACACCCAACGAGGAACCGCAGGAACGATCAACTACCCCGCCACCGACGACTACGGATTCGGAGTCCACGCCGTCCATCGGTGGACAGGCGGAAGCGTGACGGGAGACGTCTCGCTGAGCTATTCGGGTGCGGCGTATTGGACTCGAAACGGACTCATGAAGCTCCTATCTTCGATCCAGATCCATCAGGAGGACGACGGCAGGATATCTCGCTTCTACTACTCCTATTCGAGCAACGGCGCCGGTGTTCGCTGCTTGATGGATTGACGCAAGATCACGGAGGGGTGTTCCCCATGGCCACATGGAATCGCCCTCGATCCATTTGCCGCACCCCACCCGGTTTTTTGGATGCCGCAGCGCCAAGCATGACAAGGAATGACCGCCTCGGGCCTCCGGGACGGGAGAGACCTACCGGTACGGTCGGCGTCCCCATTGGATCTTGGGCGCGGGCTCGACCGGTGCCGGGGCGGGCGCGGCGGCGCGAACGTCCGATCGATCGGGAAACGTGGAATCCCGCCGATGTTCGCGATCGTGCCCTGCCGGTTTCCTGTCGGCGCGATCACGGCCGCCTTGGTGCGGCGGATCCACGCGCGGCTCCCATTTCTTGGGCGCGAGCTCGGCGCCACCGGCCAACTGCACCGGAGCGCGCCTGGACAGGATCTCTTCGTGCTCCCTTCGCGCATCGGCAATGGCTTCCATCACGCCGCCGACATCGATGATGCCGGTGGCGTCCTGGAACACGCCGGTCAATTCCACGTGCGGATGAAGCAATCCGTTCTGGTACAGGGCCCAGATCTCCTTGGCGTACTCGAACTCCAGGATCGCGGGATCGAACCGCCCGAAGTAGCGGGCCATGTTGTCGACATCGCGCGCGAGCATGGCCTGGGCGTTGTTGTTCCCCGCCGCGTTCACCGCCTGCGGAAGATCGATGACCACCGGCCCGCGGGCGTCGACCAGCACGTTGAATTCCGACAGGTCGCCGTGGACGATTCCCGCGCAGAGCATGAGCACGATCTGGCGGACCATTTCCTGGTGGTAGCTCCGGGCGATTTCCGGCGACAGTTCCACATCGTCCAACCGCGGGGCCACTTCGCCCGCCGCGTCGACGATCAGCTCCATGACAAGGACGCCGTCGAAGAACCCGAACGGCTCGGGGACGCGCACGCCCGCCGTGTTCAATGCCTTCAACGCCTGCACTTCGGCGGTGATCCAGTTGGATTCGGCTTCCTTCTGTCCGAACGCCGTGCGCTTGGACAACGCCCGCGAGCTGCGGCTGTTCTGGACGCGCCGTCCTTCCTGGTAGGCCGCCGCCTGCTTGAAGCTGCGATGGCTGGAATCCTTGTAGACCTTGGCGCAACGGATCTCGTCGCCGAGCCGCACGATGAACACGTCGGCTTCCTTGCCGCTGCGCACCTGCCCCAGCACCTCGTCGATGACTCCGTCTTCCACAAGCGGCAGAAGTCGTGGCGGGGTTCTCATGGATGTCGATCGAAGATGGATTGGACCTTTGGAAAACGGGGACCGGCCGAATCGCCGTACCGGGAAATGTAACCCGACGGGTGGGGATGGATCGGTGGCGGATCCGATCGGCCTCCAACCAGGATCGCCATGCACGCGCGTATCGAGGATGCTGGAAAATGGTATCATTGAGTCCATGACCGCCATCGCCCAGGAACTTGACCAGCACATTGCCCTGTGGCCAGAAGAAACACGTCTTCAAGCCGAGCAATTGGTGTTGGATGTCATCCGCTGGGGCGACGCTCAGTCCTTGGACTGCATGCGGGGGCGCGACTTGGAGCAGGACGTTCTCGACATTCTCGATGCGCCCTGAACCACGGGAAATCTGGTTAGCCGATCTGGGCTTGGCTGCAAAAGTTCGCCCCGTCGTGATCGTCTCTCGCAAGGATGACTCTCCCCCGAGAGACCTGGCCCTTTATGTCCCATGCACCAGCCAGTTTCGCGGCAGTCGATACGAAGTCGCATTATCACCCTCCCGCATCCTGGATCGTGAGACTTGGGTCAACGCGCAAGGAATCGGCGCAATTCCATCTCCGCGGCTGGTTCGTAGACTCGGAAAGGTCTCCGAAGCAGATTGGGAGAAAATCCGCACAGCTTTGCGCTTCGCCCTCGATCTCGAAGACTGACGAATCTGCACCCATGGACTCGACCGGGGCCGGTCGAGTCGTGCGGATTCCAGAAGAACCCGCAGATCGAAGAAATCCTTCATCCGCGTATTCCGTTCGGCGAGGTGAACGATCGCGCGGAGCTTTTCCGCCACGACGACCTCGGGCGGATAGGTCTGGATCTCGGGTGCGGGCATTCCGAGCAGCGTCGGGAAGATGGATGCTCCCGTGTTCACATCGCCTCCAGGTAGGGCCGGATGCTCTTGGCGACGCCGCGAAACCGCGCGGCCGTGGAAATCTGTTCCCAAGTCGTGCGACGATCGCGCACCGCTTCGCGCGCCGCTTCCAGAAACACGTCCAGGCCGGTGGTCCCCCGGAAGCGGAAGAGATCCACGATGGTCCGGGCGACCGAGAATACGCGGATGCTTCCGTCGGCAGTTCCGTGCGTTTCGACATCCGCCTCGAGGTACCTGGGTTCAAGATGGACGACGCGCACTTCCAGCTCGGGCCAGGCGGGGGAATGAGCCCCTTTTGGCAGCGCGATCCACACGCAACCCGGCAACTGTGTGCCAATCCCGTGGAAGGCCAACGCCGACACCAGACAGACAATCGCCCGTGGAGATCGGAGACAGACTTCGGCCAGCGAGCTGCGCTCCCCAGGAACCTGCTCCGGTAGCACATACACCCCGCGCCCCCGCTTCTCCAGCACGCCTTGTCCCACCAGCCGACGCATCTGCTCCGGCTGCACGCCCATAGCGATCAGCTCACGAGCCCGCATCGGGCCGCGTTCGCGCAAGTGGGATCGAATCTGAGGTATGGGGAGCATGTGAGGTAATCTATATCTTCTTACAAAAGTATCGATAATTTCTCACGAAACGGCACCGCTGGATCGGAGCCGAATTTGCCACCGTCGCCGTCGATGCGCAGACCCATGTACACATGCGCGTACTCGGAGCCTCCGTGTTCCACCACGCCCGGCAGGATTGCCCCAGGTCGCGAATCCGAACCGCTCCAGCAGGGACCGGCTCCCGCCATTCGCTTCGATCACGATGGCCAGAAGGGTCTTGAATCCGCGATCCCGCGCTTGCGCGATCGCATGCGCCAGCAACCTGGAACCCACGCCCCGGCGATGCCAGATTTCGTCCACGTAGCAGCTGAACTCGGCGGTACCGCGCAATGCCGCCCGCCTCCGCCGGTCTGGACAGAAAGGGAGTGGGATACAATTTGTACCCCGCTTCGTCCCATTGCGGATCACGCGAGCGAATCACGTCGATGTGTCCGCCGACGGAAAACGGAGAGGATGGGCCGATTCGGCCAAACACCAGGCAAAGCAGTTATCCGAAAATTTCGGATAGCTCGGTCAGCTCTTTGGACAGCCACCCTGGCCAAGTGGCGGGCTTTCCTGTTGCTCCGTGGGGGCGACCGCACGGCGTTCAAGCTCCGGCGGTGCGCCGAAGGCGCAGGCACTTGCGGTGAGCGGCGCCGAACCGTGCCTCGCCCGTACAATGGTGAGGAACAGCCACCCTATCGGGTGGCGGGCTTTCCACGGGGGCGTAGCCCGACGCCCCCGTGCTCCCCGGCGGGCCAAGGACCCTCATGCCGGGTCCTTGGATCCAGGCACCAGGGGGGCGCAGCCCTCTCGGACCGCCCGCTGGTGTTTCCACTCAACGCCC
>JAKPQQ010000249.1 GCA_029557215.1 Fibrobacterota bacterium | reverse complement strand
TCGGTGATCATGTCCACGAGCTTGCCGCGCTCGTCTTCCAGCGACTCGGGGACGGATGCGCCGTAGGCCGTGCGCATGGCGTCCACGAACCGGTCGGTGGCGGCCAGCCCGATGGGAAGATCCAAGAGCTGTCCCTGCACTCCGTGCTTGGACGCGAGGGTTTCGGAAGCGAGCTTGGTGGCGACGGCGCCCAACGCGAACGAAACCTTGGCGTCGCCGGCGGTGGCGATGTCTTCCACCTTCGCGCCACCCTTGGGGTAGAACACGTGCTTGCCGGTCATGGGGGCGTCGAACACGCCGTCGGTGTCCGGGAACATCACGTAGTCGATGCCCATCGCGGAAACCAGACGCTTGATTTCGCGCATGTCGGAAGGTTCGACCCAGCCCGGGATGACGACCGCCTTTTCGGTGGTTTCACCCGTCTTCTTCACCAGGTACTTCACGATGCCTTCGACCATGTTGGCGTAGCCGGTGACGTGGGTTCCCGTGTAGGAAGGCGTGTTCGCGTGGAACACGATCTTTCCTTCGGGGACCTTGCCTTCGTCGATCGCCTTCTTGGTGATCTGGGGGACGTCGTCGCCGATCGTCTCGGACAGGCAGGTGGTGTGGATCGCCACGATCTTCGGGTCGTAGACCGAGAAGATGGTCTGGAGCGAGGCGAGCAGGTTCGCCTGCCCTCCGAACACCGCCGACCCTTCGGTGAACGAGGAGGTCGAAGCCATCACCGGATCCTTGTAGTGGCGGGTGAGGGTGGATCGATGGTAGGAGCAGCAGCCCTGCGATCCGTGGCTGTGCGGGAGGCAGCCGTGGATCCCCAGCGCGGCGTACATCGCGCCGATGGGTTGGCAGGTCTTGGCGGGATTGACCACCAGCGCCTCGCGCGGCTGGACCTCGCCCTTGGGAGTGTGTCTGAGCAGAGTCATTTTCCGTCTCCTTGTTTCAGGCCAGGGCCGGTTCGGTGGTTTCGACGGCGCTCCACGGCGCCTTGACCAGGTGCCACACGGGGCTGTTGACCCGCATGTCGATGTCCTTGTAGAAGTTGATCGCTCCGGAAAATCCGTTGTACGGGCCTCCCGCGTCGTAGTTGTGGAGCTGCTTGCACGCCACGCCCATCTTCTGGATGACGTACTTCTCCTTGACGCCGGCGCAGAACACGTCGGGCTTCCAGATCTCGATGATCTTCTCGGTCTCGTAGCTGGAGATGTCGTCGATCACCAGGGAGTCCTGGTCCATCTCGGGCATCATGCCTTCGTAGTCGGAGAAGGTGTACCCCTTGGCTTCCAGCTCGGCCTTGCGGGCGGCCAGGTGCTCGCGGTACTTCTCCACGTCCTTTTCCACGTGGATCTCCTCGATGTTGCGGCTGTCGGCGTCGATCTTGATCGTGGGAAGCACGCGGCGTCCCTCGTAGTCGTCGCGGTGCGCGAACTCGTAGCCGGCGGCCAGGACCTTCATGCCCAGTTCGGTGAACAGCTCCTGGTAGTGGTGGGCGCGCGATCCCCCCACGAACAGCATGGCGGTCTTCCCCTTGCAGCGCGCCGAATGGCGCTCGCGCGCGGCTTCGACCTTGACCATCTCCTCGGCGATGACCTGCTCCGTGCGTGCGACCAGTTCGGCGTCCTCGAAGTAGGCGGCCATCTTGCGCAGCGACTTGGCCGTGGCCCCGGCTCCCACGAAGTTCACCTTGATCCAGGGGATGCCGTACTTCTTCTCCATCATTTCGGCCACGTAGTTGATGGACCGGTGGCACATGACCATGTTGAGGTCGGCCGTCTGCGAATTGGCGAACTGCCCGTAGGTGGAGTTGCCGGAAAACGTCGCGACCAGTTCGAATCCGCACCGCTTGAGGAGATCCTCGATCACCCAGGCGTCGCCGCCGATATTGTATTCGCCCAGCAGGTTCACGCGGAACTTCTTCTGTCCGCGCACTTCGTCGTCCAGGCCCACGATGTGCTTGAACAGCTGGTTGTTGGCGATGTGGTGGCCCGCGCTCTGCGAGACGCCCTTGTAGCCTTCGCAGCTGAACCCGAACACGTTGATCCCGAGCTTTTCCTTCATGCGCCGCGCCACGGCGTGGACGTCGTCGCCGATCAGCCCCACCGGACAGGTGCTGAAGATGGAGATCGCCTTGGGGTGGAAGAGGTCGTAGGCCTCCTGGATGGCGGCTTCCAGCTTCTTCTCGCCCCCGAACACGATGTTCTCCTCCTTGAGGTCGGTGGAGAAGCTGTACATCATGTAGTTCTCGCCGTCCTCGCCCGCGTCGGTCATGTTTCGGCGGGTGAGCCAGGAGTAGAACCCGCACCCGATCGGTCCGTGGGTGATGTTCACGATGTCGCGGGTGGGCCCCAGAACCACGCCCTTGCAACCCGCGTAGGTGCAGCCGCGCTGCGTGATGATCCCCGGCGTGGTCCGGGAATTGGCCAGCACCATGGGGACGGTTCCGTCCTCGGCCACGTGGTTGACCTGCATCTGGTTGCCGCGCTTCTTCCCCACCTTGTCGGGGTACTTGGCGATCAGCTCCTTCTTGACGGATTCGGCATCCAGTCTCTGTTCGATCATGTCGAGCCTCCCTGTTCGCGTCCCGCCCCGATTGAACGGGCGCGACGTGTTGTGTCGCCGGCCACGCCGAGTCGGGCGTCGCCATGGTCGTGTTCGCGTTCTTTGACACCGACGCGGAAAGCGCCGGACATCGCTCGCCGCCGATGACGGAATCCGTCATTGGCGGCGGCGGCGTTCCAGTTGTCCGGGAGCAATTCCCGGAGGTCGGAATCAGGCGGCCAGGCCGTATTCCATGAGGAGGGTTTCCAGTTCTTCGATGGCCAGCGGCTTGGGGACCACGAACATCTTGTTCTCGTCGATCTTCCGGGCCAGGGTCCGGTACTCGTCGGCCTGCTCGCAGGCGGGGTTCCAGTCGATCACGGTCTTCTTGTTGATCTCGGCGCGCTGCACGTCGTTGTGGCGCGGCACGAAGTGGATCATCTGGGTCCCGAGCTTCTCGGCCAGGGCGATGATGAGTTCGTCTTCGCGGTCGGTCTTGCGGCTGTTGCAGATCAGGCCGCCAAGGCGGACGCCGCCGGCTTCGGCGTACTTCACGATGCCCTTGCAGATGTTGTTGGCCGCGTACATGGCCATCATCTCGCCCGAGACCACGATGTAGATCTCCTGCGCCTTGCCTTCGCGGATGGGCATGGCGAACCCGCCGCACACCACGTCGCCGAGCACGTCGTAGAAGGTGTAGTCGAGCTCCTGCTCGTAGGCGCCGAGCTGTTCCAGCAGGTTGATGCTGGTGATGATGCCGCGACCGGCGCAACCGACGCCGGGCTCGGGGCCGCCCGATTCGGTGCACAGGCTTTCCCTGTAGCCGGGCTTGAGGATGTCGGAAAGTTCGACGTCCTCGCCTTCCTCGCGAAGCGTGTCCAGCACGGTCTTCTGTGCCAGTCCGTTGAGGAGAAGGCGGGTGGAGTCTGCCTTGGGGTCGCAACCCACCACCATGACCTTCTTGCCCATCTCGGCGAGCGCCGCCACCGTGTTCTGCGTGGTGGTGCTCTTGCCGATGCCGCCCTTGCCGTAAATAGCGATCTTGCGCATGTGTCCTCCCTCCGCCCGATGGACGGATTTTGTCGCCTACGAACCCCGCAGGCCGTCCCTGGACGATCTCACAATCAATCGCCGTGCCAGTCGATTCCGGACCGTTCCTGAACCAATGGCAGCTTGGAAGATCCGACATTCTGACAATGACCAAAGGCATTGTTCCAATTCTTGTCGAATCGGGAACTGCCAATCCGCCCGCCGCCCCGCCGTCCGGGGATTCCCGCGTTCCCGCAGCGCGCTTGGCACCGCGGTTGCATGGTCCGGACGCGAGGGTACCGGCCAAGGCCCTGCGGAGGACCGATCGCGACCATGCCAGCCCCCCAACGCGCGCCCAACCATCCGGAACCCGCCCAGGCGGCGGCCGAATCCCACGTCGCCAGCCGTTGCAGCCTCCCGCCTTGGGCATTGGCTTCGCGGGAGTTCCAAACCAACCCTTGGCCGATCGAGATCGCCGGGATCCGTCAATCCGAGAGCCGCCTGTTCGATCTGCTGGATCGCCTGGAGGACGCCGACGCCCGCGGAGCCCTGTTCCACGAGTACATCGCCACCCGCTTCCAGATCGAGCAGTGGGGAGGCGACTCCCCCGTGGCTCGCGAAAGCCTGCGGCACAGCTACCTGCGCTTCCTGCGCGGCTGGGGGGCCGACAGCAACGGCCCGTCGGGCGCGGTCCTGAAGAACTGGGTGGAAAGCCGGTTCGGACTCCGACCGGTGTACCACGGAGGGATCCTCGCGACCGACCCGGCCGCACGGGACAAGTACCTGCGCGACAAGATGCGCGGCGAAGCCGAAACCATGGGGGTCGGGATGCAGCTCGACCTGCTCTACACCTATTGCCAGCACGAACTCGCCAAGCGCTACCCCGGCGAGCGCTGGCTGGTTCTCTACAGAGGCACCCACGACCCCGACGAATACGCGGTGGGAAAGCCGATCTCCCCTTCCCGTTCCATCGTGACCCTGAACAACCTGAGTTCCTTCACCTCCGACGTGGAGATCGCCTGGGAATTCGGATCGCTGGTCTGGAAGGCGCTCATCCCGATCCCCAAGATCGTGTTCTTCAGCGGGCTTCTGCCGCGGAACCTGCTGGAAGGCGAGAAGGAACACCTGGTCCTGGGCGGCGAATACGAAGTGGAGAACCTGCGATGGTGAACCGAACGCATCCGACCAGGTCCGAACGCCTCGCGGGTGGATTCTGGGGGCTTCTGGTGGGCGACGCCGTGGGTGTCCCCTACGAGTTCGCCCCGCGCCAGAGGATCCCGCCGCTGTCGGAAATCGACATCGAGCCCCCGGTGTCGTTCCTGCGCTCGCACATGGGCGTCAAGATCGGGACCTGGAGCGACGACGGCGCCCAGGCGTTGTGCCTGGCGGCCTCCCTCCTGGAAACGGGCAGGGTGGACAAGCGCGACATCCTGGACCGGTTCGCCCGCTGGTTCCGCGACGGCTACATGGCTGTCGACCGCGACGTCTTCGACGTGGGCCTGCAGACCCGCCAGTCGATCGGACGGTTCCTGTCCGGAAAGCCCGTGGAGGAATGCGTGCAGTCGGGCGAATGGAGCAACGGCAACGGATCCCTGATGCGCTCGCTGCCGCTGGCGTTGTGGCACGAAGGCTCCAACGACGAGCTGGTGCGCGACGCGTTCGAACAGTCACGCGCCACCCACGGCCACCTGCGGACCGGCATTTGCTGCGCCCTCTACAGCCTCTGGGCCCGCGGGGTCCTGGCCCAGACGCTCCATCCCTGGCACGCGGCGATCGAGCGGTTCGAATCGCTCTTCCCACCGGGAACACCCGAACGCGACGAATACGAGAAGAACATCCATCCCAGGGAACCCGATCCTCCCAAGGGAAGCGGGTACGTGGTCGACTCGCTGCTTTCGGCGGTTTGGGCGACGGAATCCGGCAGCTACGAGGCGGTGGTCAAGGCGGCCATCTCCCTTGGCCAGGACACCGACACGACGGCCTGCGTGGCCGGCGGGATCGCGGGATTGCGCGACGGCGAGCAGGCGATCCCACGCAAGTGGATGAAGCGCCTGCGGGGCAAGGAGATCGCTCAACCCGTCCTGGACGGCCTGCTGCGCGGCGGTTCCAGCAGCGCCATCGCGTCCCGGCCCCCACCCAACCAAGGAGAATGACCCATGTCGATCCAGAAAGCGATCCGGTTCCTGCAGGCCATCGGCGACCAACCCGACCTGAGAAACGAACTCTACGGGATCGGGGGGCGCGACGCGCTCTTCGACAAGCTGGCGGAAATCGGCTACGGATTTTCCGGCGGGGAGTTCGAAGAGGCGGTCACCCACATGCATTTGGACTGCAAGACGGCGGAAGAAGCCGACGCACTCCTGGACAAGGCGGACTGGTTCCGGATCGTGTCGGCCAACGCTTGAACCATCAGAGCTTCTTCTGGAGGAACAATGCCTGGCCCGCGGCCGGATCGAGTTCGTAGCCCGCGAACCCGGCCCGCTCGTAGATGCCGCGCGCCCGATGGTTGTTGGCCAGCACCTCGAGGGTGACCTTGCAGCATCCGCGATGGCGCGCCTCGTGGACGACGCGTTCCAGCAGCGCGCGGGCGATTCCCTTGCCGCGAAACGCCGGGGCCACCACGAAGTCGTGCAGGTTCATCAGAGGCGCCGCCGCGAAGGTGGAATACCCCTCGAAGCAGACAGCGGTCCCGGCGGGGACGCCGTCGAGGCGCGCCAGAAGAACCAGGCAGGTCTCGCGCGCCGCCAGATCTCCCGGAAGCCTCGCCTTCACATCCGGGGAAAGCGGAGCTCCACCCCCCATGGGGTCGTTGGCGTAGGCGTCCAGCAGCGAAATCAAGGCGTCGGCATCGCGAGGTACGGAAAGATCGGCGAGTTGGATTTCCATGGACCGAAGCTACAAGCATCGATCGCGCCGTCAAAAGGGATTCAGACCAGTCCGAATTCCTTTCTCACTTCGGAGAGGGTCAGTTGATGGGGATTGGCGACCCGTCGCAACCTTTGCAAGCTGGCGCGGCGATCGGAGATCCACGCCTTGCAAATAAGCTCCCTCCGTCGAGCTTCCCATCTCGCCCGTCGCGACTCGGATTCCTGGGCAAGCACCCCCCAATGGATCACCGCATCCCCTGCAAGTGCCGCGACTTCGGTGCGCGAGCGCTGGAAAGCCTCCTCCCGCGTTTCGTGGTAGGCCGTGGATCGCAACGACAATCCGGCGCCATAACCCGAGCGTTTTCGCTCTTCCCGAGCCTCCCATTCCTGGGACGGTCCTCGGTATGCGGCCATCGTTCCCTTCGCCGGAACCGCGCCAGCGAACGCCGTGACAAGCAGCGGGATGACTTTCCTCATGGATTCGATCCTCCCTCGAACGCGATCTGTTGAACGGATTCGAATGGAGCCCGGCACCCCAGCGGCGGATGCCGGGAAGGTGGGAGCCCACTCCGGTAATATCCCGGATTTTCCGGGTTGCAGCCCACCTGTGACAGATTTTTTACACGAACCGATTCGCCCCGCTTACAAGAACGGAATGTGTCGGAAGGGAACGGGACCGGAGAATGCGCGCCACCTCGCCGGGGATCGAGGGTCAGACCTCCAGGTAGGCCCCGACTCCCAGCTCCAGCAGCTCGCGGCTGGGGCGGCAGTCGGTGGTCGCGATCTCGCCGGTGCGGTTCTTGGCCACCGAGGTGCAACCGCCTCCGCAGGCCAACGCCTGCGCGCAGGACCTGCATTCCTCCATGGAGACCGTGTCGCGGGCCTGCCATTTCCCGACCACTTCGCGGTCCAGTTTGGCTTGGGGCCAGAAGGTCCCGAGTTCTTCGCCGGGCTTGCCCACCGTCGCGGTGCAGGCGAAGATCCGCCCCTGGTAGTCGAAGGCCCATTCGGTCTTGGTGCCCGTGCAGGCGTCGAAGAGAGGTTTGGGAAGCTCGCCGTGCTCCCACAGGAACTTGCTGACGGAAAACGCCGGGCGGTGGTAGTCCAGGAATTCGGGATGCTCGCGCACCAGGGCGTGGAGGTCTTCGGCCAGTTCCATGCGCGAATAGAGCGGACCGTTGCCGCCCGCCGCGTGGCAGGAATGCAGTTCGTAGTTGCGGCCCAGCTGGGTCTTGAACCGGGGGTTGCCGGTCCAGCCACGCTCGGAAGCGATGCGGGCGAGTTCTGGCAGCAGCGCCAGATTCCGTCTGTCCACCACCGAGCGCAGGTTCACCGTGTGGCCGGCCGCCAACGCGGCGTCGATCCCGTCGGCGATGCGGTCGAAGGTGGGCTTGCCGCCCGCCAGGACGCGGCGGAGGTCGTGGCTCTGGGGAGGACCGTCGAGCGTGACCTGGATCTCGCGGATCTTCGCGAGCGCGAGCACGTCCAGGTAGTCGACCAGCGAATGGCCGTTTGTGACCACCGCGACGTCCAGCCTGGCCGCAGCGGCGCGGCGCATGAAGGCGGAGACCCGCTCCTTGGCTGCATCGCCCGGAAGCAGCGGCTCGCCGCCAAAAAGCGTCAAGTACTTGCGGCGACCGGCGAACTCCGCGGCCACGTGCGCGAAGAACGCGTCCAGGATGGCGTCGGTCAAGGCCGCGGGCTTGGCGTTGTAGTCGTCCTGGAAGCAGTAGTCGCAACGGAAGTTGCAGCCGTACCAGGGCACGAAGAAGATCTGGACCTCGTCGCGTTCGCGCGCGTCCAGGAAATCCAGGTAGGCGCGTTTCCAGCGGCGCTGTTCCTCCGGTTCATCCACCCAATAACCCTTGGCCGTCCACTCCGACGGGTCGACAGGCGCTTCGCCAGCGAACAGCGGCGCGGCCGAAACCTCGTCGAGCAGATCGGCGTTGCCGGAAAGCAGGTTCACCACGAAGGGCGTGCCCGCGGGCCGGGTGCGCCCCACGATGTTGTGCTTGGACCATTGCATCGCAGAAATCCTCGGGTCAAAGAATGTCAAAACCGCGCCAGGGACGCGGAAGGCCGACAGGGTCCAGTCGCGGGATTCGACTCCGCTCACCCAACGACTGGACCGAGCCGCAAGGCGGAGCCTGGAGCGGCCCGACCGCGGCGTAAGCCGCGGGGGCGCCCGGAGTCCGCCGAGACGTTCCAGGCGGGAGATGCGCTCCCGCACAGGAAACGTCAGTCGTGGCAGCCGGCGACGAGGGTGGACACTTTCGCGCAGCACTGCGCCACCGGAGCACAACTTTCCTTCTTGCGGATCAACGACTTCATGGATCCTCCTTTCTTGATGGACGTGGGGGGACTCACCCGCCGCAACAACGACGGGGTTTGGGCTTCCACCCTTGCAGGGTGAAACTCGAGACTTCGATCGCCCCTTTGGCGTACGGCGCGGATTCGTCGAGGACCTTGATGTCCTCGAACCCGGCGTCGGCCACGGTCTTCAGGTAGACTTCGCGGGTGTCGGCGCCGGCCCAGCATTCGGCGACGGCCTCCGGGTCTTGACGGAATTCGTCTGGAACGGGAACCGAGCTGTAGATGTCGGAGACCACGAACCGCCCCCCGGGGCGCAGGATGCGTTCGATCTCGCTCCAGACCTTGGATTTGTCCGACGCGTGGTTGAGCACGCAGTTGGAGACCACGACATCCACCGACATGGAGGGGATGGGCAATTTTTCCAGCTCGGCCTTTTCGAACCGGACGTTCGCCACGCCCAGCCGCTCGGCGGTGGACCGCGCCTTGTCCAGCATCTTGTCGGAGATGTCGATGCCCCAGACGAATCCGTCGGGCCCGACGTCTTCGGCCATGCGGATCGCGTCGGTCCCGCGTCCGGACCCCAGGTCCACGCAGACGTCGCCGTGCATGGGCTTGGCGCGTTCGGCCGCACCCCCGCAGGAAAGGCAACAGGAACTGTCGGCCAATCCGGAATACCGCTCGGCGATCTTTTCCAGCACCGCACCGCCTTCGGCGTCGCGCAAATCGATGGAACCCATGGGATGTCTCCGTCCGCAATCCGCCACAGAAAATCAGGTTTCGACGGGATGGACGTCGCCACCCCTCCAAAGGTTACAGAAAATTCCGCGAACGATCCAGGAACGACTCGCGTTCCCGGTCAGGGCGTGCCGCCGGAGGCCCGGTCGAGCGAGATCCGGCGCAACGGCAGCCACTGCGGATGCTCGCGGCGCAGGAAATCGAGCACGGCTTCGCGCAGATGGCAACGCAGGTCCCAGGCCTTGCCGCTGTCTGCTGCGCTGGCGAGGATCCGCACCTCGATGGCTTCGGATTTGGATTCGACCACCTGGACACCCCAGGCGATGCCGTCCCACAAGGGCGACTCCCGGACGAGACGTTCGACCTCCCGTCGCACCACGGCGACGTCGGTGGAATGGTCGCAGGCGATCGTCAGGGTTCCCATGATCTGGGATGCCGAACGGGTCCAGTTCTGGATGGGGCGTTCGATGAAGTAGGAGATGGGAACGATCAGGCGGCGCAGATCCCAGATCTTGACGACCACGTAGGTGAGGGTGATTTCTTCGATCCAACCCCATTCGCCCTCCACGATGACCACGTCGTCGATGCGGATGGGCTGCGTGAGGGCCAACTGGATCCCGGCGAACAGGTTGCCGATGGTCTTCTGGGCGGCGAACCCCAGGATCACGCCGGCGATTCCCGCGGATGCCAGGAGGCTCATGCCGATCTGGCGGACGCCGTCGAAGGTCATGAGGACCATCGCCGTGGAAACGACCAGGATCACCGCGATCAGCACGTTCTGCAGGATGCGCACCTGGGTCTGGATCTTGCGAGATCGAAGGTTGTCCGACACGCCGACATCGAAGCGCAACAACAGGAAGTCGCGCGCGAGGTAGGCCAAGCGCACCAGGAACCAGGTGGATGCCACGATGGCCAGGATGGCCAGCGCGTGCTCCAGCAAGGCCTCCGCCGCGCCCCCCAGACCAAGGGCCGGTCGCGCGAACTGGAACGCGAAGACCACGAAGGCCAGACGGGCGGGAGCCTTCATGTGCGCCGGGATCCGGTCGTCCCAGACCGCTTCGGTCCTGCGCACGACCCTCTCCAGGATCCAGAACAGGATCTTGTGCGCCGCGAGCGCGAAGACCGCCGACAGCGCGAAGACCACGAGTCCGCCGAGGGCCGACCCGGTCGGATCCCAGCCGATATCGAACATGCCTTGGCCTGGATTGACATTTTCTGACAACATATCGTCCACCTTGGAGATTCCTCCCCGCATCGGCGATCGGGGGATGGATCGAGAACACTGGCTTGACCGTCCCTTGGAACGTAGTATGTTCTGGAGATGGGGCCCATTTTCCAATTCTTGTTATCCTCCAGGCGGATCCTGCTGGCGTCGGATTTCGACGGCACCCTCTCGTCGATCGTTCCCGACCCGTCGGCGGCGCGCGCCCATCCGGAGGCGGCGGCCCAGTTGGCGCGGATCGCCGCGAACCCCGCGGTGGAGCTCGCGATCGTCTCGGGACGATCGCTCCAGGAGATGGATCGGCTCTGCGACGGGCTCCCCCGCTCCTGGAAGATCGGCGACCACGGAAGGTCGGCGAAGGGACCCGATGGAAACCCCGTGGACGGATGGCCCGAACCGGAAGCGTCCGGATCGCTCGAAGACCTCGAACTCGAAGCCCGCGCCCTCGCGGCCCTGCACCCGGGCATGGCGGTGGAAAGGAAACGGCACGGCGTGTGCCTGCATCTGCGCAATGTCGCGCCCGGCTCCAGGAACCTCGCTCTGGAACAGGCACATGCATGGAAGACGCGCTGGGCGTCGCGAGGACTGGAATCCATGGAAGGCCGCGAGGTGATCGAAGTCCAGACCCGCGGGGGCGGCAAGCTCGCGGCGATCCGCCGGCTGCGGGAGTTGACGGATTCCGACTTCGTGGTGTTCGCCGGCGACGACACCACGGACATACCGTCCCTGGAATGGCTGTCCGGCGCGCCCGACGGGTTCGGCGTCTGGGTTCGTTCTCCCGAACGGGAACCGCCCGGATTCGAACCCGACGCCGTGGTGGAAGGACCGGGAGGTTGGGCCGCCTTGTTGGAACGGATCGCATCGCAACTGGAGAAACGCATATGAGCCTTTTCAAGCTGTTCGTCCGCTCCCTCGCCACGCGACTGACGAGCGAGCAACCGTCCGCTCCCGGCATCCAGCCGGGGCAACCCTCGCTGGAAGAAATCGTCGGCGACCGCAGATTGATCGTGGTCTCCAATCGCGGACCCGTGCAATACGAAAAGGACCCGGAAGGCAGGATCGTGGCCAAGACCAGCGCCGGAGGCCTCGCGACGGCGATGGAACCCGTGCTGCGCGCCTGCGGCGGGACGTGGGTCTGCCACGGAAGCGGCTCGGCCGACTTCGAAGTCGCCGACGCCGACGGCAGGACCAGCCTGGGGGAATACTCGATCCGGTTCGTGCGGATCGAAGAACAGCTGTTCAACGGATTCTACAACGGATTCGCCAACGGAGCGCTGTGGCCGCTGTTCCACAACGCGTTCTCCGAGCCGGTGTTCCAGGCGGAGGAATGGCGCGCCTACCAGGAGGCCAACCGCGCCTTCGCGGATTCCGTGCTGGCCGAAGCCGGCGACGATTCCTGTCTGGTGATCGTCAACGACTACCACCTCATGCTGCTGCCCAAGCTGCTCAAGGAATCCGGCAAGGACATCGCGATCGCCATGTTCTGGCACATCCCATGGCCGGGGCGCCACGTGCTGCGCATCTGCCCCAACCAGGACGACCTCTACCGCGGGATCCTGGGTTCCGATCTCGTGGGGTTCCACGCTCGCGAACACGTGGTCAGCTTCCTCGAGACGATGGACCGCAGCATCGAGGCTCGTGTCGACATCGAGCAGCAGACCGTCACCCATTGCGGCCACAAGACCTACGTGCGCGACTTCCCGATCAGCATCGACGTCCAGGAGGTGGCCGAAGGCTCGGTGTCGGGCCCCTGGGAGGAATCGTTCCCCGATCTGGAACCCATCCTCCGCGACAAGATCCTGTTCCTGGGGGTCGATCGACTGGACTACACCAAGGGAATCCCCCATCGCGTGTCGGCCTTCCAGCGCCTCCTGAGACAGCGACCCGACCTGCACGGCCACGCGGTGCTGGTGCAGATCGCGTCCCCCAGCCGATTCCAGATCGAAAGCTACCAGAAACTGGCCACCGAGGTGCGCGAACGGTGCGACGCGGTGAACCGCGAGTTCGGCACCGGCGACTGGAGCCCGGTGCACCTTGTGGAACGCAACTACGATCGCGCGTCGCTGTTCCGGTTGTACCGGCGCGCCGACGTGATGCTCGTGACGTCTCTGCACGACGGCATGAACCTCGTCTGCAAGGAGTTCCTGGCCGCCAAGACAGACGACGCGGGGATCCTGGTGCTCAGCCGGTTCACCGGGGCCGCCGACGAATTCCCCGAAGCCTGCCTGGTCAACCCGTTCGATCTCGACGGGACGGCACGACAGCTTTCGGCGGCGCTGGACCGCGGACCCGAGGCATCCAAGGCCGACATGGCGCGCATGAGCGCCCACCTGCGCGACGCGGATGTCTACCATTGGGTGCGTTCGCTGCTTCTGAGCATGAAGGACGTGCTCGCACGCAAGCGGGCCGACGTCCCTCCCACCTGACAAGACGGAACCCGTCCAAACCGCGCCCGCGAACCGGGCGCATGGAGCCCAGAATGGATTCGAATTCCGTCCTGATCGCGGCCAGTTCGCTGATCCTCCTGTTCCACTTCGTGGACGTGGTCTCGCACCGGATGCGGATTCCTTCCGTGATCGTCCTGCTGGCCATCGGGATGGCGGCCAAGCCGTTGGTTTCACGGCTTTTCCCGGGAGCCGGAGTCCACTCCGACGTTCTGCAAGGGCTCGGGTTCGTGGGCCTGGGATTGATCGTCCTTGAAGGCTCCATGGGCCTGCGCTGGAAGAGCGACAGCCGCAAGGTGATCGCCCGGGCGGGAATCGCCTCGCTCGCCGGAATCGCCTTGTTCCTCCTGCCGACGGCCGCGCTCTTGCGCTGGACCTTCGACCTGTCCTGGAAGGGTGCGGTCCTCCACGCGGCCCCCCTTTCCGTGGTGTCCAGCGCCATCGCGATCCCCAGTGCGTCCAGGCTCGCCCCGTCCCTGAGGGAGTTCGTGTCGGTGGAATCGTCGTTTTCCGACATCCTCGGCGTTCTCCTGTTCAACGCGATCGTGCTCCCCGGGGCGCTCGGCATGGCCACCCTCGCGGAAATGGGATGGCGCTCGGCGGTCGTCCTGACGTCTTCGATCCTGG
>JAKPQQ010000229.1 GCA_029557215.1 Fibrobacterota bacterium | reverse complement strand
AGGCTAAAATTGTTTGCTTATTTTTGTTGATCTAGGTGTGTTTAAGTGTGTTTATCTTGATATCAGAAGAGCGGAAGGGAGGGGGATCACATGGCTTTGGTGGAGATCTCCGAGCGCGAGGTGATCGAGCGGCTGCGGTTCGACAACCCGTGGTGGCAGGCAGGGCGGGGGGTGGATGCCGAATACCGCGACGCTCCCAAGCGCGCCTATTTCACAGACTTCCATCGCCTGGTGAGCCAGAGCGAGGTGAACCGCAGCGTTCTGGTGCTGGGGCCCCGGCGCGTGGGAAAGACCTGGATGATGTTCCAGTGCATCGACGCGCTTCTGAAGAGCGGGGTGTCGGGGTCGCAGATCCTGTTCGCTTCGCTGGAGACGCCCTTGTACACGGGGCTGTCGCTGGAGGCGTTGCTCAAGCTGTTCCTGCGCCTGAACCCGGACGAACCGAAATACGTCTTTTTCGACGAGATCCAGTACCTGCCCGATTGGGAGCGCCACCTCAAGTCACTCACCGACAGCTACCGGACATACCGGTTCGTGGGATCGGGCTCGGCCGCCGCCGCGCTCAAGCGCAAGTCGCAGGAATCGGGAGCGGGGCGTTTCACGGATTTCCAGCTGCCGCCGCTGTCGTTTTCCGAATACCTGCGGTTCGTGGGGCGCGAACAGGAACTGGTCCGCGAGGCGAAGACAGGACGTGCCAAAGGAGCGGCCGCCCGCAGGTGGGAATGCCCCGACATCTGGGAGCTGAACAAGGAGTTCGTGCGCTATCTGAACCTGGGGGGATTCCCGGAAGCGGTGATGAACCCCGGGGTGCAGCGCTCGAGCGGGCGGTACATCCGCCAGGACATCATCGAGAAGGTGCTGCTGCGCGACCTGCCCAGCCTGTACGGGATCCAGGACGTGCAGGAACTGAACCGCCTGTTCAACGTGCTGGCCTACAATTCGGGCAACGAGGTGAACCTGGAATCCCTGTCGCGCGATTCGCGCGTGTCCAAGATCACGCTCGCCAAGTACCTGGACTACCTGGAGGCTGCGTTCCTGATCCGTCGCATCGATCGCGTGGACCAGGATTTCGGCCATTTCCAGCGCGCCGTGCGGTTCAAGGTGTACCTGACCAATCCCACCATGCGCGCCGCGTTGTTCGGACCTCTGGAAGACGATTCGCCCGCGATGGGCCAGATGGCCGAGACAGCCGTTTTTTGTCAGTGGCTGCACAGTTCCACCTGGATCGACCGTCTGCGCTATGCCAGATGGAAGGATCGCGAGGTCGACATGGTGAGCCTGGATCCCGCGATGGACGCTCCCGCGGGCCTGGTCGAGGTGAAGTGGAGCGATCGTCCGTTGGAACATGGCGGGGAATTGAAGGGGATCGTGGAGCTGGCGTCGAAGAAACCGTTGCGCCGGCCGCCGTTGGTGACGACGCTTTCGCGCACCGAGACGCGCGTGGTGAACGGGGTGGAGATCGAATTCGTTCCCACCAGCCTGCACTGCTACACCGTGTCGAGGAACCTTCTGGACCTGGAGTGAGGCGCGTCGCAGGGCCAACGAAAAACGGCATGGCGCCCAAGGTGCCATGCCGCGATTTCCTGTTGCGGAATTTGTCCGAACGGCTCACGCCTTGCGCGGGAACCAGCTTTCCAGCTGGGCGACGTCGGTGGAATCGAGCTTAACGTCGGTGGCCCTGGCGTTTTCTTCCAGTTGCGCGGCGTTGGATGCGCCCACGATCACCGTGGAGATGCCGGGGTTCTTGAGTACCCAGGCCAAGGCGATCTGCGAGCTGGTGACGCCGTGCTTCCTGGCGAGTTCGGCGATGCGATCGACGCGCGCGAGCACGTCGGGGTTGCCCACGTGGTCGTGCATCCAGGTGTTCAGGCTGGAGTCGCTGTAACGGCTGCCGGAAGGAACCTTGCCACCCGAATACTTGCCGCTGAGCACGCCCTGCGCCAAGGGCGAGAAGTTGGC
>JAKPQQ010000180.1 GCA_029557215.1 Fibrobacterota bacterium | reverse complement strand
CCCAGGCACACGCCCAGGAGCGGGATGGAGGCCGGACAATTTTTGATCAGATCCACCGAGATCCCGGCTTCGGAAGGCGTGCAGGGGCCCGGGCTCACCACCAGGTGGGAGGGCTTCATGGCCACGATCTCCTGCACCGTGTGGTCGTCGTTGCGCACCACCACGATTTCTTCGCGGCCGGCCGCCAGTTCCCCGAAATACTGCACCAGGTTGAACGTGAAGCTGTCGTAGTTGTCGATGATCAGGATCACGATCTGTCCTCCGCGATCGAAGCTTCCAGGGAGCCGAGTTCGCCGTGCGCCCGATGCGCCGCGCGGATGGCCTGCACCACGGCGCTGGCCTTGTGCAGGGTCTCGTTGTATTCGCTTTCGGGGTCCGAGTCGTGCACGATCCCGGCCCCGGCCTGCACGTGGGCCCAGCCGTCGCGCACCACCACGGTGCGGATCACGATGCAGCTGTCCATGTTGCCGGCGAGATCGAAGTAGCACACCGCTCCGCCGTACAGGCCCCGCCGCGTGGGTTCGAGCTCGTCGATGATCTCCATGGCGCGGATCTTGGGAGCGCCGGAAAGGGTTCCCGCCGGGAAGCAGCTCATGAGCGCGTCGATCGCGTCCTTGCCCTTGGCCAGGCGGCCTTGCACGGAGCTCACGATGTGCATGACGTGGCTGTAGCGTTCGATCACGAACAGGTCCTTGGGGTGCACGCTGCCGTATTCCGACACGCGCCCGACGTCGTTGCGGCCGAGGTCCACCAGCATGAGATGTTCGGCCAGTTCCTTGGGATCGGCCAAAAGTTCCTTTTCCAGTTCCAGGTCGCGTTGCGGGGTCTTGCCGCGCGGGCGCGTCCCGGCGATGGGTCGGGTTTCCACCACGCCGTCGCGCACGCTCACCAGGACTTCCGGCGAGGCGCCCGCGACTTCGGTTTCGCCGAACTTCAGGAAGAACATGTAGGGCGACGGGTTGATCCCGCGCAGCATGCGGTAGATGTCCAGGGCCGAGCAACCCGGCTGGCAGGACAATCGTTGGCTGAGCACGATCTGGAACGCGTCGCCGGCCTTGATGTATTCCTTGCACTTGGCGATCGCGTCCACGAAGCCTTCCTTGGTGAAGTTGGACTTCACGGCCGAAGGTTCGCCGACCACGTCCAGCTTGGCGTGGGCGAGCGGGGCGTCGAGTCGTTCTTCCAGCGCCCGGATGCGGGCAAGGGCTTCTTCCAGGGCGGCTTCGGGCGACGCCTTGCGCAGGTCGGCGAAGCTCCAGACCATCATGCGGTGGCGGCGGTTGTCGAACACCACGCCGGCTTCGTAGAACCCGAACCGCAGATCGTCGATCCCCAGATCGTCTTCGCAGGTGTCGGGGAGGTCCTCCACCAGACGGATGCTGTCGTAGGCGGCGAACCCGACCACCCCGGCCAGCGGCGGGAATCCTTCGGGCTGGTGGGCCTTCAGTTCCGACAAGATGCGTCGCAGGGCTTCCAGCGGGTGGTCGGTGCCTTCCCGGACGCCTTCGGGGGCTTCCAGGCGCCATTTCCCGTCGCGCGACCGGAAGATCGCCCTCGGGTCGCGTCCCAGGAACGAGTAGCGGGCGACGGTTTCGCCGCCTTCCACCGATTCCAGCAAAAAGGCGTGCTCGGGCGTGGTTCCCGCCGCCACCTTCAGGTAGGCGGAAACCGGCGTCTCGGTGTCGGCCAGGCGTTCGGTCCACACGGGGACGAGGTTGATTCCCTGTTCAGCCAGGGCGCGAAGGTGGGCAACGGTGGGAATCATCGATTTCTCCCAAATGGCGATCAATTCCCCAAAGATGCACCCTCGCGCGGCTGCATCCAACCTTGACACCCGTGCGACGGAATCCGACTCGGACCGGGATTCGCGTTCGGGTGGCGATCCGGGCCCAGGCCGATCTCAGGCGGGCGGATGCGCCGGGATCAGCTGGGCGTGCCGGCTGGTGTGGAACAACCGCAAGCCGTGCCGGATGCGGCTTTCCAGGAGCGGCGCGATCCCGGCGCGCGGATCGTCGCCGCCCGCGACCAGGGATTCCAGCAGCTCGAACCACGCCTTGATCTCTTCCAGGAACCCGAGCATGGCCTCGTCGGCCTCGTCGGCGACCTCCCTGGGCCATTCCAGGGTGCGGGATCGGGACACCTCGCGCGCGTGGAACAACGCCTCCTGGAGGAGTTCGACGATCTCCTTGCGACCGCCGCCCTGGTTTCGCAGCCACAGGGGTTTTCCGTTGTGGCTGCGGTTGGCGGCGGAAAAGAACAAGCGCAACTGGTGGTCGCGCCGCGAACGATGGTAGGTCAAAGGCGACGCGACTTGGACGCTCATCGTTGTTCCTCCCTGCGCGAGAGCCACAGCATCAGGATGTCGACCACTTCGTGGCCGCGCACCGGTTCGCTCGGCGGTTCCTCGAACTTGAACCGGAAATCGCCGATGGAAAGCGACAGGAGCTGGTACATGGCCTCCAGATCCTGCGCCCTGCGGTATTGGGCGTGGATCACCAGGCCCTGCACGATCCGCACGATTCCTGTCCTGCGGCCGCTGGTGATCTGCAGCGTGCCGGTGTGGCCGCCCTGGGCCAAGAACTGCAGAAGGTCGGCGAGCGCCATGTGCTGCAGGCCTCCGGCCATCACTTCGGGACGCGGATCCCGCACGACGGTTCCCGGCAGCGGGGGAGGCGCGTCGGCTTTGCGTCGGGCCGAATTCGTCGCGGAGCCGGGTCGGGACACGAGCCGGACGACCAGGGCCAGGAAAAGGATTCCGATCACGATCGCCGCGGCGAGACTGGGGTTCACGACTGGCTCCCTGTGCGCATCACGTGGAGGACTCCCGAAACCCCTCGCAGGCTGGCGATGCAGGCGTGGAGCTGGTTGGAGTCGCGCACCGCCACCCGGAATCGATCGCGCACGGAATCGCCGACGGTGGAGATGGTGGCGCGAAGCACGTTGGCCTTGGTGGACGACAGCGCGCCGGTGAGGTCGCGCAGGAGATTGGGGCGGTCGCGGGCGGTGACTTCCAGCGTGACCTCCCAATCGAGCTTGGAGGCTTCCTCGTCCCATTGCACCTCGACCTCGCGCCCTTCGCGCGAGATCAAGCGCGCGCCCTGGGAGCAGGAGCTGGTGTGGAGGCTGATGCCTCGCCCCTGGGTGATGTACCCCCGGATGTTCTCGCCGGGAACCGGCTGGCAGCAGCCCGCGCGATGGTGCAGGATGCCGTTGTGGCCTCCCACCAGGATCGCGTGCTGGCGGGCGGGGGCTTCGGCCTTGCGGCGCAGCACCCGCGCGAGCACGCCCTGCTTGCGCGGCGTGGGCGGAAGCGGGGGCAGGATACCGGTCAGCTGGGAAATGGAAAAATCCCCGCGACCCAGCCGCGCGTGGAGCTCGTCGAGGTCGTCGGAGGCGAATTTCTGCAAAAGCAGCGCCAGCAGTTCCGGGGGAGGCGTCGAGATCCCTCGGCGCGCCAGTTCCCGGGAGAGCACTTCGCGCCCCAGGATCATGTCGGCTTCGGCTTCGGTCTGCTTGAGGTAGCGCTTGATCCCGGAGCGGGCCTTGGTGGTCTTGACGAACCGCAGCCAGTCGCGGGTGGGGTGGGCGGATTCCGTCCGCACGATGTCCACGGTCTGGCCCGAATTCAAGGGCGTGTGCAGCTGGACCATGGTGCCGTCCACGCGCGCTCCGGCGCAGTGCAGCCCCAGTCCGGTGTGGATCTCGAAGGCGTAGTCCACCGCGGTGGCGCCCTTGGGCAGTTGCACCACGTCGCCGCGCGGGGTGTACACGAAGATCTCCTGGGCGGACAGCTCGCCCTGGACCATCTCCATGAACTCGCGGCCGTCGCGGCTTTCCTGCTGGATCGCCAGGATCTGTTCCAGCCAGCGGTTTTCCTGCTTCACCCGCTCGGCGGCGGAAAGCCCCTGCTTGTAGGCCCAGTGGGCCGCGATCCCGTCGTTGGCGACGCGGTCCATCTCGCGGGTGCGGATCTGCACCTCGACCCCGCGGCCTTCGGGGCCCATCACGGTGGTGTGCAGCGACTGGTACAGGTTGGACTTGGGGACGGCGATGTAGTCCTTGAACCGGCCCGCGATGGGGGCCCACAGGCCGTGCACGTAGCCCAGGACCTCGTAGCAGTGGGCCACGGTGTCCACCAGGATCCGCACGGCGTTCAGGTCGTGGATGCTGTCGAGTTCCGTCACGCCCTTTTCGCGCATCTTGCGCCAGATGCTGTACAGGTGCTTCGGGCGGCCCGTGATCTCGCTGGGGATGTCGGCTTCCGCCATGCGCTTTTCCAGCGGATCGACCACCGAACGGATGTACGCCTCGCGCTCCACCCGCTTTTCCGAGATCTTTTCCACCAGCTTGGCGTATTCGTCGGAATGCAGGTGCTTGAACGCGAGGTCTTCCAGTTCCCACTTGATGCGCCCCAGGCCGAACCGGTGGGCCAGCGGGGCGTACACCTCGAGCGTCTCGGACGCGATCAGCTTGCGCTTTTCGGGAGCCATGTAGCGCAGGGTGCGCAGGTTGTGCAGGCGGTCGGCGAACTTGATCAGGATGACGCGCGGATCGCGGGCCATGCTCACGAGCATCTTGCGGAACGTTTCCGCCTGGCGCTGTTCGCGGGTCTGGCTGGGAAGCTGCGTCATCTTGGTGACGCCTTCCACCAGGAACGCGACCTCGCGCCCGAACAGGCGCTCGATCTCCTCGGTGGAGATTTCCGTGTCCTCCACAACGTCGTGGAGCACGCCGGCCATCACGGTGGGGGCGTCCATCCCGTTTTCGCCCAGGATGCGTGCCACCTCCAGGGGGTGTTCGGAATACGGCATCCCCGACTTGCGACGCTGGCCCTCGTGGGCCTGGTCGGCGAATTCCAGGGCGCGACGAATTTCGTCCACCGCGAGGTCCTCGCGGTTGGTCCTGATCCAGTCGACCAGCCTGGAAACGCCTTCGGCGCTCATGCCGACGTCACGGTGTGGACGGTTCTCCGTCGAAC
>JAKPQQ010000120.1 GCA_029557215.1 Fibrobacterota bacterium | reverse complement strand
AAGACTTTACCCCGGCGATGGTAATGGGGATTTACGACAATCTTGCCAAGGACGTCCCGATGAACCATTTCGCGGTCGGTATCGTCGACGACGTAACCGGACGGAGCCTCGATTACGATCCGCATTTCCTGCTTCCGGAAGAACGGACGGTGCGCTGCATGTTCTTCGGTCTGGGCTCGGACGGAACGGTCGGCGCGAATAAAAACTCGATCAAGATCATCGGCGAAGAGACCGACAACCACGCCCAGGGCTATTTCTTCTACGATTCCAAGAAGTCGGGCGGCCTCACGGTTTCGCACCTGCGCTTCGGGCCCAATCCCATCCGCGCTCCGTACCTGATCGAACAGGCTTCGTTCGTGGCGTGCCATGCCGAAAGCTTCCTCGAGAAGGTCGACATGCTGAAGAACGCCGCTCCCGGCGCCGTGTTCCTTCTGAACACCACCTGGGGCAAGGACGTCATCTGGTCCAAGCTCCCACGGGAAGTCCAGGAACAGATCATCGCCAAGAAGTTGAAGTTCTACGTGATCGACGCCTACCAGGTGGCCAAGGACACCGGCATGGGCAACCGCACGAACACGGTGATGCAGACCTGCTTCTTCGCGATCTCCGGCGTGCTGCCCAAGGACGAGGCGATCGCCCAGATCAAGAAGGCGATCAAGAAGACCTACGGCAAGCGCGGCGAAGCCGTGGTGCAGCAGAACTTCAACGCGGTCGACAAGTCGGTGGAGAACCTGTTCCAGGTCCAGTACCCCGGATCGGTCGACGCCGACCACAGCCGCCCGGCCGCGGTGCCCAAGACCGCTCCGGAATTCGTCCAGAACGTGCTTGGCCCCATGATCGCGTTCAATGGCGACGATCTCCCCGTGAGCGCGATGCCGGTCGACGGCACCTACCCGCTGGGAACCACCGCCTTTGAAAAGCGCAACTTCGCGCTGGAAATCCCCGAATGGGATTCGTCCACCTGCATCCAGTGCGCCAAGTGCGCCCTGGTTTGCCCGCACGCGGTCATTCGCGTGAAGGTGGCCAAGCCCGAAGCGTTCGTGGGCGCTCCCGCCGACTACAAGACCGTGCCGGCCAAGTTCTTCAAGGAATTCCCGGGACACGACTTCACCCTCCAGGTGAGCCCCGAGGATTGCACCGGTTGCGGACTTTGCGTGGAGGCTTGCCCGGGCCGCGACAAGACCAATCCCAACCGCCGGTCGATCAACATGGTGCCCGTCCAGCCCATCCTGGAGCGCGAGAAGGCCAATTGGGATTTCTTCCTCAAGGTTCCGGAAATGGACCGCACCTTGATCAATCCCAACAACGTGAAGAACAGCCAGCTGTTGCAGCCGCTGTTCGAATTCTCGGGCGCTTGCGCCGGTTGCGGCGAAACCCCGTACATCAAGCTCGTGACCCAGATGTTCGGCGATCGCATGCACATCGCCAACGCCACCGGTTGCAGCTCCATCTACGGCGGCAACCTGCCCACCACCCCGTACACCAAGAACGCGGAAGGCCGCGGCCCCGCCTGGTCCAACTCGCTGTTCGAAGACAATGCGGAATTCGGTCTGGGCATGCGCCTTTCGCTGGACAAGCAGGAAGAGTACGCTCGCGAACTGGTCAAGAAGTTCAGCGACGTGCTGGGCGACGAGCTCGTGACCGCCTTGCTGACCGCCGACCAGAAGTCCGAAAAGGGCTTGGCCGAACAGCGCAAGCGCGTGGAAATCCTGAAGTCCAAGCTCTCTGGCGACAACTCGCCCGCGGCCAAGGATCTCAGGGAGCTGGCCGACAACCTGGTCCGCCGTTCGGTGTGGATCTTTGGTGGCGACGGCTGGGCCTACGACATCGGTTACGGCGGCTTGGACCACGTTCTGGCTTCCGGCCGCAACGTGAACGTGCTTGTGCTGGACACCGAGGTGTATTCCAACACCGGCGGCCAGGCTTCCAAGTCCACCCCCACGGGCGCGGTCGCCAAGTTCGCCGCCACCGGCAAGGGCTTCCCCAAGAAGGACATGGGCCTGATCGCCATGGCCTACGGCTACGTGTACGTGGGCCGCATCGCGATGGGCGCCAACGACGCCCAGACGGTGAAGGTCCTGCAGGAAGCGGAAGCCTACGACGGTCCTTCGCTGATCCTGGCCTACAGCCATTGCATCGCGCACGGATTCCCGATCGAGAAGGGTCTGGAGCAACAGAAGCTGGCCGTCCAGTCCGGACACTGGCCCCTGTACCGCTACAACCCCGAGCTGGCCATGGCCGGCAAGAACGGGTTCCAGCTGGATTCCAAGGATCCGAGCATCGACCTCGAGAAGTACGCCTACAACGAAGGCCGCTACAAGATGCTGGTCGCGTCCGACAAGGGCCGCGCCGACATGCTGATGGCCGACGCCAAGAAGGGCAACGCGGCCCGCTGGAACCACCTGTCGTTCCTGGCCGCCCAGAAGGACGCCGACTGATCCTGTCAGACAGAATTCGTCAACCACGAAGGTGACGGAAATCGAGACACCGACGAGGCCACCCGCAAGGGTGGCCTTTTTCGTTGGTGTCCCATGATCCGCGCGGCGGTTCGACTCCGCTCACCGACCGGCGCGGATGCACACCCCGTGCAACGAACTGGGGGCGATTCGTGAATCGCCCCTACGAAGGGCATGGCGATGTCGCGACATTTATTGGCAGAATGGGGGATCCGCGCCGGTCGCGAGATCTAGACAAACAACTCCGATTTTGGTATCTTCTGGGGTCGGAATCCGACCCAATCGTCTCTATAGGACAACGTGGCCCAAGAGTGGACCGCATAGAGGAGAATCGCATGTCCAAGCCCGTCGTTTTCAACCAGACCGTCCTGCGCGACGGCCACCAGTCGCTCGCCGCCACCCGCATGAAGACCTCCCAGATGCTTCCCGTGGTGGAAAAGCTCGACGGCATGGGCTTCAATGCGCTGGAAACCTGGGGCGGAGCGATCATCGACTCCTGCCTGCGCTACCTGGCTGAAAACCCCTTCGATCGCCTGCGCGCCCTCAAGAAGCTCTCGCCCAAGACCCCGCACCAGATGCTTTTGCGCGGCCAGAACATCGTGCAGTACCAGGCGTTCCCCGACGACGTCGTGCGCGCCTTCGTGAAGTGCTCGATCGACGCGGGCATGAACAACCTGCGCATCTTCGACGCGCTCAACGACATCCGCAACGTCAAGACCGCCATCGAGGCCACCAAGGAGTTCGGCGGACACCCCCAGGGCGCGCTGTCCTACACGATCTCGCCGGTCCACACCATCGAGTCGTTCGTGAAGATGGCCGTGGAGATGGAAGAGATGGGCGCCGAATCCATCACAATCAAGGACATGGCCGGGCTCCTGCTGCCCCGCGTCGCCTTCGACCTGGTCAAGGCGATCAAGGCCAAGGTCAAGGTTCCGGTGACCGTGCACAGCCACAACACCGCGGGGCTCGCCAACACCGCCTACTACGCCGCGGTGGAAGCCGGTGCCGACATCATCGACTGCTCCATCGCGCCGTTCGCCAACGGCACGGGCCAACCCGACACCCTCCTGATGGAAGAAATGCTCACCGGCACCGGTCGCGCTCCCAAGTACAACCGCGAGACGCTGTTCGAGCTGCAGAAGTACTTCGAAGGTGTGTACCAGGAATTGTCGGCCTACACCAGCCCCGACAACGAGCGCACCGACGTGGGCATCCTGCGCTACCAGGTGCCGGGCGGCATGATGTCGAACTTCCTGAACCAGCTCAAGGAGCAGGGGATGGGCGACAAGGTCCCCGAAGTCATGAACGAAATGACCTACGTGCGCGAGTGCTTGGGATGGATCCCGCTGGTGACCCCCACCAGCCAGATCGTGGGCACGCAGGCCATGATGAACGTGAAGATGGGCCGCTGGAAGATGATCGCCCAGAACACCAAGGACATCGTGCTGGGCAAGTACGGCAAGACTCCTGGGCCCATCGACGCCGACGTGATGAAGCTGGTGTGCGACCAGACCGGCCAAAAGCCCATCGAGGGTCGCGGCGCCGACCTGCTGGCCCCCAGGATGGACGACCTCAAGAAGGAGCTGGCAGCCAAGGGCTTGCCCGCCACCGACGAAGCCGCCGTCCTGTACGCCATGTTCCCGCAGCAGACGGAAGCTGTCTTCAACGGAACCGCCAAGCCCGAGGTCAAGACCGCGGCGCCCAAGGTTTCCACGAGCACAGAGATCGCCAAGACCCGCCGCGTGGCCTTGACGGTGGACGGCGTGCGCAAGGACGTCACGGTCGAAGAGTATAAGTGAAACCCTCCCATTCCCAGGCGAGCCTGGGAATGGGAGCCCTGGACCCTCCCGTTCCCAGGCATACCTTGGAACGGGAACCCTGGTTGCTCACGCACCAGAATTTGTTAAAGATGGGGCTTCGGCGGTGCCGGAGCCCTTTTTTGATCAGGCTCGGATCGGATCAGACCACCAGCGCTTCGTGGATCCCGGTGGGGGCGCCGGTGTGGTCCACCACGCCGAACACGCCTTTCCAGTCCCAGACGGCCCAGCCGATGCCGTGCGATTCGAACGCTTCGCGGGCGTCGCGCAGCCAGGCCTTGCGTACGTCGAGCGGGGCCTTGTCGTGGACGCCGAATTCGCCGCAGTAGAGGCGGGAACCCGTTTGAGCGGCGCGTTCCAAGGGTTTGGACAATTCGTGTTCCATGCGGCCGATGTCCCAGGCGATGTCGGCGGCGACCAGACGCGAGCGCAGGGGTTCTTCCAGGTCGGAAGGCACGCCGCCGGGGAACGGACGGCCCGGGTAGGCGATGGGTCCGGCCCAGGGGCCGAACGGGGTCCAGGTCGCGCCGTAGTGCGTGATGCACATGGGGTTGTAGAAATGGAACGTGAGGATCTTGTTGGGATCGTCGGGGATGGCCAGTTCCGAGAACGTCTCGCACATGCAGTACCAGTTGGACCCGAGCACGATGGTGTGGGCGGGGGCGGCCTCGCGGATGGCGCGGAACGCCGCTCCCGAAACGCGGTTCCAGTCGGCCGGGTCGCGGGCCACCGCTTCGTTGAGGATCTCCAGCGCGACGAGATCCGGCGACCGGCGCGCCAGGAAAGGCGCCAGCTCGCTCCAGAGTGCGCAGAACTTGTCAAGTTCGGCGGGATCGGTGTAGAGGGCCGGGGTGGATTCCTGGTTGAAGAAATGGCTGCGCAGGATGTGCAGGTCGCACACCACGCGAAGGTCTTCGGCTTCGGCCCAGTCGAGGGCGTGGTCCAGGAGGTCCCAGGCGTCGTCTTCCCGCGAGCCGTCGATGTTCCACATCTGGACTTCGTCAAGCGGCAGGCGCACATGGTCGAACCCGAGGGTGCGCACCTTGGCGAAATCTTCCCGGGTGATCCAGGAACGGCGTTTGGCGCCGCGATGGTCGGATTGCGACAGCCAGTGCGAGAGGTTGACGCCGCGTTTGGGTTCGATCACGAGATGCCCGCTTTCCTGTGAGTGTCCACCGAAGCCGCGAAGTGACGGAAACCGTCCATTTTCGGCGTTCGCGCGGCGAACAGGAAAGGTACTCAGCGAAGCAGCGCGCGCGGAGACAGCCTTCGTTTCAGGGACCACAGGAGCGGCGCGCAGGCCATCGCCAGCACAGCTCCGGACGCCAGCCAACCGGCACCGGCCGACCACGACGAGGGCGTCAACGCGGGAGTCGCCTGCGCGAGCACCACCAGAGGGATGGTGACCAGGGCCGAAAGCTGGGCGGCCGCCCGCACCGTGCGCGAGCGGGTGGATACCCACGCCCCGGTGGTCACGGCCAGCAGGATCGCTCCAGGTGCGAAGGACGCCGCCAGGCAAAGCGTGGAGGCGAAGGACGGAGCCAGGGAACGGGTTGCCAGCGCGATCCAGGTGATGGCGATGGACGCCCACGACAAGGCCAGACCCGGGACCAGGATCGCCAGCGCTCGCCCCAGCACCAGCGCGGCGGGGGATGCCGGGGCGCACAGGAAGGTTTCCAGGCTTCGGCGCTCGCGTTCGCCCGCCACGAGATCGGCCGCGATCCCGCCCGAAAGCCCGGCGGGCAGCAGGGCGGCCAGAGCCAGAAGCGGGAGGTAGGCGTCCTGGGGAGGCGGTTGGCCGGGAAGCGCGAACAGGACGGAAAACGTCAGCAGGACCACCAGGAAGAACAAGGGGACCAGCATGCGCCGTTCCCGGGAAAGCCCCGCGAAATGCAGGCGCGCCGCCGAACGGACCACCGCGCCGACGGATGGGGGCGAGACCTCGATCGAGCCGGTTTCGATCGCCAGTCGCGTGTTCTTCTGGGGAGGCGGGCGGTTGCCCAGCAGGGAGCGGTAGCTTTCTTCCAGCGTGGTCCCGTCTTCGCCGTAGGAGACCACCGGGAGCCCGCCGTCGACGAGCGATTTCAGGATCGCGACCTGGTCGAAGTTCCCCGTTGGAGCCAGGATGCGCCATTCCGAGTCGGTCCGGTCCCGATCGCCCAGGATCTCGATGCGCGTGTCGCGCAGGTGCAGGATGGCCTCCAGCCGCCGACCTTCGATGGACACCGCCAGGCGCAGACGGCGGGACGACCGGACCGCCGCCAGGATGTTGCGCGGCGAGCCGTCTGCCAGAATCCGTCCACCACCCATGAGCACCCACCGGGGGCCGTGGCGGTAGGCTTCTTCCAGGTGGTGCGTGGACACCACCAGCGTGGAGCCGGTCGCTTCCTGCCAGCGGTCCAGCAGCGACCAGAACGCTTCCTGGGCCGAAGGGTCGAGGTTGGCGGCCGGTTCGTCGAGCATGGCCAGGCGCGGCACGTGCAAGAGGCTTCGCGCCACCTGCAACCGCTGCCGCTGCCCCAGGCTCATGCGCTGCGCGTCGACGTCTTCGGGCAGTTCCCACAGGGCCAGCGCCTGGCGCGCGGTCTCCAGCGGGCGGGGCAGTCCGCAGAGCCTCGCGAAATGTTCCAGGTATTCCAGCGGTCGGGTCTGGGCCGGAAGCCCGGGGGCTTCCAGGCTGGTGCCCACGCCCAGCAGCAGGCCGCGTCGGCTGGATTCGATGGACGGATCCCGTCCGAACAGGCTGACGGTTCCCGACGTCGGCCTGACCAGCCCCAGGATGCACCTGAACAGGGTGGTCTTGCCCGCGCCGTTGGGGCCCAGCAGCAGCACGCGTTCTCCGGGTTCCACGACCAGATCCAGCTCGTGCAGGACGGTGGCCCCGTCGTACCCGGCGTTGATTCCGGCCAGTCGGACCGGCGCGAGTTCGTTTCTGGGAAAGGGCATCGTGGCTAGATGATCCAATTTGGAAAGGATTCGTTCAATCTAATCGGGTCGGGTTTGTTCCGGTCATTCGCCGCGTTCGGCGTTGTTTGGCGGCCAGACCGAATCGCGCCAGACAAAGGACGGAGAGGCGCCCCACCATCGCCAAGCGCCGTAGGAGCGATGCTCGACGGCGATCGACGACGGATTCCAGCTCGCCACGATCCTGGCTGTGGACAATTTCTCGAAGCTCGCCGATCCCGATTCGCCCCAGGTGGGGTCGAACGCGGTCCATCCGCGCGACGGGATCCAGGCCTCCACCCAGGCATGGCGGAGCGTTCCTTTCCAGGCAGGTGTCCATCCGTCCATCCGCCGCGCGGGAATTCCAAGCGATCGAGCCATCGCCACGAACAGGTCCGCGAACTCGGTGCAATCCCCGACACCCGAGGTCGCGGCGTGGACGGATCCACGGCTTTCGGGGTCGTAGCCACCATAGCGCATGTGCGCGATCACGGCGTCCCAGATGCCCCGGAGCCTGGACAGCGTGTCGGATCCGCCGACGGACGAGGCCATCCGCGCGATCGACGCGTCGCCGACGTGTCGGAACGTGTCGGACCCGAGGAATCCCGACGGATCGGGATCGGCGGCGAGGCTTCGGGGCGGGGCCGACAATCCCGCGTTCCGGACTTCCACGTGCGTGCGACCGGAAAACACCCTGGGCTGCGCTGGAGAGACGACATCCCACCCGACCCAGTCGCCCGCGGGGTCGGTGCCAAATTCCGTCGGGGGTTCGCTCCAATCCTCCGACAGCACCCGTTGGCCGGGCAGGTTCGGGATCTTCAGCAGACGGACCCTGTACCGGGCCGTGCCCGCGGCGGGTTCGACCCGGACTTCGCGGTGGACGACGACGATTTCCGGCGATGCGTCGACGGATCGCGTCTTGGCGTCGCGGCGATGGACGACCAGCCAGGCGATCGCCAGGATTGCCACCAGGATGCCGGCTCCCGCCAGGCGGGAGGGCTTCACCCTCCGGCCTCGGTGGCCTTGAGGAGCTCCCAGAACGGTCCGATCCCGCGCTCGTCGGAATCCGTGAAGGTCGTTTCCTGTCCTGTCGCGGGATGGGGGAGCGTCAGTTCCCGCGCCCACAGCATCAGGCGCCAGGTGTCGAACCGGTCGCGCAGGAAGTGGTTGGTGTGGCGGTCGCCATGGGTGGTGTCGCCCACCAGGGGGTGGCCCATGCGGGAAAAATGTCGCCGCAACTGGTGCCAGCGTCCGGTGAGCGGCTCCAGCTCCTGCAGGGAGAACCTGGCTTCGGGCCATTTCCCGACCGGCAGCGGGACCGTGCAGCGGTCCAGTTCGCGCCAGCGCGTCGTGGCATCCTGGAGCGCGCCGTTGTCTGGGCTGTCCAAAGGCTCGTCGCGCACCCCTTGGGGTTCGCCCATCCAGCCGCGCACGATCGCCCGGTAGGACTTGCGGACGGACCCGTCCTGCCACCGCTCCTGCAAGGTCTTGGCGACCTCGGACGAGAACGCGAAAACCACGAGTCCGCAGGTGGGACGGTCCAGGCGATGCGGCGGATACACCCACTTGCCGCAGAGGTCGCGGACCATCTGGAGCAGGAACGGTTCGTGCGCCGACGCCCCCATGCCCCGGTGCACCAGAATGCCCGCCGGCTTGTGCACCACGACGATCTCGTCGTCCTGGTACAGGACGGGGATCTCGGGAGGTGTCGGGTGGTCGTTCATCGGGGACCGTTCGGTTCTTGGCGGTTGCCGGAAGTGGATTCGGTCCGAAGGCGGGGACGGCGCGAGGCCGCCCGGCCCGCGATGTCAGTTCCTGACAAACGCGTCGTAGATCGCCTTGATCCCCTTGGCGAGGTCGGACGCGTCCACGCCCACGATGATGGACAGCTCGGAGGCGCCCTGGTCGATGATCCGCACGTTCACGCCGGCCTGCGCCAGGGCCAGGAACAGCCGCGAGGCGACGCCCGTGCGATGCGCCATGCCGTGTCCCACGGTGGCGATCAGGGCCAGGTCGCGTTCGACGGAGATGGCGTCGGGTTCGCAGGTGCGCTGGATTTCTTCCAGCACGGCGTCCTGGGTGCTCGCGAAGTCTTCCTGGTCGATCACGACGCACATGCTGTCGATCCCCGAAGGCGACAGTTCGTAGCTGACGCCTTTGGTCTCCAAGATCCCCAGGACGCGACGGCCGAACCCTCGCTCCTTGTTCATCAGGGTCTTTTCGATCTGCAGGATGGAAAACCCCGAACGTCCGGCCACGCCCGCGATGGGGCGGTCGGCGGCCTGGTCTTCGGGAACGATCAGGGTGCCCGAGTCGTCGGGGCGGTTGGTGTTGGCGATGCGGATGGGGATCGCCGCCTGCTTGCAGGGGAGGATCGCTTCTTCGTGGAACACGTTGGCGCCGGAGTAGGCGAGCTCGCGCAGTTCGCGGTAGGTGACGATTTCCATGGGGGCCGCGTCGGGCACGATGCGGGGATCGGCCATCAACAGGCCCGAGACGTCGGTCCAGTTTTCGTAGAGATCGGCCTTGGCGGCGCGGGCGAGGATGGCTCCGGAAATGTCGGAACCACCTCGCGAGAAGGTCTTGACCTTGCCGTTGGGGCCGGTGCCGTAGAATCCCGGCATCACGAAGATGCCCGACTCGGGCAGCACCTTGGGAAGCTCGTTCCAGGTCTTTTCGTCGACCAGACCGTTGGGCGTCAGGAAGACCGTTCCTTCGGCTTCCACGAAGGTGGCTCCCAGGAACGCGGCCATGATGCGGGCCGAGAAGTGTTCGCCACGCGAGGCGATCCAGTCGCGATCGGCTCCATCGCGAACGCTCCGCTCGAAGGCGTCCAGGTGCAGCGCCATCGCGGCGTCGACTTCCAGTTCGCGCTCGATTTCCAGGAACCGCTCCCGCAGAAGGGCGATGGAGGGCGATGGATCCATCTTCCGGCAGACCATGTCGTGGATGGACAGCAGGATGTCGGTGATCTTGGGGTCCTGCTTGTGGCGTTTGCCGGGTGCCGAAACCACCACGGCGCGGCGTCGGGCGTCGGAACGCACGACCGCGGCCACCTTGCGGAACTGGTTGGAATCGGCGAGCGACGTGCCGCCGAACTTGCAAGCGATGAGATTCATTCCCTTTTCCTCGATCAAGTCGTGTAGTCGGCGTTGATGCTCACGTATTCGGCCGAAAAATCGCAGGTCCAGAACGTGGTCTCGCACGATCCGGCTCCCAGGTCAAGACGGATCCTGACTTCTTCGCCGCGCATGGCCTCCGACAGCCTGGGGGCCTCGAACGGGACCGGGGTCCCGCGCCGCAGCACCGGCACGTCCTGGATCGAAAGATCGACGGATTCCGGCATCACGCCGGCTCCCGAATAGCCCGCGGCGCAAAGGATGCGCCCCCAGTTGGGATCGCGGCCGTGGATGGCGCACTTGACCAGCGGGGAGTTGCACACGGCGCGGGCCACCCGTTCCGCCTGTTCTTCGTCGCGGGCGCGGACCACGTCCAGGCGCACCACGGTGGTGGCGCCTTCGCCGTCGCGCACGATCTCGCGCGCCAAGTGTCCGGTCAGGAGGCAGAGGGCCCGTTCGAACGCGGCGGCGGCTTCGGTCCCGGGCAGGATCTCGGGAAGGCTCGCGGCGCCGTTGGCCATGAGCACGCAGGTGTCGTTGGTGGACGTGTCGCCATCGACCGAAATCCGGTTGAAGCTGGATTCCACCGCCTTGCGGAACGACTTGCGAAGCACCTCGGGATGCAGCGTGGCGTCGGTGGTCAGGTAGGAAAGCATGGTGGCCATGCGGGGGTGGATCATGCCCGCGCCCTTGGCGCATCCGCCGATCCGGATCTCGCCGCCGGCGTGGGCGAACGACACCGAGGCGTGCTTGGGACGGGTGTCGGTGGTCATGATGCCGCGCGCGAAATCGGTTCCGCCTTCCGCGACCGGCTTTTGGGCCACCACCGGGACGCCTTGACGGATTTTGGACATGGGCAGCGGCACGCCGATCACGCCCGTGGAACTCACCAGGACCGCGCCTTCGGGCAGCGAGAGCGATTTTTCCAGCAGGGCGGCGGTCTCGCGGGAATCGGCCAGGCCCTGCGCCCCGGTGACCGCGTTGGCGTTGCCGGAGTTCACGAGGATGGCGGAAAGCGTCCGACCCTGGGCGAGCCGTTCGCGTCCGAACAGCACCGGAGCCGCGGCGACGGCGTTGGTGGTGAACATCGCATCCCAGCGGGCGGGGGCGTCGGACACCAGAAGCGCGAGATCGGGCGTGCCCGAAACCTTGATTCCGCAGGTGTGGAGGGCGGCCCGGAAGCCTTTGGGAGTGGTCGGATGACCGCTGGGATCGAGTTGCATGAGGGGCGGAAAAATAGATCGCCCGATCCCATCTTTGGGGAATGGAGGCTTCGGGAGCAGATGGCCACCCACGAGAGGGGAGCTAGATTTGCCCCACTATGTTCGCCTTGCCCACGACTCTGGTCGCCTTCGACCTCGAAACCACAGGTCTTTCTCCCGCCAACGACGAGATCATCGAGATCGGTGCCGTCAAATTCTGCTTCCAGAAGGTCGGAGGCAGGATGGACATCGTCTTCAAGGGCGAATACCAGAGCCTGGTCAAACCCGACCGCCACATTCCGGAAGAAGCCAGCCGCGTCAACCACATCACCGACGACATGGTCGAAAACGCGCCCGTGGCCAGGGAGGTCCTCCCGGCGTTCCTGCGCTTTTGCGGGCAGTCCAGCATGCTGGTGGCCCACAACGGGCATTCGTTCGACGCCCCGTTCCTGAAGGAAGCCTGCCGGAAGGCCGGGATTTCCGCTCCGCGTCTTCCCGTCCTGGATTCGCTCAAGATCGCCCGCAACATCATGCGCGAGAGCGGATCCTTCAAGCTGTCGGACATCGCCCAGCGGCTGGCGGCTTCCGGCGAGATCAAGCTCAAGCTGGAGCACGGCGACCTGCACAGGGCGCTCTACGACTGCCAGGTCCTGGCCCAGGTGATGGGACGCATGATCCTCAAGGCCATCCCGGAAAAGGACCTCTCGCTGGACCGATTCCTGAAGGCCGCGGAAAAATTGGCGCCGGTGGTGATGCTGGAGGGCTGAGGCCGGCGCCTTTGCCGTGTCGTCCTGCACCCGCTCGGGAGCGAGGTGCGATTTTTGGTTGAATGCTGGAGTTTCCTATCGGTGATCTCGGGACGGCTTCCGGAGAATCCGGGCGGCTTGACAAGGCAAACATGCGCATGGGAGAGTGTCGCAACAACTCCCTATGCCGACACCAAGATCCATCCTACGCGACCAACTGACCCGCACCACAGCCGCCCTGAAACGGGTCGTTGAAGGCGATCTCGACGCCCTGGATGGAATGCTCGCCCCGTTGGCCGCGATCGCGTCGGAAATCGCCGCGCCCGCCGCGATGCGGACCATGGCCAAACGGCTGGGTGGCTCGGTCCAGAGCATGGTCGACGGCGAAAGTTCCATGGACGACGGAGTTGTCCGGCTCGCCCAAGGGGTGGACAAGCTCCAGCATTCCTTCGAGTCGATCGGTCCCAATCCGCTGCTGGATGTTCCGTTGCCGGAATCCGACGAATCGGAATCTCCCGCAAGCGACGGCGACAACATGTTCGATGTGCCGCTGGATTCGATCCCCGAACACCCCGAACCGATTTCCGTCCACGACCCCGAAGACCTCGATCTCCTGAAACGGTTCATCGATCGCCAGAAGGGCGAATTGGAGGAGTTCGAAGTCGCGGTGATCGAACGTGAAAAGGGCGACGGCACCGGCGACGACCATGTGAAGCGCTACCTGCACACGCTCAAGGGCGAATTCGGGGTGCTGGATCTGGCGGAGTGGGCCGAACTCATCCACGCTGTGGAATCGCTGCTGGAGACCGGCGGCATCGGGACCGAAGGATTGCTGCGGCTCAAGGACCTGATCGAGGAACGGCTGCCTTCGATGAATTCCCGCCATGGACGGATCGTGTCGCCCGAGGACGTGGCGCGCGTGCTGGAACGCAAGGAGCGTCCCGCGCCCGAGGTGGCGCAGGCCATCGCCGACGAAGCGCCCAGCGAAGAGCCGGTGTCGAGTTTTGGATTGGACACCAGCTTCCTGGTGGATTTCATCGCCGAAGGCGGCGACCACATCCGCGTGATCGAGAAATCGCTCCTGAAGCTGGAAGTGACGCCCACCGACGAGGAATCGCTCAACCTCGTGTTCCGATCCTGCCATACCCTCAAGGGGTTGGCTGGATTCCTGGAGCTCAAGGAGATCCAGCGCCTGGCGCACGCGGCCGAAAACCTGATGGACAGGGCGCGGAACAAGCAGATCGTGCTGCGCCCCCAGCACGTGGACGTCCTGCTGGAAACCACCGACATGTTCCGCGGACTGGTGGACGGCCTGGAAAAGATGCTCGGAGGCGAAGCCTACACCCCGCCGCGCGAGATCGAAGACGTCATCGCCAAGTTGCGCGAATCCGATTCGCTCGATCCGTTGCCCAAACTCCAGCCCACCGAAGCCGCCAAGCCCATGGGCGAGATCCTGGTGGAACGGGGCCTGGTGGAACAGGATGTCCTGGACCAGGCCCTGCAGACCCAGAAGGCGGGCGACACCCGACCGTTGGGCGAGATCCTGATCGAGACCCAAGGGGTGAATCCCCGCGACGTCGCGCAGGTCCTGGGACAGAAAGTGGAAGCCTCCAGACCGCAGCCGCCACCGCCACCGGCGCAGGCGTCGTCCGGCGCGATGGCCGTGGAAGAAAGCGTGCGCGTTCCGGTCCAACGTCTGGACATGCTGATCGACACCATCGGCGAGGCCGTGATCGCCCAATCCATGGTCTGGGCGGATCCCGCGTTCAAGGCCGCCGGGGACCTTTCCACCGAAAAGAAGATCGCCCAGGCGAGCCTGATCCTGCGGCAGATCCAGGAATTGTCCATGTCGCTTCGGATGGTGTCCATCCGTTCCACGTTCCAGAAGATGGCGCGCCTGGTGCGCGACCTCGCGCGCAAGCTCGACAAGCAGATCGAACTGGACATGGAAGGCGAAGACACCGAACTCGACAAGACCGTGGTGGAGAACATCGGCGATCCGCTCATCCACATGGTGCGCAACAGCGTCGACCACGGGATCGAGACGCCCGCCGAACGCCGCGCCGCCGGCAAGCCTCCCGAAGGTCGCGTGCGGCTTCGTGCCTACCACAAGGCGGGATCGGTGTTCATCGAGATCGAAGACGACGGCAAGGGGCTGGACAAGGACGCGATCCTGAAGAAGGCGATCGCATCCGGCAAGGCGCGCGCCGAACAGGCCTACACCGACCAGGAGATCTACCAGATGGTCTTCCTGCCGGGATTGTCCACGGCCAAGGCGGTGACCGACGTGTCGGGGCGTGGCGTGGGCATGGACGTGGTCAAGAAGAACATCGAGGCGCTGCGCGGCATGGTCGAGATCCGATCGGAAAAGGGAAAGGGAACCTGCTTCACGATCCGGCTTCCGCTGACCCTGGCGATCATCCAGGGCATGGTGGTGCGCGCCAACGACGAGCGGTACATCGTGCCCACGCTTTCCATCCTTTCCACGCTGCGCCTGGAATCGCAGGAGATCCAGAGCGTGGTGGGCAAAGGCGAGATCCTGAATCTGCGGGGCGAACTCATCCGCCTGATCCGCCTGGATTCGGTGTTCGGGAAGAACACGATCGTTGACGAAGGCTCGGGCGGGGTCGTGCTGGTGGTGGAAGACATGGTCGGCCGCAAGGTGGGACTGGTCGTGGACCAGATCCTGGAACAGCAGCAGGTGGTCATCAAGCGTCTTGGTGCCGGAATCGGCGACGTGCCGGGTGTTTCGGGCGGCGCCATCATGAACGACGGATCCGTGAGCCTGATCCTGGATGTGGGGGGAGTCGTGAAGATCGCATCCGAATCGAATTGAGATCGAGCGGGTGGTCACAGGTCCGGTCGCGCAAAACCGGATCGGAAGGGGAACAACCATGTTCAAGAACATGAAGATCGCCATGAAGATCGGGGTTGGATTCCTTGGCGTGCTCGCGCTCGCCGTCGGGATCTTCGTCTTCGTGGAAGGCAAATGCCAACGCATCGACAAGATCGTGCATTCGATCGTGTACGACCACAACGTCAAGGTGCGCCAGTGCAACCAGCTGCTGGAGAACCTGAACATCGTGGCCAGGTCGCTGCGCAACATCGCGATCGCCGACGATCTGGCGGTGCGCGCCCGCGAAGCCGAAAAGGTCCGCGGCATCCGCGACAACCAGACCGCGGTGCTGGATACGCTTTCCAGGACGCTGGACACGGACGAAGGCAAGGAGATCTTCGCGAAGGTCGGGGCGATCCGCAAGGTCTACGGTCCGTTGCAGGAACGGATCCTGGCATCGGGCGCCGAGGGCGACATCCAGGAATGCAAGAAGATCATCCTGGGGCCCTACCAGCAGGCCCAGATCGAGTACATGGACCATTTGCAGCAGTTGATCCGCTACCAGAACCGCCTGTCGGAAGAGGCGGGCAAGGAAGCCGCCTCGATCGCGGGCACCGTCGTGGTGGTCCTGATCTCGGTCGGCATCGCGATGGTCCTGGTTTCCATCCTGCTCGCGTGGACCATCACCCGGGCGATCGTCAAGCCCATCGACGAATGCGTGAGGCTGGCCGAACAGGTATCGGAAGGCAAGGTGGACCAGGACGTGCGGGTGGACACCACCGAAGAAACGGGCAGGCTCAAGGCCTCCATGGCCAAGATGATCGAGGCGATCCGGCGGATGAGCGGGGATGCCCGGAAATTGTCGGAGGCCGCCGTGGCGGGGCGGTTGTCGGTGCGCGCCGACGCGACGCGCCACCAGGGCGAGTTCAGGGAGATCGTCGAGGGCGTGAACGGGACGCTGGACGCGGTGGTGGGCCCCCTGAACGCCGCGGCGAACTACGTGGAGAGGATCTCCAGGGGGGACATCCCGGAAAAGATCTCGGACAAGTACAACGGGGAATTCGACAAGCTCAAGGAGAACCTGAACACCTGCGTGGAAGCGGTGAACCGCCTGGTGGAGGACGCCGCGGGTCTTTCCAAGGCTGCGGTGGAAGGCAGGCTTTCCACCCGGGCCGACGCATCCAGGCACCAGGGCGATTTCCGTCTGATCGTGCAAGGGGTGAACGACACCCTGGACGCCGTGATCGGCCCCGTGACCGAGGCGACCAAGGCGCTGGAGCGGATCGCCGCGCGCGATCTGACGGTTCGTGTCCAAGGCGACTATTCGGGCGACCACGCCAGGATCAAGGACGCGTTGAACACCGCCGTGGAGAACCTGGAACAGGCGCTCGCGCAGGTGAACGACGCGACGGCGCAGGTGTCGTCGGCGAGCCAGCAGATCAGCGCGGGAAGCCAGTCCCTGGCCCAGGGCGCCAACGAACAGGCGAGCTCGCTGGAAGAAGTGTCGGCTTCGCTGGAAGAGATGTCCAGCATGACGCGCCAGAACGCCGACAACGCGCTGGCGGCCAAGAACCTGGCGGGCGAGGCCGACTTGCATGCCAAGACCGGCACCGAGGCCATGGAGCGCATGAGCGGGGCGATCGTGCGGATCAAGGAAAGCTCCGACCAGACCGCCAAGATCATCAAGACGATCGACGAGATCGCGATGCAGACCAACCTGCTGGCCCTGAACGCCGCGGTGGAAGCCGCCCGCGCAGGCGAGGCGGGTCGAGGCTTCGCGGTGGTGGCCGAAGAGGTGCGCAACCTGGCGCAGAGATCGGCCCAGGCCGCCAAGAACACCGCCGACATGATCGGCGAATCGGTGCGCAACGCGGAAGAAGGCGTGAAGATCTCGCAGGAAGTGTCGACTTCGTTCGAGAAGATCGCCACCAGTTCCAAGAAGGTGAACGACCTGATCGCCGAGATCGCCGCGGCCAGCAAGGAGCAGGCGCAGGGGATCAAGGGCGTGAACGACGCGGTCTCGCAGATGGACAAGGTGACCCAGCAGAACGCGGCCAACGCGGAAGAATCGGCCAGCGCTTCGGAAGAGCTTTCGGGGCAGTCCGAAGAACTGCAGTCCATGGTGGCGCAGTTCCGGATCACATCCACCAAGGCTCCGGAAAAAGTTGCGGCGACGCACGGAAAATTCAGGAAACTCATGCAGGAAAGTAGGAGAATGAGCCTCGACGCCAAGCCGTCGAAGAAATTTCCCCAGGAAGTGGAATTCCAGGAAGAATCGAGCGCGCTGAGCGAGTTCTGAGTTCGACGGCCAAGAAAACAAACCCACGCGACGGAGGCGGACAGATGGCGGAGACCATGGCGAAGGACGCGACCAAGACGGGCAAGGCCCGCGCAGGAAAGTACCTGACCTTCAAGCTCGAAAGCGAAGAGTTCGGACTGGAGATCCTGAAAGTCCAGGAGATCATCCAGATGCAATCCATCACCCGGGTGCCGCGCACTCCGCCGTTCGTGCGGGGGGTGATCAACCTGCGCGGCAAGGTGATTCCGGTGGTGGATCTGAGGTTGAAGTTCGCGATGGACCACGCGGAGGACACCGAACGCACCTGCATCGTGGTGGTCCAGATCCGCAACGAGAATTCGGTGGTGGTCATGGGGACCATCATCGACGAGGTGCGCGAGGTGCTGGACATCCCCGAGGCGAGCATCGAAGACACGCCAAGCTTCGGGACAAGCATCGACACAGAGTTCATCCTGGGCATGGGCAAGATCGGGCAGAACGTCAAGATCCTGCTGGACATCGACAAGGTGCTGTCCGCACAGGAATTGTCGTCGGTGACCGCCGCCGCCGACGCCCCTGCCTGAATCGCAAACGCATCAAACAAACCTCGTTCACTCGCGCACAAGGAGACATGGATGTTCAAGAACATGAAGCTGGGACTTCGACTGGGAATCGGATTCGGACTCTTGGTGGTCCTCATGGCCACGGTGGGCGCGATCGCCCTGGACCGGATCGGCAAGATCAACGACAAGGTCCACGTGGTCGTGGAAGACCGGATGCCCAAGACCAAGGCGACCAACGAATGGATCGACGCGGTCAATTCCATCGCGCGCATCCTGCGCAACAGCGTGATCGCCGACGACCCCAGGTTCATCGAGAGGGAACTGGAACGGATCGCGGGGGATCGCGAGAAGATCGACAAGGCGTTCAAGTACCTGGAAGAAACCATCCTTTCCAAGGAGGGGAAGGAATTCCTGGCGGCGGCGGCCGATCTGCGCATGCCCATCCGCGATGGGCAGAACAAGATCATGGAGTTCGCCAAGGTCAACAACGACACGGCGGCGGCCAACCTCCTGTTCGGAAGCTATCGGGAACTGCAAGGGAAATACCTGAAGGCTCTGGCGGAATTGAACAAATTCCAGGAAAAGCTCGCCATGGAAGACGGGGAAGAAACCGCGGCGATCGCGACGGCCACCACGACCTTGGTGGTGCTGCTGTTGGTCGTCGCCGCGTTCTTGGCGCTGTTCATCGCCTGGCTCGTGACGCGCAGCATCACCGGACCGGTTTCGCGCTGCATCGATATCGCGGAAAAGGTCGCCAAGGGCGAAACCGACATGGTCATCGTGGTCGACAGCACCGACGAGACCGGCGTGCTCATGGGAGCCATGAAGAAGATGGTCGACACCCTGAACGAGCTGGTGGGCCAGATGAAGCACATGGCCATCGAGCACGACAAGGGCGACATCGACGTGCAGGTGGATGCCGCCAAGTTCCACGGCGCGTTCCAGGACATGGGTCGCGGCGTGAACAACATGGTCAACGGCCACATCGCCGTCAAGAAGAAGGCCATGGCGTGCGTGGGCGAGTTCGGGAAAGGCAACTTCGACGCTCCGCTGGAGAAGTTCCCCGGCAAGAAGGCGTTCATCAACGAGGCCGTCGAAGGCATGCGCACCAACCTCAAGGCGATCGCCACCCAGGTTGGCGATCTGATCGAGGCGTCCAAGGCGGGACGTCTGGACACCCGCGGCGACGCCCGGAAGTTCCAGGGCGACTGGTCCAAGCTGGTCGCGGGCGTGAACGAAATGCTGGATGCGATCCTGTTGCCCATCCAGGAGGCCGCGCAGGTCCTGGACAAGGTGGCCGCGCGCGATCTCACCGCGCGGGTGGCCGGCAACTACCAAGGCGACCACGCCAAGATCAAGAACGCCTTGAACCTGGCGGTGGAAAACCTGGAGACCGCCATGGGACAGGTGCAGGAAGCCACCCAGCAGGTGGCCAGCGCGTCGGGTCAGATTTCGTCGGGAAGCCAGTCGTTGGCCCAGGGCGCGAACGAACAGGCGAGTTCGCTGGAGGAGGTGTCGGCTTCGCTGGAAGAGATGTCCAGCATGACGCGCCAGAACGCCGACAACGCGCTGGCGGCCAAGAACCTGGCTGGCGAGGCGGATATCCACGCCAAGACCGGCACCGAGGCCATGGAGCGCATGAGCAGCGCGATCAACAAGATCAAGGAAAGCTCCGACCAGACCGCCAAGATCGTGAAGACGATCGACGAGATCGCGATGCAGACCAACCTGCTGGCCCTGAACGCCGCGGTGGAAGCCGCCCGCGCGGGCGAGGCGGGTCGAGGCTTCGCGGTGGTGGCCGAAGAGGTGCGCAACCTGGCGCAGAGATCGGCGCAGGCGGCCAAGAACACCGCCGACATGATCGGCGAATCGGTGAAGAACGCCGGCGACGGGGTGAAGATCTCGGAAGAGGTGTCGGTGTCGTTCGACAAGATCGCCACCAGTTCCAAGAAGGTGAACGACCTGATCGCCGAGATCGCCGCGGCCAGCAAGGAGCAGGCGCAGGGGATCAAGGAAGTGAACGACGCGATCTCGCAGATGGACAAGGTGACCCAGCAGAACGCGGCGAACGCCGAAGAATCGGCGAGCGCGTCGGAAGAACTGTCCAGCCAAGCGCAGGAACTGCAGGCCATGGTGGGGCAGTTCCGGATCGCGGGCGGTGCGAGCGTCATGGTCGGGAAACCGAAATCCGTCCTGCACCACCAGAAGCGTCCGGCGCTGGCGGCCCCCGCGTCTCCGACAAAGTCCGTCGGGAAGAGCAGGGTGTCGGCCGACGACCAGATCCCGATGGACGAAGACACGCTGCGGGAGTTCTGATCGGGGCTGTGGTCTTCCCGGACGCCGGCCGACCGGCGCTCCGGGATCGTTCTCCTCGGGTCTGATCGTTGGCGGGAAGGAGCGAAGGCAAGGTGTTCGATCGTCGCAAATCGGGAAACGACCTCGACGGTGTGCTCGTCCATCCGGGGGAGATCGCCGTCGTGGGCGACGGATCCCGTCTGGTGTCGGTGGTGGCCGCGGGCGTGGCCGTGTGCCTGTGGGCGCCCGATTCCGAGATCGCGGCCATGGCGCATTTCCTGGAGCCCCGCACCGACGACCCGTCCCGCACCTTCGCGCGGTTCGGGAACGTGGCGGTTCCCGAAGTCGTGCGCCTGGTCCGCGACGGCGCGCCCCGCGACCGGATCGAAGCCCAGATCTTCGGAGGCGCCAAGGCGCACCCGGACGACCTGCGCGGCGAACAGAACCTGTCCATGGCCGAAAAGGTCCTGGCCAGCCGCAGCATCGAGGTGACGTCCCGCGACGTGGGCGGAACCAAGGGTCGCAAGGTGGTCCTGGACGGCCGGACCGGACAGACGGCCGTGGTGAAGGTGCACAAGCTCCGAGAGGAGGACTGGTCGGCATGAACGCGACGGAAATACGCGACCACCACTACGAGGAGATCCGCGAGCTGGTGCACCGCAAGGCGGGCATCGCCCTGGGCGGATCGCGCCAGGCCCTGGTGCAGGCGCGCCTGGCCAAGCGGCTGAGGGCTCTGAAGCTGGAGGATTTCGACGACTACCTGGAGTACCTGCGCCACGACGATTCCGGCGAGGAGATCGTCCAGCTGCTGGACGTGATCTCCACCAATTTCACGTCGTTCTTCCGCGAAGACAGGCATTTCAAGCTTTTGACGGAAATCGTTCACCACGCGGTGCAGGCGGGGGCATCCAGGTTCAGGCTCTGGTGCGCGGCGGCGGCCACGGGGGAGGAGCCGTACACGCTGTCCATGGTGGTCCAGGAAGCCGCCGAAGGCAAGATCCCCGACATCAAGATCCTGGCGACCGACATCTCCACCCGCGCCCTGCGCGCCTGCGCCGCGGGGCGCTACGACGCGGACAAGCTCAAGAACGTTCCGGAAACCAGCCGGCGCCGCTGGTTCACCAGGGACGGCGACGACCACGTGGCGACGCCCGCCTTGCGCGCGCCGCTGCGGTTCGCGCGCATGAACCTCGCCGAGGTCCCCTACGCCATGAAGGGGCCGTTCGACGTGATCTTCTGCCGCAACGTCATGATCTACTTCGACAAGGAAGGCCGGACGAAATTCGTCCACGAAGCCAACCGGTTGCTCGTTCCCGGCGGCACGCTGGTGGTGGGCAGCTCGGAAAGCCTCGCGGGGATCGCGACCGGGATGTCCAGCGTCATGCCTTCCGTCTATCGCAAGGGACCCGCATCCATGAACGCCCAAGGCGACACCCAGCACCCGCACCACCTCGATCCGCGAGGTGGACGATGAGCGATCGTCTGGTCGTCGGAATCTCCGAGCGCGCGTTCAGCACCCAGCCGGGCGACCTGATCGTCACCCACGCGTTGGGATCGTGCGTGGGCGTGGCCATCCACGATCCGGTGGCCAAGGTGGGAGGGATCCTGCACTACATGCTTCCCATGTCCAGCCTGGACAAGGAAAAGGCCGCCAAGAACCCGTTCATGTTCGGCGATTCCGGAGTCCCCGCGTTCTTCCAGGAAGCCTACGCGCTGGGCGCGTCCAAGGACCGGCTGCGCGTGGTGATCGCGGGCGGCGCCCGCGTGATCGAATCGGCGCAGACCCTGGACATCGGCTCGCGCAACGTCGTCATCGCCCGCAAGCTCTTCTGGAAGAACAGCATCCTGATCGCAGCCGAAGACGTCGAGGGCAATCGTCCCCGGAGCCTCTTTCTGGAGGTCGGCACGGGGAAGACATGGTTCACCACCCGTGGCGAAGTCCACGAGCTCTGAAGTAGGTACGAAGATGGGATACACCGTGCTTGTGGTGGACGACAGCGAGACCATCCGCGGAGCCTTGCTCAAGGCCTTCAAGATGGCCAAGCTCCCCATGGAGGAAGTGGTCCAGGCGGGGGACGGCCAGGAGGCCTTGGCCGTGCTCAAGGACAAGTGGGTCGACATGGTCCTGACCGACATCAACATGCCCAACATGGGCGGCGTGGAACTGCTCGCCGCCATGAAGGCCGATCCGAATTTCAAGGACATCCCGGTGGCCGTGGTCAGCACCGAGGGCAGCCAGACGCGGATGGCCACCCTCAAGGAAGCCGGGATTTCCGGCTACCTGCGCAAGCCTTGCAGACCCGAGGAGATCCGCGACCTCCTGCATTCCGTCCTGGGAGAATGGGCATGAACGAAATGGCCGAAGCGATGGCGATCGTGGCGCCGCGGATCCTGGAAGAATCCGCCTACGTCTTTTCCGAGCCGCTCGACGGCCCCGACGAGCCGTCCGACGATTGGCGACCGGTGGGGGTCCAGCTGCGATGGGAAGGCCCGTCCAACGGGGCCATGCGCATCTGGGCCGATCCCGCCCTGCTTCCCGTGCTGGCGGCGAACATGCTGGGCATCGAGGAAGACGATCCGGTCTGCGCCTCCAAGGGGCTCGACGCGATCAAGGAGACGTTGAACATGATCGTCGGGAATTGTCTGACCGAGGCCTGGGGTCCGGGGCCGGTGTTCCACCTGAACATCCCCGAGACCGTCGCGCCCGAACTGTTCGGGGACGACCGCGCCGAAGGAATCTGGCAGGCGATCGAAGGCCGGCCGGTCCTGTTCTGGTGCGGAACCTGACATGGCGGTCCAGGGAAAGGTGCGCGTCCTGGTGGTGGACGATTCGGCCGTCGTGCGCGAAGTTCTCGCGCGCGAGCTGCACAAGCACCCGCAGATCGAGGTCGTGGGCAGCGCCTCCGATCCGTTCGTGGCCCGCGACAAGATCCTGCGCTACGAACCAGACGTGCTGACCCTGGACGTGGAAATGCCCCGCATGGACGGACTCACCTTCCTGCGCAAGATCATGCAGCATCATCCGATCCCCACCATCGTGATCAGTTCGGTCACCCCCAAAGGGGGGCAGATGGCCATGGAAGCCCTGGCTCTGGGGGCCTTCGACGTGCTGTCCAAACCCGGTCCGGCCTATTCCATCGGCGACATGGTGTCGATCCTGGTGGAACAGATCCTTGCGGCGTCGCGGAGCAAGGTGGGAAGGATATCATCGAAGCCCGATCCCGTCGTGGCGCGTCCGCCGACCAAGGCGCTGGCGCGCACCACCAACCGGATCCTGGCGGTCGGGGCGTCCACCGGCGGCACGTCGGCCATCGAAACCTTCCTGCGTCCCATCGACGCGCATTGCCCGCCCATCGCGATCGTGCAGCACATGCCTCCGGGGTTCACCAAGGCCTTCGCCGCCCGGCTGAACAACGAATGCGCCATGGAGGTCCGCGAAGCGGTGGACGGCGACCTGCTCAATCCCGGCATCGCCCTGGTGGCTCCCGGAAATTGGCATATGGTGCTTCGTCGCAGCGGAGCCCAGTACAAGGTGGCCTTGCACCAGGGGGAGCGGCGGCACTACCAGCGCCCCGCCGTGGACGAATTGTTCGAGTCGGTGGCCGAATACGCCGGCGCCAACGCGGTGGGAGTGATCCTCACCGGCATGGGCGCCGACGGTGCCGACGGATTGAAGCGGATGCGCGACGCCGGAGCCCGCACCATCGCCCAGGACGAAGCCACTTCGGTGGTGTGGGGGATGCCCGGCGAGGCCGTGAAGAGAGGCGCGGCGGAATTCGTCATGCCTTTGCGCGAAATCGCGGACAAGGCCATGCACCTCGTGTCCGAGGGGAACCGAAGATGACCCAGATCCTGTTGGCAGAAGACGATCGCATTTCCCGGGTGATGCTCCAGGCCGTGCTCCAGAAATGGGGCTACCGCGTGGTGTCGGTTTCCGACGGACAGCAGGCGCTGGACAAGCTCCTGGATCCCGACGGTCCCAGCATCGCCATCCTGGACTGGATGATGCCCGGGCTCACGGGTGTGGATGTCTGCCGGATGCTCCACGCCAAGGAGGGAATGCGGCCTCTGCACATCATGCTTCTCACCGCGCGCGGCAAGGGCAAGGACACCGCCGAAGCGCTGGAGGCAGGAGCCGACGACTACCTCGCCAAGCCCTACAACCTGGTCGAACTGCAGGCGAGGATCGAGCTCGGAGTCCGAAGGTTGCGCGAACGTTCGCTGGGAAGCGCCTCCGGCGAGGTGTCGCATTCCGAGGACGATTCGACATCGTCCGGTCGTGGCTGCGCAACCGCCTGGGCCATCGCCCTCAACCGCCTGGGGTTGGGAGTCGTCCTGGAACACCCCCAGGTCCTGGACGAGCAACCCGTGAAGGCCGGAGCCTGCGACCTGGATCTGGCCATCCAGATGACGCTCCTCCATGGCCGATCGCTTCTGCAGGGGCGACTGGAAGTCGTCTGGGAAGGTTCCCAGGTCTTCGTGGACGTGGCGTCGGAAACCGTCACCCAGTTCCTGCTCAACGTGCTGGTGTTCCTGCGCTCCAAACCCGGCGCCACTCCCGTTGGACGCGCCGTGATCCGCTCCCGCGAAAACGGCGGATCGGTGGTCGTGTCGGTGGAATGCGACGGACCGGATCTCCCATCGACGGAACTCGACCGCATCGCCGCCGACCCGTCGGCATCCACCTCGGGAACCGTCGGGTTCGGTCCCTGGTTCGCGAAGATCGCCATCGAAGCCGCCGGAGGCGATTTCAAGCTGCGCCCCCGCCCCGAAGGCGGCCTGGAAATCGAAATCCGTCTACCCCGCGCGGTGTGAGCGGGGGTGATTCCGGCCCGGCATCAGCCTATACTCACCCCAACCCCCGCTCCAGCGCCACGCCCAGGTCTTCGCACACCACGATCTCCAGGCCCTCGATCTTGACGGGCTTCGGAGTCCGGCCCACCAGGGCGCGTTTGAACCCCATCTGGCGGGCTTCCTTGAGTCGCGCTTCCAGTTGCGCAGGTGGGCGGATTTCGCCGCCCAGGCCAAGCTCGCCCAGGGCGATGGTTCCTTGCGCCAGCGCGGTGTCGCGCAGCGAGCTTGCCACCGCCAGGGCCGCGGCGAGTTCGCCTCCGGGGTCGTCGAGCTTGAGGCCGCCGGCCACGCTCAGGAAGACGTCGTAGCCGCCCAGGTGCATGCCGCCGTGGCGTTCCAAAAGCGCGAGCAGGATGGTCATGCGGCGGGCGTCGAATCCTGTCGCGACGCGCTGGGGCATGGAAAAGTGCGTGGCGCCGGCCAGGGCTTGCACTTCCACCAAAATGGGGCGGCTGCCTTCCAGCGTGGCGGCGATGCACACGCCGGGACGTGACCCTAGATTCCCCATGAACAGCGACGACGGATTCTGGACGCCTTCCAGGCCGGTGGAGCGCATCTCGAACACGCCCACTTCGCCGGTGGCGC
>JAKPQQ010000113.1 GCA_029557215.1 Fibrobacterota bacterium | reverse complement strand
AGGATGCGGATCAATGTCGGAATCCGTCGAAGGCTTTCGCCGCTCCTGGAGAACAGCCGCCCCCGGATCGAACTCCTGACCTCGATCCTGCTGTCCATGCCCGGGACACCGGTCCTCTACTACGGCGACGAGATCGGGATGGGCGACAACATCTACCTGGGCGACCGCAACGGCGTGCGCACCCCCATGCACTGGAACACCGACCGCAACGCCGGGTTCAGCACGACCGACCCTTCGCGGCTGTACGCGCCCCCCATCCAGGATCCCATCTACCACTACAACGCGGTGAATGTCGAATCGCAGGAGCGCGACCCTTCTTCGCTCCTTTGGTGGAACCGCCGCATGCTCAAGCTGCGCAAGTCCAGTTCGGCATTCGGTCGCGGAAGCATCGAATTCCTGGAGCCTTCCAACCGGCGCATCCTCGCCTACCTGCGTCGCCACGGCGAAGACGTGATCCTGGTGGTCGCGAACCTCTCGCGGCATCCCCAGCCGTTCGCACTGGAACTGGCGGAGTTCCAAGGATCGATCCCGGTGGAAATGCAGGGCGACGTCCCGTTCCCCCAGATCGGCAAGACCCCATGGCCCATGTCGCTGGGACCCTGGGGATGGATGTGGTTCCAACTGCGCCACTCGTCGACATCCGTCGCCACCACCCTTGCCGATCTTCCGCTGATCGAGCAGGAAGATCCCGGCCTGTGGTGGATGGATCGCGGAGCGAAGGTGGAATTCCTTTCAGAGATCATTCCCGGATGGCTCCCCAGGTGTTCCTGGATGGACGCACGATCCAACGGGCAGTTGACTTCGCTGGGCGCGATCCGCCTGGATTCGTGTCTGGGAGAGACAGCCTTGGCCTCGATCGAAACCAGGTTCGGCGACGGCGAATCGATCGTTCTGCGCGTCCCGTTCACCGCCGTATCCGAAGAAGAAGCCGAATCCGTGCTGGCCCGCACGCCGCTTGCGGCGGTTTGCCGGATCCGGCGCCCCGATGGACGGATCCTGGTCGTGGTGGAATCGCTTTCTTCGATTTCCGGACCGTTGGACATCGAACGCGTCGTGCAGGGAGGGTCCTCGCCGGGGTTGGCCTGCGAACTGTTCCTGCCGCTGCCCACCGACAGCATGGGGCCATCGGTTTCGGCGGTGGGCAAGCACCACGTGGCGGGCCTCCCGTGCGGAGCCATCCTCAAGTGGTACCACGAGGGCGGAAGCGCCATCCGCCGGTCCCAACGGATCCTGTCGCAGCTGGGCGAATCCGGGTTCGACCGCGCCCCGCGGCTCCTGGGGACGATCCGTTCGCTTCACGACGACGAGCCCTGCGGACTCCTGCTGGAGCGGGTCGAGCACCAGGTGCGCCTCGACAGACGCCTGGAGCACGAATTGTCCACGTACCTGGAATCGTCGACCCGCACTTCGGCTCCTTCCCAGGCCGACGCGATGCTGCCCACGTTGGCGCTGGTCGACGAGCTGCGCACGGCGGTGACGCACCTCCACGATCACCTGTCCGGACCGCGAACCTGGGACACCAACCGTCGGGGCCTGTTCGCCGGCACCACGCGCGAACTCCTGACCAAGGCATCCAGGGTCCTGGTGCCCAAAGGGCGCGACGCCCAGCGCAAGATGAGGGACCAGCTGTGGGACAGGGTTTCGGCGCAGCTCTCGGAAATCGCCGACACGGAATGGACCGGCAGCGCCCATGGCGACCTGCACCTGGGACAGATCCTATTGCACGACGACCGGATGATCTTCCTGGATTTCGACGGCGGCCCCGCGGAAAACCTTTCACCGCTGCCTCGCGGCTGGGACTTCGCCTGCCTCGCTTGGTCGGCCTGGAATCTCTCTCGTGCGGCCCAAGGCGACCTCCAGCACCGCCAGGCATGGCTCGACCGATTCCTCGCCTCGCTGGCCGAGTGCCCCTCGATGCCCACCCCGGCGATGCTGCAGCTGTCGCTGATGCGGCGGTGGGCGGAAGAAATCTGTCTGCGTGGAGCATCGTCGGAATCCGACGCCGCGGAGCTCCTGCACGGCCGTCTGGCCTGGCCCAAGCTGCCCGTGGAGGCTCCGCCACCGACGCGGTGAGTCGCGCCGCGACGACGGCGGGACGGTATCTTTCCATCCGGAACACCGTATCGAGGAAACCAAATGTCGCCGACACACCTCCAGATCGCAGCGCTCGTGCTCTTCGCATTGGCGCTGGTCCACGTCTTCACCGCCTCGCGGCTGGAGCGCCTGGCGCACATGTTCCCGTCGCAAGCGGGGACGCTCCATCTGCTGGGCGAAGTCGAGGTGGTGTTCGGATTCTGGGCGCTGATCCTGTTCGGATTCCACTCCTTCCTGGAGGGAACGGACAAGGCCATCGCCCACGTGGAAGGACTGAACTTCCACGAACCGATCTTCGTGTTCGTGATCATGGTCGTGGCCGGCTGCAAGCCCGTGATCCAGGCCGCGTCGGGTCTGGTGCAGATCCTGTCGCGGCTGCTTCCGCTTCCCGGCGCCATGTCCTTCGCGCTGGTGACCCTGGGGATCGCCCCGCTGCTGGGTTCGTTCATCACCGAACCCGCGGCCATGACCGTGGCGGCCCTGCTCCTGCGCGACCGGATCCTGGTCGGCGACACTTCCACGCGCCTGCGGTACGCGGCCCTGGGCACCCTTTTCGTGAACATCTCGATCGGCGGCGTGCTCACGCACTACGCGGCGCCTCCCGTGCTCATGGTCGCCAAGACCTGGGGCTGGGACACGGCCTTCATGATGCAGAATTTCGGGTTCCGCGCGATGCCCGCCGTGCTCCTGAACGCGATCGTGTTCGTCGCGCTGTTCCGGAAGGAACTTTCCGGACTTCCCAAGGAAGCCATCCGCCGCGCCGACACGGTGCCGTTGCCGCTGGTCGCGGTCCACCTGGGGTTCGTCGCGCTGGTCGTGGTGGTTTCCCACCACACGGTCCTTCTGGTGGGCACCCTGCTGTTCTTCCTGGGCGTGGTGCAGGCCTACCGCCGGCACCACACCCCGCTGCTCCTGCGCGAAGCCCTGCTGGTGGGATTCTTCCTGGGAGGGCTGGTGGTGCTGGGATCCCAGCAGGCCTGGTGGCTCACCCCTCTGGTCTCGGGCTTGTCCGACAAGGTCCTGCTCCTGGGCGCGACCGGCCTCACCGGGGTGGTCGACAACGCGGCGCTCACCTACCTCGGGTCGCTGATCCCCGACACCAGCGAATCGTTCCGCTACCACCTTGTGGCGGGCGCCGTGACGGGCGGCGGACTCACCTTGATCGCCAACGCGCCCAATCCCGCCGGAGCCAGCATCCTTCGGGAGCGGTTCCCGGATTCCGTCATCGCCCCCGGAAAGCTTCTCCTTTGGGCGCTGCCGCCGACATTGGTCGCCTTGGTCGCGTTCTGGGTGTGATCGAAAACGCCGCCCCCGGGTTCGTCCCAGGAGCGGCGTTCCGTGCCGGGGATTCCGTCGATCTCAGTTCGAGCGCTTGCAGCCCTGTCCGCCGCGCCCCTTGCCCTTGCCTTGTCCGGCGCCGGCACCCATGCCGTTCTTGGCACCCATGCCGCCTCCCTGGCCCATCGCGCCGTGCTTCATGCCCTTGCCGGCTCCTTTGCCCAGCCCCAACTGCTGGCGCAACGCCCAAGCCTCGTCGGTACGGCCGGCCTTGATCGCTTCGTGCATCCGGGCGAAGGTCTCGAAGTTCTCCGGCGTGACCACCTCGCCCGCGCGCCCCTTGGCGCCCCACGATTCGCGCTCGGCCTTCCAGGCCTGGTAGTCGCGGTTGGCGATGGCCCGTTCGATGCGGGCGCGATGTTCGTCCACGCTCGGAGCCACGTTGGTGGAATCCGCCGCGTTGGCGGCCAAGGCTCCCAGGATCAGAACCAATGCGATGCGTTTCATGACACGTCTCCTTTTCGTTGGATTTGAGGGGCTTTCGTTCCCGCTCTCACCATGGAATACGCGTCGCTCCAGCCGAATCTTTCATCGCATCCGGCGATTTTTCCCGGCACCGGGGACGGGCCGCCAATCGTCGGCGCAGAACACGCGATCGCCGCACACGCGACCGATCAGGCGGACGCTTCCCTCGACGGGTGGAACATCGCGTCCACCCGTCCACCGGATCTTCCAGGGCACGCCATCCATGTCCAGCAACGACCTTGCGGAATCGTCGGCGACGGACCAACGGCCAGAAATCCTCCCCGCATCGGGTTGGTGCCAGGTGCGCAGGGTCTTATCCCGCCAGGCTTCCCGGTAGGACGGCACCAGCCTCACCGCCGCGTGGTGGACCGCCATCAATCCGTCGGTCCGTTCGATCGCCCACCCTCCGGCGACGGAGACGATCCCGATCCCCAAGGCGACATGCCAGGGGCGCACGCGCCATCCGCGGGGCAGTTCGCGGAACAGGCGGACCCCCGCCCACAGGAACAGAAGGAACGTCGCGCTCCACAGCAGCGGCGCCCAGTCGGCCACGACGCGCCGGAACATCCAGCCGCGCCCGGCGTGGGCGTGCAATTCCTGCAACGCGACCGCCACGGAAAGCGTTCCGGAAAGCACCGTTCCCGCGAACAGCGCGAACACCCCGGCGCGCGCCAGGCGCACCCTCCATCGCGGAACCGGACGGATCTTGTCGGCGCGGATCCGCGCCAGGAGTTCCTGGGCGTGGTCCATCTCAAACCTCCCTTTCCAGGCTGATGCCGCGAGCCTTGGCGTGTTCCACGAAGAAATCCCGCGCGCGCCGCACCCGGGTCGCCACGGTGTTGGCGTTCAGGTGCAGGATGTCGCCGATCTCCTCGTAGCTCTTCTCTTCGTGGAACCGCAGGACGAACACGTCGCGGAGCACCGGGCTCATCCGCTCCATGATCTCCCGGATCTCCCGGGCCAGGTCGGCGGCCTCGCATGGCTGGTCGGTCCGCATGCCGTTGGGGATCATCAAGGCCTCGTCCAGCTCCACATGCGGTTCGCGGCGGGCATGCACACGCACCCTGGAAACCATGGCGTTGTGGGCGATGCGCCAGATCCAGCTCGAGAACTTGAGCGACGGGTCGAAGGCGTTGATGTGCCTGTAGACCTGCAGGAAGACATCCTGGAGCAGATCGTCGATCTCGTCGCGGCAACTGAAGCAACGCCGGAACACGTAGCGCCGCAAAGGTTGCTCCCAACGACGCACCAGCACGGCGAGGGCCTGCTCGTCGCCGGAGGCCACGCTTTTCGCGAGTTGTTCGTCGGTCGGTTCCATGTCCCGACACAGAATACGATCATGGAACCCGAAATCTTTCCTTTGCAGGAAAGAAACCGGAACGACTCGACGTATTCCATGCCGACGGGAAGGCTTCCGACCCGGACCACGGCGAAGGACACCGACCATGAACAAGCACCTCGCACCCATTCCCCTGCTCGCCCTGGCCGCGTTCGCGGTCGCCGAGTTCGATCCGCTCGTGGACGAGAACGACGACTCCCCCTTTTCCTGGAGCGTCGGGGAGGATATCACCTGGATTCCCGACGGCGATCCTGTCTGGCAAGCCGAATCCTGGGCGGCGGCCTCCTACGATCACCCCATGGGCGGCGGAATGCTGTCCACCGCGGCCAACCTCGCCTGGCTGGTGGAGGAATTCCGGTTCGATTCGGGATGGAGCCTGCAGCCCAGGCTATCCACGACCTGGACCAAGGACCGGTTGGGTTTGTCGGGATCCGTCTGGGGTTTGGCCGACCAGGAGGAATGGATCGACCAAGGCGTGTCTGGAACGGCCACCTGGCGGCTGACCGAACCGGGTTCGGATGGCGCAACCTGGAAGAGCTCGTTCACCGGATGGACTTCCGAGGCGTCGGGTTCGGGCATCGGGATCGCCCTGGCGCGCTCCACCGGCGGCGATTGGTCCACTTCGCAATCGGTCGCCTCGAGGTATCTGCTGGATGTGGACGTGGACAACACGGTCCAATCCAGCAGGAAGACGATCGTGAAGGCGGGAACGACCACGGCGGACCAATGGCAGTTGCTCGTGCATGCCGACGTGTCGCGGGAATGGGAGTCGGTCTCGGCGGGACCGGGACTGGACATCGACCTGCGGGCCTACGACGCGGGTTCGACCAGGACGACGATGTCCGGCAAAGGCAAGGGGATGTCGTCGTCCACCACCATCACGGAATCCGTCGATCCCTACGGCCAGATCTCGTGGACTCCCGGTTCGTGGACGTTTTCCGTCTTGTCCGGATGGACCTTCGAGTTCCAGAAGGCCAAGCTTTCCAGCACGAGCGGCGGCTTGTGGAGCCAGGTGTCGGTCGGGTACGACTGGTGACGACCGCGCGAGGGGTCGACGCCGCTTGCGCGGTCTGCTGGCGGGATACAAGCCTGGTCATGTAGGGCCTGCGGAGCTTCCATGAACAAAAGCGCCCCGATCCGATCAAGGACCAGGGCACATGTTTCACCGAAACTTCGAAGCCGGTATGGCGATCGAGGCCGTTGAAGGATTACTTCTTGGCGACCTTGCGCGCGGTGGCGGGAGCGGCCTTCTTCAGGTCGGCGGGCTTCACGCCGGTGGAATCGGTGATGATGTCCCATGCGATACCGTGTTCCAGCAGCTTGCGCGCCGATTCGAGCGCCTTGGTGCGTTCTCCCTCGCTCTTGCCGTCTTCCCTCAACTGCTGGAAAAACTTCGGTTCCGGCAGTTTTGTCTTCGTGGCCATGATGACCTCCCGTTGTTCTTCATCCAATTTACCCACTCGGAACACCAGCGGGGAAAGCCGCATCACTTCTTCGGCATCCACCAGCTTTTCCAGGTCCAAGAAGGCGGTCCACGCCTTGTCCGCCTTGGAGATCTTGCCGCCCATGGCAAGGGTCATCACCGTAGCCACCACGTTGGAGCGGCGACGCCAAGTGGTCAGGTCCGCATGGGCCACCACCTGCACCCGATGCCGAAAAGCCAGGACCGGATCGCCCCCGCCCAGATCGGGTAGGCACAACCCGGTAGGGATTTCCCCAGGATCGAGGTCGGTCACGAGAGCCACCGGCACCACGGGCGTTTGGGGCTCCCGCTCCATCAAGTCGAGCACGTAGTGGGCTGTGCGATGCAGGTTCACGGACTTGGCCGTCGCCCAGTGCTCGATCAACACCACCGCCACGACGGCCCGACCACCAGCGAAGGTGTAGCGGATGGGAAGATCCATCACGTAGCCCTTGCGCTTGAGATCGTGCTTGCGCGTCTCTGACCGCATCGTTTCCCACGAGACCGGATCTCCCAGTTTACGGGCGAGGTCCGGGAGCAGGAATCGCCAGGCATCCACCGGATAACGGGTCAACAGATCCTTGATGGCCTGATCGAGGGAGATGTCCGGCGAGGTCGGGCGACGCTTGGAAGACTTGGCGGGTTTGCTGCGCATGCCATCCAATCTAGCCCACACCCTCTCGCGCCGGAGCAGCTCGAGCCGTGGCCGATGCGATCGACCCGGCTCGGAGGCATGGCTTACTTGGCAGCAGGAGCTTCGGGTGCGGCCGGGGCGGGAATCAGGAATTCGCTGGAGATCTCGATCTTGACTTCCTTGCCGACGGCGGGAACGCCGCCCGACACGCCGTAGTCGGTGCGGTCGAGCTTGAACGCGCCTTCCAGGCCGATGCGGGTGTTCTTCCAGGGGTCTTCCACCGGTCCGGAAAGCGTGAAGGGGATGTCGATCTTCTTGGAGACCCCGTGCATGGTGAGCGTGCCGCTCATGACGCCCTTGCCGCCCTTGAAGGTGACCTTCTCCGACTTGAAGACGATGGTCGGGAACTGGGCCGCGTCGAAGAAGTCCGCAGCACGAAGGTGTTCGTCGCGCTTTTCGTTCTTGGTGTTCACGGAAGCGGTCTGGATGGTCACCTCGGCGGCGAGCGTGGTGGGCTTCTTGGCGTCGCCGGTCAGCTTGATGTCGACCTTGTCGAACTCGCCCTTGGTCGTGCTCACGGCCAGGTGCTTGATGGAGAAGGCGACGCTGGAATGGGCTGCGTCGAAGGTCCAGGTCTGCGCGAACGAGGCGGTCGCCAGCAGCAAGGAGGCAAAGAGGGTCTTGATCTTCATGGAGTCGTCCTTTCGTTGGGAATCAATGAGATTGGATCTCATCTTCTGTCTTCAATCTACGGGGAACCTTCCTTTGCGACAAGTACGTACCATTTGGTAAGTACATCGATTTTCGGAAGTATTGTGATTTCATGGGATCTCCAGGGTATATTCATGGGCATGACCACCGAGCAGAATCCGCATCATCACTGCCCCACCGAGGCCACTTTGGCGGTGATCGGCGGGAGATGGAAGGTTCCCATTCTTTGGAACCTTCTGCCAGGGGTTTGCCGGTTCGGCGAATTGTCGCGCAAACTGGCCGGGGTCACGCAGAAGATGCTGACCCAGCAACTGCGCGAACTGGAAGCCGATGGCCTGGTGCATCGGAAGGTCTACCCCGAAGTCCCGCCCAGAGTGGAGTACAGCCTGACCGACCTCGGGAAAAGCCTGCAGCCCGTGATCGCTTCGCTGTCGGATTGGGGCCAGACCTACCTGGCCGCGCGCCCTAAGCACACGAACGCAAAATCGGGAGTTCCTGCGAACGCTTTCCCCAGGAAAGGGTGACCACTCTTCAACAGTTTTTGCATCTCCAACGGGGCACCGCGAGGCGAACAGGAGCCTCTTGGGGCACTTTGATGTGATGAAGTGTCGCGGGATCTTGCTCGCCCGGGCAGATGTCTCGAATGGGGGGAACTGGAGAATGATCAGACCATCGGTTTTCGCGTGGCTTGTCGCTGCACCGCTTTCCATGTATGCCGCCCCCACCCAGCGCTGCGACCTCGTTTCCGTGCCCGACACATCCAAGTGCCTGGATCTTTCCAAGCTGGACGGCGCCACCCTGCGGGTTCCCACCCATACGACGCGGATCCCGACCGACGGATTGTCGCTCTGCGGCGTCGCAGGCAGCGTCCCCCCGCCGGTCGACATCGTCTTCGCCGTGGACCAGACCGCCAGCATGGTACCCACCGCCATCTTCGCCTCGGCCGAAGACACCTCCGGCTGGTACGAGTGCAACGACGACGACGACGAACCCCAGATCCAGTACGTGGGGAGTCCCATCGACTTCCACGGGAACACCGTCAAGATCGTCGACCCTTCGACGCCGATCTCCGACCTGCGCGCCGTATGCAAGGTGGCCGGCGACCCGTACAACGTGCGCGTGGCCGCCATCCAGGCCGCCATCCAGTCCCATGCCGCGTCCTCGCCGCTTTCGTCGGCGGGTACCATCAACTTCGGACCCGGTGTGGGATCGTACCAATCCATGACCGCCTACTCCGCACCCGGCGGCGTCGACAGCCTGGTCAACTCGCTCGAGCTGCAGGCCCTGAGCGGAACCAACTACGAAGCCGCGCTCACCTGGGGACGAATCCTGCTCTACGGCGGAACGTCGGGGACGGGAGCCACGATCGCTCCGTCGCCGCACGCGGACCGTGCGATCATCCTGCTTTCCGACGGACGCCCCTCCAAGGGAACCTGGCAGAAATCGCTGGACAGCAGCGCTTCCATCACGATGGGATCCGGGGACGACGCCGTGGTCTGGAAGACCGCCAACGACTCGGTTCCCCGTGTCTACGGCATCTTCATGGGTGTGGACGGCGTGGAAGGCAGCACGCTGGAAACCATTTCCAACACCACCGGCGGCGCCTACCACCAGATTCCGCCCAACATGCCGGACAGCCTCGGGATCGTGATCCAAAAGATCCTGGGCGCGCTCATCCAGCCCGCTTCGCCGGAATCGTTCCGGATCTCCAACCTGACCAACGGCCAGACCTCGATCGCGACCACATCCAAGGCCGACGGCAACTCGTTCCGGATGCACCTGGATTCGCTGGTCGGACTGGAGCCGGGTTCCAACGCCCTGCGACTGGTCCTGCAGATGGGCGGCAAGAGCATCCAGGCCGACTGGAACATCCTGGTGGCCGACACGTCCGCGACCCTGCCGGCTTCCGCCCTTTCGCCGCACCTCCAGACGCGCTGCGGCCCGGCGTCGTCCCTGGTCCTGCGCCCCGACGTCTCGGGTCTGGCGTGGGCCGACACCTCCGACCGCAACCTGCTGGCCACCCTGACCACCCGGTCGGCCGGGATGCGTTCGTTGCCCATCGTGTTGCGGACCATGAAGTCGGCCGACCTGGAAGACGTCGCGGCGATGGTTCCGGTCGGGACGGCCCCCGACCAGACGCTCTCGTTCGCGACCTCCATCCCTTGGCAGGATCTGTCGTGGTCGAATTCCGTCCCCGGCGATCTGGTGCTGCGCTCGGGCGCCGGCTGGGATTCGGCTCTCGCGACCTTCCGCATGCCCCGCGACGCCCGCGACACCGCGAGCGCGCGCATCGCGCTGCGCCACCAGGCGGGCATGGAGCTGGTCCTGACTCCCGAGGTCGACGGACCGTCGGGAACCGTCTCGGTGCGGTTGACCGATCCCAACGCCTCGAGCGACCGCATGCAGGTGGCGATCCGCCACCGCCTGGGCGACACCCTGGCCCTGGTCCTGGAACGCGGAACAGACGGCGACTTCCACGGCGACTTCGCCTTCGCACAGGGCGCGGGCATCGTCCGGAACAACTCCACCCTGGAGCTCGGCCCCGGACTGGCTGGGCTCGATTCGATCTCGGGCCACTACCAGGATCTGACCGCCTGGTCGCTGGTGCGTCCGGCGGTGTTCCGCCTGCGGTTCGTCGATCCCGCCACGGGCGAGGCGCTCGACGCGCTTTCACTGGATCTGGAGCTGGGCGATTCGGCCAAGGTGGTCGTGCAAGCCTGGCTGGGTTCCGCCGCGTGCCCCACCTGCCAAGGATCCCTGAGCATCGTTCCGTCCGGCGACGCCCTCCTGGTTCCCGATGCGTCACGCCTGGTCGGCGGTCTCGCCACGGTCACCGTGAAGAGCGCGGCTCCGGTGGTCGCGGGATCGATCGTGTTCACGCACGATTCGACCCAGGCAAGCGCCACCGTGCAACCGGTGCGCGTGACGCCCGTCGCACCCGACTCCGTGGTCTATCTGGACGCCGACGGCGACGGCGCGCTCGACCGGGTGGTCGTCCATGGACACACCCCCTGGGCCGCGGAGGCCCAATTGCAGCTTCCATGGCCCGACTCGTCGCGCCGGCTCGATGTCGCCAACGCGAGCCTTTCGCTGTCCAGCGACCTGACCACGGCGACCTTCGACTTCGCCGGGCAATCCCCCGACACCACCGTGGCGAACATGGCGCTCAAGGCGAAGTGGAGAGGCGACGCCGCCTGGCCCTGGAGGAACGTTCCCGTGTTCGAGCGCATCGCCCCGGTACCCATGCGCGCCTTGCTTTCGCGCGGCAGGCTCCTGGACACGCTGCGGATCTTCCCGTCGGAAAAACTGCTTCCCTCCACCACTCCGTCCGAGGACCTGGCGGGAATCGTGGCCGGCGGCGCGATCCGGAACCTGGTTCCTCGCTCGGCCCGCGTGGAGACCGCCACGGGAGCCCTGCTCCTGCTGTTCGCCACGGATTCGTCCCACCTGCAGGTCAATCCCGGCGATTCGGTGCGGTTCCTGTCGTCGCTGAAGGACGCCGCGGGCAACGCGCCGGGAAATGCCGCCAAGGCCGTGGTCGTGCAAGGGGCCGACCCGCTCCCCCGCCAGGCGCTGGTGCTGGACACCGACGCCGACGGCCGCGCCGACCGCGTGGTCGTGCGCCTTGTCGCGCCGTTGACGGTCACCGACCGGATGGGCTTCCTGTGGCCCGACACCAACGGCACGCTCCAGGAACGCTGGCTGCCCGTGGCAAGCGCTACCAAGGATTCGCTGGACCGGATCCTGACGTTCGATCTGGATCCCTGGGAGTTCGGCGCCACCTCCTGTCCGGCCTCCGGTTGCGCGAACCTGGGCTGGATGTCCACCTCGCTGCTCGGCGCCGAGGTCCGTTCGAACTTCGCGTTGCGCGACGGCGTCGACCCGATCCCGACCCGCGCGCGATTCCGCTATTCGGCCGACGGCACCACCAGCGACACGCTGCTCGTGACGTTCTCCGAACCGGTCAAGGCATCGGCCACCGGCGCCTGGATCTCGCTGGGAAGCCCTTCGCGCGACTCGCTCGGAACCGAATTTTTCCCGAAGACCAAAGCCCGCCTGGCCACCAACCGCCAGGCGATGTTCCTGGTCGACAGCCTGTTCCCGGCGAAACTCGGCGACTCCCTGCGCATCGCGGCCGCCGGAGCGATCTCCGACACCGCGCTGAACGTACCGGAGACCCTGGCGCGCTGGGCCGTGATCGAATGGGGCCAGCCACCTCCGTCGCTCGTCGTGGGCGTCCGGAAGGACGTGGTGCGGGCGCCACCCGAAGCCGCCCCCTCCTCCGAACCGCCTCTGACCGCCCTGGTCCGCGATCCGACCACCGAGACCTGGACCCGCGGCGACAACACCGGATCGCCGGTTCCCGACGGCCTGCAGGAACGGTTCGGCGGACCTGTCGTGCGCCTGAACCGCATCCCCAAGAACCTGTCCCTGTACGTCTACGACAACATGGGCACCGCCGTGCTGGACCGCGACCTGTCCGACCTCGCCAAGATGCAGGAACAAGGTCTGCTCAAGCGCACGCGCCGCGGCGACTTCGAGGTCTGGCTGGCCTGGAACGGAAAGGACCGTCTGGGCCGCCCGGTCGCGTCCGGAGTCTACACCTTCCGGGTGGTCGGTTGGTTCCGCGAAGGCACCCAGATGATGATCGTGAACGGCCTGGTGAGCCAAGGCGTCTTCCGGCGTCCGTGACATCCCGCCGGCGTCCGGTCGGCGCAGCAGGCGCCGTCCAGACGTTTTCCGTCAAACCCTGGCCGATTCCGGATCCAGCTTGGCCCCCACATGGGCGCCGTACACCTTGTCGGTTCCCTGGATGTGCTCGACCAGCCATTCCTTGAGCACCGGCAGGAGCGAGGCGGCGTCCACCTGCGAACCACCGCCCACGGTGGAAGCCAGGCGTTCCACCTCGGCCACGAATCCCGCGTGGATCTTGCGGTGGGCCTCGATCCCGGGGAATCCGTGCCGTTGCATCAAGGCCTCCTCGTCCTTGAAATGGAACCGGGTGTAGTCCACCAGCTGCCCCAGCACGATCCGGATGGACGCCCCGCCGCCGCCGGATTCCGTCAAGTCGGCCAGGCGGTTGATCAGGCGCAGGAGCACCTTGTGCTGGTCGTCCATGGTCGGCACGCCCACGGCCAGGTCGGGTGTCCACGGGAAGAATTCCGGCCGCACGGCCATCTCCTTGACGGTGCCCTGGAAGGTCCGCGCGAACCGGCCCAGTTCGTCGACCCCGCCTTTGGCGCCGTCGATCGCGGCGGCCGTCGCCCGCGCCCTGGAATCCAGTTCGTGGGTGCTGCGGTTGATCTCTTCCAGCGCCGCGCGCGATTCGTCGATGGTGCGGGCGATCGACGACAGATTCCGACTCGAAGCGTCCAGCTCCGACCTCATCCGCGCGCTCATCTCGCCCTGCCTCGCCGAGGCCTCGATCGCCGCGTTCCCTTCGGCGCGCAACGCCTCCAGGGACGACGCCATCCTGGCCATGTCGCCCGACACGATCGAAATGCCGCGTTCGACCTCCTCGACCTGTTTCTGGATGCGCTCGGCCATTCCCGCGGACTGGTGGGCCAGATCCTTGACCTCCTGCGCGACCACAGCGAACCCGCGTCCGCGTTCACCCGCCCGTTCGGCCTCGATCGAGGCGTTGAGCGCGAGCAACCGGGTCTTCTTGGAGACGTCGGTGATCGACAAGGCCATGCCCGCGATCCCTTGCCCGATCCGCTCCAGCTCCACGGTCGATTCGAGGCTTTTCCGCACGTCCTGGAGCGCGGATTCCAGGGCCCGGTGGTTGCGGGACAGGGTTTCGGAGGTTTCGCTCGCCAGGAGATCCAGCCGCCCGGATGTTTCCACCGCCTGGACGGCCACGGATTCCACGTGTTTGGCTTCGTTCCCGATCGAGGCGAACCCGGTGGTCATCTCTTCCAGCGCCGCGGCGACGGTCCCCGACGCCTCGCGGCTGCGGTGCGACTGCCCCGCGATCCTCGCGAACACTCCCTGGAACGCTCCCGCCTCCCGCTCCAACGCCTGCGACGCGTCGCGCAGTTCCGTCACCAGCGCGCACATCGCCTCGCCGACGGAATTCGTCGAGCGGGCGATGGAATCGAGTTCGTCCACGCGCGGAACCAGAGGCAACCGCCCCGACAGATCCCCTTGGGCGAACCGCCCCAGGGTGGCGCGCACCGCTTCGAGCCGCTCGACGAGACGGCGTCCGAGCCAGGTCGCCACCAGGAACAGCGCTCCGCAGGTCGCGAGCCCTGGCCAATAGAGGACGTCCAGCGAAGGAACGCGCCCCGCGATCGCCACCATGGCCACCGAGGATGCGAAAACCACCGCGAAGACCGGGAACAGAAACCCCAGACGGAACCGCACTTTTTTCACGATCGTGATTGTCGCACCGGACGCGACGACCGCGCAAGCGATAAACCCGATCGCCCCCAGGGAATCAACCGACCGGCGTGAAATTCGAGATCGGCGCACCCGCTTCCACCTCGGGAAGCCCCAGATGCCTGCGCGCGATGTTCAACGCCTGGTCGACCGTCGCGGCGAACGAATCTTCTCCCAGATCGTCCAACAACCCCGCCCGGGCGATCGCCACGGTGGGCTGCGCGTGCACTCCGCTCAGGATCAGGCGCGTCTTCTGCTTGCGACAGCGCTTGGCGACGTCTTCCAGGAAATGCAGGCCCGAGCTGTCCATGGAAAGCACCGCCCGCATGCGGATGATCAGCACCTTGGGAGGCGATTCCATCTCGTCCAGGACGTTCTTGAACTTTTCCACCGTCCCGAAGAAGAACGCCCCGAAGACCTCGTAGACCACCACTCCGTCCGGAATCTGGCGGTCGGGATGGTTGGCGGCCTCGGAGCCTTCTTCGAAGTCGTCGCGCAAGGTGTCGGTGATCACGTTCGCCTGCGAGACTTCGGCCATGCGCCGGATGAACAGGACCGCACCGGATGCGACACCCACCTGGATCGCCACGGTGAGATCGACGACGACCGTGAGCGAGAAGGTGAGCAGGAGCACGATCAGGTCGCTCTTGGGCGCCCGGAAGATCTTGGCGAAGGTGCGCCACTCCGACATGTTGTAGGCGACGTGCAGGAGGATCCCGGCCAGGGTCGCCATGGGGATGAAGGCGGCGAGCCTGCCCAGGAACAACAGGATCAGGAGCAGCGTCGCGGCGTGGACGATCGTGGAGATCGGGGTCAGCGCGCCGTTCCTGACATTGGTTGCGGTGCGGGCCAGGGCTCCCGTGGCCGGGATCCCGCCGAACAGGGGTGTGGCGATGTTCGCCAATCCTTGTCCGATCAGCTCCATGTTGGAACGGTGCTTGTGCCCGGTCATGCCGTCGGACACCACGGCGGAAAGGAGCGATTCGATCCCGGCGAGCATGGCGATGGTCAACGCCGGCTGGAACATCGCGCGGGCCAGATCCAGGCTGAAGGCGGGCATGCGCGGCGAAGGGAAGGCTCCCGAGATCTCGCCGAACTTCCCGCCGATCGTGAGGACATCCAGATGGAACACCGCGACGAGCGTGGAGGTCACCAGGATGGCCAGGAGCGACCCCGGGAGACGCGACAGCCGAAGGTGCGCGTTGCGGTTGGCGAACCGCGACCACCCCACCGTGACGCCCAACGCCAGGACCCCGATCGCAAGCGTGCTCCATTTCACGCCATCCAGATGCATGGCGTACACTTCGATCTTCTCGATGAAGTCGGCCGGGTCCTTTTCCAGCGACAACCCGAGGAACGCCGGAATCTGTCCGAACCCGATGATCAAGGCGATCCCCGAGGTGAACCCCACGATCACCGGGAACGGGATGAACTGGAGCACGCCGCCGAACCGCGCCAATCCCATGGCCACCAGCAGGACTCCTGCGATCAGGGTCGCGGTGGCCAGCCCCGCGTAGCCGTGCTGCTGCACGATCCCGTAGACGATCACGATGAACGCGCCGGTCGGACCCGAGACCTGCACGCTGCTGCCGCCGAACGCCCCGGCGACCAGCCCCGCCACGATGGCCGTCACGATCCCCTGCACCGGGCTCACCCCCGACGCGATCGCGAAGGCGATGGCCAGAGGAAGCGCGATCACGCCGACGATCACGCCCGCCATCGCGTCCCTCAGGAAATCGTGGCGGGTGTAGCCGCCGCGCAGGATCGTGGCGAGGATCGGCGTGAAGGCGCTGGGAAGCTGCCTGGAAAACGGTATCGTCGTGGGCATCCGTGGGGTCTCCTTGTCCCCAGATACTACCCTCCCGGAGGCGGGTTGGCCAGCGATACCTGTCGGATTCCGGCAAGGACGGAATCCGACAGCGTCCGGGAGGTGTTCGCCGAACGCCGAACGCCGTCCGCGCGCCGGTCGCGAAAAGGCCGCTCCCGTGACGAGAGCGGCTTTTCGCGGATCGAACCGAGCCTGCCGGGCGACAGCCGCGCTACGCCGCGGCCAGAGCGTCGAACTTGGCCGCGAGACCGGCCGGCGGCAGCAGGCCCACCACCTGGTCGACCACCTTGCCTTCCTTGAAGAAGATCATGGTCGGGACGCCGCGGATCCGGAACCGCCCCGCGAGTTCGGGATTGGAGTCGACATCCACCTTGGCGACCTTGACCTTGCCCGAATACTTCTCCGAGAACTTCTCGAGAACCGGGGACAGCATCTTGCACGGCCCGCACCATTCGGCGTAGAAGTCGACCGCGACGGGCTCCTTGGACAGAAGGACTTCGGAAGGGAAGCTGGTTTCATCGACGTGGACGGTGGACATGTTGCGCTCCTTGTTCTGGTGTTGGATTCGTTCTGACGCCCTACGCAACGATGGATGCGGCTCGGACCCTCGAGGTTACACGGATCGCCAACGGAAGTTCAGACGAACAGGTTGACTCCCGCCGTGGTGGCCGCTTCCAGATAGGTCGCCACCCCGCCGACTTCGATGCCGTCCATCAATTCCTCGCGATCGACGCCCATGAGTTCCATCGACATCTGGCAAGCCGTCATGCGCACTCCCGCTCGCCTCGCGGCGTCCATCATCTCTTCCAGGCGATCCACCTGGAAGGATTCCATGCGCCGTTTCATGAGGAACGCTCCGACGCCTCCGAAGTTCATGCGCGACAAACCCAGGCGATCCGCGTGGCGCGGCAGCATCATGTCGAACATGCGGCCCATGAAATCCTTGCGCACGCGCACCTTTTCGCGCCGTCGCACCACCGACAGGCCCCAGAAGGTGAAGAACATGGTCACCTTCTTGCCCGTCGCCAGGGCGCCGTTGGCGATCACGAAGCTCGCCAAGGCCCGGTCCAGGTCGTTGCTGAACACGATGAGCGTGACCTCGTTGCCGGAAACCGTCATGGCCGGGACGCCGCCCGCGACCGGAGCGACCGCCTCGCGGCCCTGCCGCTTCTCGATCGCCGCGGTCCAGACGCCCTTGTTTTCGCGCACCGATTCCAGGTGGTGGCCGGTGATGTTGCACCAGGCCTGGACGTCGCGCGCGAACCCCGCGTCGCTGGACTTCACCACGATCCGGTCGTGGACCTTGGCCGAATCCACCGCCTTCTTGAGCTGCAGGATCGGGCCCGGGCACTGCAGACCGCAGGCGTCCACGACGATTTCCGTCGCGGGCGCGGATGCCGGCGATACCGGCGCCCCGGAGCCTTCCGCGTAGATTTCCTCCCTCGCCTGCCCGTGCGGTCGTTTCAGGGCCGGCTGGAACGCGTCGTGGTTGTCCTGCGGATCGGTCGCGGCCTTCCAGACCTTCATGCCGCCCGCCAGGTTCCCGACATCGGTCAGGCCATCGGCCCGCAGGATGCGCTCCGCCAGATAGCCCCTGATTCCGATTCCGCAGTAGACCACGATCTCCCGGTCCCGCGGCACCTCCGACAACCTTCCGCGCAGTTGCGTGTTGGGGATGTTCACCGCCCCCGGCATGCACCCGAGCTCGAATTCCTCGGGGGTCCGCACGTCCAGGAAAAAGGCGCCTTCCTCGCGCTTGCGCTCGATTTCGTCCCACCGAACGATTCTTGTCATCCCTTCCATGGCGTTGACGGCGACGAAGGCGGCGTAGTTGGTCCCGTCCTTGGCTCCGGCGTAGGGCGGCGCGTAGGCGTGCTCGAACTCGGCCAGATCCCGGACCGTCGCGCCCGTTCCCAGGTGCGAGGCGACCACGTCGATGCGCTTGTCCACCCCGTCGCGTCCGACGGCCTGCGCCCCCAGGATCCGTCCGGAATCGGGACTCCAGATCAGCTTCAGCGCCATCGGGTGCGCCCCGGGATAGTAGCCTGCATGGCTGCCCGGATGGACGATGGTGCAGGCGCAGGGGATGCCCTCGCGCTTGCAGGCCTTTTCCGACAATCCCGTGCAGGCCACGGTGAGATCGAAGACCTTGGCGATCGACGTCCCGATGGCGCCCTTCCATTTCCTGGATGGTCCGCGAACGATGTTTTCCGCCGCGATGCGCGCCTGTTTGTTGGCCGGTCCCGCCAGGGGCACCGGCTGGGGCTTTCCGGTGATCGGGCTTTTGGAGACGATCGCGTCGCCCACCGCCCAGATCCACGGGACGCTGGTGCGCAGGTGTTCGTCGACCACGATGTACCCGCGCTCGTCCAAGGCGATTCCGGCCTCGCGGGCGAGTTTGGTGTCGGGACGCACACCGATCGACAAGACGACGATGTCGGCCGCGACCTTGGCGCCGGATTTCAGTTCCACCGAGACCTTGTCGCCCAACGCGACGAACTCCTTGACCCCGTCGGCCAGGTGCAGCCCGACGCCCTTTTCGCGCAGGTGGTGGTGCACCGGGGCCGCCATCTCGAAATCGACCACGTTCATGACCTGGTCCAGGGCCTCGACCACGGTGACCGCGATCCCCCGCTCCCACAGGTTTTCGGCCATCTCCAGCCCGATGAACCCGGCCCCGACCACCACGGCGCGCTCCGGACGGTTTTCGTCAAGGACTCGCTTGATCCGGTCGATGTCGGGCACCGAACGCAAGGTGAGGATGCGAGGATGGTCGATCCCGGGAACGGGAGGCCGAACCGGCTCGGCACCCGGAGAAAGGACCATCGCGTCGCAAATCTCGCTGGACAATGCTCCCGTCGCCTTGTCCAGGAGCGTCACGGTCCGGGTCGCGGCATCGATTCCCACCGCCTCGGTGCCGGTTCGGACATCCACGCCCAAGGTCGAACGGAATTCGTCCGGGGTCATCACGAACAGCTTTTCGCGATCCTGGATCACGCCGCCGGCGTAGTAGGGAAGTCCGCAGTTGGCGTAGCTCACGTGCTCGCCCCGCTCGACCAGAACGATTTCAGCCTTTTCGTCGAGCCTGCGCAGGCGCGCCGCGGCCGATGCTCCCCCGGCCACTCCGCCGACGATCACGTACTTGGTCATCCGCATCTCCTGCTTCGAAGGTTTCCTGAACACCCAGGAACGGTTTGATGCTCCAGGAAGCGCAAAGGTTACAGGCTTCGTTTCTGGCCCCGACAGCCGGGATGATCGTTCCGGGCGGGCCCCGCTGCGCGAGCGGAAACCTCGGTGGTTGAACGACCGGGCGGCGTTTGGCGACAAATGTCGGCACTTTCCGGAACGTCCCTCGACAGCGCGGGCCGGGGTTGTAGAATGGATGCCTTCCAGCATCTTCCATCGCGAGCCTGTTCCAGGAGACCAGATGACCACCCAGCTTCCCGCCCCCACGCTCCACGCCGACCCACGGACGGTCGACCTCGTGGCCCGCGAGTTCCCGCCCGGATTCCAATGGGGAGCCGCGACGTCGGCCTTCCAGATCGAAGGCGCCTGGAACGAGGACGGCAAAGGGGAATCCATCTGGGACAGGTTCTGCCACACGCCGGACAGGATCCACGGCGGCCACACCGGCGACGTCGCCTGCGACCACTACCACCGCTGGAGCGAGGATGTCGACCTGATGGCCGGCATGGGTCTGAAGGCCTACCGGTTCTCCATTTCCTGGCCGCGCGTGCTTGCCCAGGGAACCGGCCCCGTCAACGAGAAGGGGCTCGATTTCTACGAACGGCTGGTCGACGGACTCCTGGAGCGCGGGATCGAACCGTGCCCCACGCTCTACCATTGGGATCTGCCCCAGGCGCTGGAAGACCGCTGGGGAGGCTGGCGTTCGCGCGACACGGCCAAGGCCATGGGCGAATTCGCCCAAGCGGTCGCCAGACGGCTGGGGAGCCGCGTCAAAAAGTGGATGACCATCAACGAAGGCGCCAACGCCGCCGATCGGGGCTACGGATTGGGCAAGTTCGCGCCCGGCCTGCAGCTGCCCCGCAAGGACGTGCTGGGAACCCGCCACAACGTGATGCTCGCGCACGGCCACGCCTCGAGGGCGCTGCGCGACACGCTAGGGCGCGACAACGTGGAGATCGGATTCGTCCACGACCCCTGGCCCACCCTGCCCGCGACCCGCTCGGTCGAGGACGTCGAACTGGCCAAAAAGCGCTTTCGCAGGACGGCCGGTTGGTGGCACGATCCCGTCTGGCTGGGAAGATATCCGGAAGAGGAATGGAACGAATTCGGATGCGACGTCCCCGACGTCCTGGCCGGCGACATGGAACTGATCGGGGACCGCCCCGACTTCATGGGGCTGAACCTCTATTCCGCCCAGCGCGTGTCGGCGACCCGGAACGAAGGCGAACCCTGGATGCGCCAGGAGGCGATGCGGACGGATTTCGGGTGGTACGTGGAACCGGACATCGGGTACTGGATCCCGATGTTCTGCAAGGAAATGTGGAACCCACCGGCCATCTACGTGACGGAAAACGGCTGCGCATGGGACGTGGGCGGCCTGGACGACGTCTGGCGCACCGCCTACCACCGCGAATTCCTGTCGTCGCTGGCGCAGGCCTGCGCCCAAGGCGCCCCGGTGAAGGGCTACTTCGCCTGGTCGCTCATGGACAACTTCGAGTGGGCCGAAGGCTTTTCCAAGCGGTTCGGCCTGGTGCACGTGGACTTCGAAAGCCTGGAACGCACCGTCAAGGCCTCGGGAAACTGGTACTCGCGCGTCGCGCGCGAAAACCGGATCTTCGACATGGGTCAAGGACAGAAACTGGCTTGACCCCTCCCGCGCCCGCGCGGGCGCGACGCCGACTCAGTGCTTGTGCCGTCCGCAGCACTCGTGGGGCTCGTCCTCGGCATGGCCGTGACCCTTGCCGCCGCAGCATTCCGAGCCGTCGTCGTGGCCTTTGCCGCCGCAGCATTCGTGGTCGTCGGCTTCGCCGTGGTCGTGGCCGCCGCAGCAACCTCCGCCGGAACGGCGCTGCAAGGCGGAAACCATCAACTGCATGAACTGCTGGACCGTCTCGGAAGGCTCCAGCTCGCCGGCGCCCGTGAAGACGTGGATCCCGCGATCGGCGAGGATTTCGGCGTTGTCGGGGTCGATGGTCCCCACCACGACGGCCTGCACGCCGTTGTCGCCCATCCAGTCGAACGAACCCGGCACGTCCGGGAAATCGTGGAGGCCGCCTTCGGCCACCGACAGATTCTGGAAATCGATGTCGTGGAGGGAGATCGACTTGGAGAGCTCGTAGGCTCCGCTGACCAGTCCCTGGTGCTGTGGGATCGCGATGCGCATCTTGCTTGGCCTTTCGTTGGTTCCACGCTTCGGTGGCAAAGGTAGACTCGATCGTCCGCGAACAGGTCTAGTCAGCGCATCCAGACGAACGCGGCCGTGTCCAGGGTGTCGATCTTCGCGAAGTAGAACGGGGGGCTGTCGGTGTTTCCCTTGAGGACGATGTTGCTCAGGCTCACCTTGCCGCGCACCTGCTGGATGTCCAACGCCGAATAGTTGCGGTCGAAGGTCACCGAATCCAGCACCAGCCATCCCGTGAAGTTGGACGCGAAGACCGCCTTGCGGCAGTTGCGGAAGGTCACCCCGACGATCTTGACGTAGCCCTGGTCGATCGGCAGGCACACGTCGTCCAGAGGCGAGGTGCCCACGTACTGGATGATGGCGGGCCCCCCGAACGAGCGGATGACGATCGGCATCAGTTCGCTCGCGTACTGGTAGAGCGTCAACTGTCCCTTGATCTCGTATTCCTGGCCGTGGATCCAGACCGTGTCGCCGCCCCGCGCCTGTCCGAACCCGGTCTGCAGACCACCGACGTACTGGGTTGGGTTGCCTCGGGAACCGGCCGAATCGGGCCAGATCACGATGTTGTCCGGCCCCGGAACAGGACGGAATTCCGGCGGCGGCGGAGGTGGTCTTTCGGGAGTGCCCTTGTTGGCCGGGTCGTAGGGATTGTCTCGTTGGGCGCATCCGACCAGCAGAAGCGCCACGACCCCCAAAACCAGCTCCAACCTCACCTGTCCCCGATCTCCGCCTTTGGCGTCGACTGCAACCTGGATTCGATCCGCGCCACGGTGGCCACGTCTCCGGCCCTTCGCGCGACGTCCTTGCGAAGCGTCAAGGCTTCCCGCCAGACGGCACCTCCCACGGGCAGCCGTTCGATCCAGGGATCCAGGGAATCGGCCATTCCCTTGGACTGGTTCATGGATCGGATGCGGATCCCGTAGGATTCCAGTCTCGCGATGTCGGCGGTCGCATCGCCACGGGCGATCGCGAAGGCGTAGGCGACCATGGCGTCGCGATGGTCGCCCTTGGCCGCGGCCAGACGGGCCCAGCGCAAGGCGATTTCCGAAGCCGCGGAATGGTCTGCATGGCCGCGGACGAATGCGGACAATTCCCGGATGCAGGATTCGCCGGAGGTGCAGGACGGAACCACG
>JAKPQQ010000076.1 GCA_029557215.1 Fibrobacterota bacterium | reverse complement strand
GTCGTCGGGGCTGCACAGCCCCAACTACATGCAGTGCGCCAAGGTCCTGCAGCACCCGGAACACGGCGAGCGCTTCGCGCGGGCCCTGGCGACCAAGCTGGAGGCGTTCAAGCCCACCGTGGTGCTGGCTCCGGCCCTGGGAGGCATCCTGGTCGGCTACGAGCTGGCCCGGGCGCTTCGCGTGCGTAGCATCTTCGCCGAACGCGTGGACGGCGCGATGAGCCTGCGTCGCGGACAGGAACTGTCCAAGAACGACCGCGTGGTGCTGTGCGAGGACGTCGTGACCACCGGCAAGTCGATCAAGGAAGTGGAAGCCCTGTGCCAGTCCGTGGGCGCCGAGGTCGTGGCCATGGCCGCGATCGTCGACCGTTCGGGCGGCAAGTGGGCGCTTTCCAAGCCGCTCACCAGCCTGTTGTCCATGGAACTGGTCACGCACGATCCGGCCAACTGCCCTCTGTGCGCCAGCGGATCGCCGGCCGTGAAGCCGGGCTCGCGCCCGACGGCGGCATAAGACCTCATCGCACGCGAACCGAGCCTCAGCCCCGATTGGCAACCGCCGACCGGGGCTTTTTGTTGGAGCGCTACAGGCTGATCGCCCAGCCGATCCGCTTTTGTCCGTCGCGGACGGATTGGGCTCCTTCGTAGCTCCAGCCTCGGATCTTGGAGTGGGTGACGGAAATCCGAACGTTCGGGGAGATCGTGGCGCCGAGCATCTTCCATCGCGGCAGCGGGTAGCCGTTGGGTGTTTCTTCGGGAAGCGAGGTCCAATCTCCAGATTCGAATCGGCCTTTCAGACGATAGATCTGTTTCAGATCAAAAGTGATCTGGTAGGATTCCTGGGTTTCACTGCGCATTCCATCCGGATCCATCAGATCGGCCGAAGCCCAGCGGAGGATGCCGAGCAGATCGAGGCTCCAACCCTGGTACCTTGCTGCCGCCGAAGCGTAGCGATCGGAAACATCCACCTCGTCGTCCAGGAACAGTTCCACCGCCACCAGATCCGGAGACGAAATCGTGACCGCCGCACCCCAACGCCGAAGCTGGGCGGTTTGATCCTTGCTCTTCGGATCTCCGTAATCGATGGAATCCCCGACCAGATTCATCCACGATATCCCCAGGGAAGGTCCGATCCGGACCGGAGTGCGCGGGATCTTCCACCTCGGGGCGATCAGCAGGCCGAGGTCCCAATCGGAACTTGTGGCGGTACCGCGCAGCGTCGTACCGGAATCGTCGATGCGGACATCCGGAGCCAGGCGGGAATCCATCCACTTCCAACCCAGACCGATGGAAGCCATGCCTGCCAGCCGCGCGGAAACGACCGCGTGATGGACCGATTCTTCGCTCTTGAGAATTTGAAGATCGCCAGGGAATGCGCTGTATCGGGTTGTGCCCAATTCAAGGTGGTGCCACGAATACCCGATGGCAAAATCCGTCCCGTTCTTGATTGGGTAGCGAAGACCGAACGACCGAACATCTTCGGACAGATTCAATTCCGGATTGAGTTTCTGCAGGCTCGGCAACAAGTCCGAATGCGACCAGGAGTACTGGATTGTGGAGAAAGTCCGGCTACCTTCCCACGCAAGCAAGGCCGGATTGATCTCCATGGACGGAAGCCCCCCGGGAAGCGCCACACCGAGCGCCACCGATGCGGCTCCTTCGCCACCAGGAGGCATCGTGCTCGTGAGGATCACGCTGCTGCCGATTCCCGCCTGGAGCGGGGCGAATCCAGCGAACAGAAGTGGCAGAACCTTCGAGCGGGGGTTTGGAACGCGAAGCATGGCACCACTTTCTAGTCAGGAGGGGGAAGGGTGTCGACTCACCGGATTTTGTCCTTGAAATCAATAATACGACCGGATCGAGCCATCCCCGTGTGCATCCTCCGTAGAACAAGCACGCCGGCGGCCCTCCGGTCGCATCCCGCCGATCCGTGTACCTTGGGACCATGCTCCCGAGGTATCTGATGTTCTTCCTGATCGTGTTGTCCGTGTTCGGAGGCGCCCATGCCCTGATCGGCTTCCGGCTGGCCGCTTTGCTGCAGCCGACACCCGTGTGGCGGACCATCCTGTGGAGCTCGCTCGCGGCGCTGATGGCCGTCAGCATCGGCGGCATGGTCCTGGCCAGGACCGCGGTTCCCGGCCCGTGGTGGGCCGAACTCGTCGTGCGCATCGGGTTCGCCTGGATGGGATTCGTGCTCCTGTTCTTCGCCGCTTCGCTGGCCGGCGCGGTGGTGTCCGGGGTCGGACACTTTTTGCCCAAATCCTTCGCCGACGGCATCCGTTCGATCGGGATCGGGTTCTTCGCGATCGCGCTCCTGGGCGGGGTCTGGGGGCTCGTGTCGGCGGCGCGCGCTCCGCGGATCCACGAGATCGAACTGCGGCTGGCCGGGCTCCCCCGGGCCTTCGACGGATACCGCGTCGCGCACATCACCGACACCCACATCGGGCCGATCCTGCGCCGCGGCTGGACCGAATCCCTGGCCACGCGCGTCGATTCGGCGAAGGCCGACCTGGTGGTCCACACCGGCGATCTGGTCGACGGGTCCCTCGACCGGCTGGCCCACAGCGTCGAACCGCTGCGAAACGTCTCGGGTACCGACGGCAAGGTCTTCGTGACCGGCAACCACGAATCGTATTCGGGACTTCTGGAATGGTCGTCCTACGCGCGCGAACTGGGCTACCGCGTGCTGGAAAACGGCCATTTCGCCATCGTGCGAGGCCAGGACACGCTCGTGGTCGCGGGCGTCACCGACCACCACGAAGGAAGGCATGCGGCCCACCGCGCGCCCGATCCCCGCAAGGCCCTGGAGGGCGCCCCCGACGGATTCCGGGTCCTGCTGGCCCACCAGCCGGTCCAGGCGTTTTCGGCCCAGGGGCTCCGGGTCGGCCTGCAATTGTCGGGGCACACCCACGGTGGCCAGATCTGGCCGTTCCACCACCTGGTTCGCCTGGCGCAGCCCGTGGTGTCGGGGCTGGGCCAGGTGGGCGATGTGCCGGTTTTCGTCTCGAACGGCGCCGGCTACTGGGGGCCTCCCATGCGTTTGTTCGCCCCCAACGAAGTCCCCATCCTGGTCCTGAGGCCTCTCGACCCCGGCCGTCAGAATCTGTAGTTCAGACCACCGATCAGGTTCCCCACCAGGAACGGTTCAGCGCGCCACGAAAGTCTTCGCGGTCCGTTCGCCCAGCGCGCTGGTGCGTTCCACGATCCAGGCGCCGCGCCGCACGGGCATCGAGACCTTGGCGCCTTCGGCGCGGGCTTCGACGCGCCCCGTCACCGAACGCAAAGTCCAGACCGAGCGGTCGGCGGCCGTCAGCTCGATCCGCGAACCGACCTGGAGAAGATCGAATCCCGACATCCTGGTCCGGGTGGATTTCACCGCGACGGGGTCGGGGAATTCCTGGGAGTGCGCGATGGCGGCGATGGCCAGCAGGAAGTTCGCGTTGTGGGGCAACCACTGCTCCACCCAACGCCAATTGGGAACGCCTCCATCGTTGTTGAAGACGGGCGCTTCGTTGGTGTCGCTGAAGGCGGTGATGCCGTTGCAGATACCGCCCTTGTAGTTGGAGCTTCCGTTGTAGGCGGCGTAGTCGCCTCGAGCGAACCCGAACACGAAGTTGATGTTCTCGCTGTTCTTGCCCGCGACCCAATCCACCGCGCCGATCACCTCCTGCGAGAGCGAATCGGTCCCGAAGTTCCAGTCCTGCCCGCTCATGCGGCCGGCCAGCAACAGTCCCGCCGCCATCGACCCCAGGCGGGCGTTTTCCCCTTGCCACCAATAGCCGGTCTCGTTGTCGTGCGGCATGAAGAACCGCGACTTGGACGGCACCGACACCACGGGCACGAATTCCTTCTGGCCGGTCACCACCAATTCCTGGATGGAGAACGGCCAGTTCTGGTTGGCGCGTTTGAGGCACAGGATCTTGATGTACCTGGCCCAGACCGGTTCGGCGAAACTGAACTTGTTCAAGGCCGAACTGTTGCCCACCACCTTCTGGACAGTCTGCCACCTGGTCGTGTCCTCGGCGACCAGGATGTCGAAATCGACCGCCTTGGCCGTCTCCCAGCTCACCGAAACCGAACCGACCTGGTAGCGATCGGCCAGATCCACCACCAACGCCTGGATGGAGCTGTCCACGGGCTTGGTGGCTTCGATCGCCGACGCCCAGCGGCTGCCCGCCTCGTCCTTGCCGTCCACCGCCTTGGCGGCTTCCCTGCCCGAAGCCTCGATGCTCGTGGCCCACGCCTGCTTGCCCAACGCGATGTTGCCCGCTCCCGTCGCGCCCGCAGCCGGAGCCAGCGGCGCGTACATGCGCGGATACACGAACGGATTGGCGACCTCGCGGGTCAGGGAACGGTACCAGGAAAGCGACTTCGCGAGGCTCTGACGGATTCTGTTCGAGCGCGCCGAATGGCCGTCGACTTCCAGGTAGAACGACAGCGCCATGAGCGGCAGGCCTTCGTCCACGCCGTGGTAGAACGGACGCGCGGCGGCGTCGCTCACCAGCCAGCCTTCGGGACGCTGGCGGGCCACGATGCTGTCGGCGCGCGCACCGGCCGAATCCAGGTAGCGCAGATCGCCGCTGGCCAGGAACAGTTCCAGCCCTGCAAGCAGCGCGCAGTAGTGGTCGATCAGGTTCTCGCGGCCGTCGTCGGCCCACCGGCCGGCCTTGGACGAAAGATGCTCGAACCCCAGCTTGGCGCCTTCCAGGTACTGCGCCGAGGTGAAATCGCCCTTGAGTCCCAGGCGGGAAGCCATGGCCAAGGCGGCGATCGACATGCCGCCGCCTTCGCGCCAAGCCGCCTGGTAGTCGGAGTTCATGATCCCCTGCGCCGCCGCCGATCCGGTCCACGCCGAGATCTTGCGTTCGGCAGCGTTCCAACGATCGTAGATGTTGATGTAGAAGTAACCCATCGTGTCCTGCACGCGAAGCAGATAATCTGCACCCCAGGTGGCTTCGGCCAACAGCGCGTCCTTGAAGGGTTCGGTGGTGGCGGGCGCCATGGTGCGGGCGCGCAACAGCGACCACACGACCATGGGGATCTGCTGGGGGTTCATGAAGTTGGCGTACGACAGATGGCTCAGGTATTTTCCGTCGTCGCCCGTCGCGTCCCACCATCCGCCAAAGACATCGTGCGTCCCGCGTTCGGGCTGACCGTAGTACCCGATCGCCCTGTCGGCCACGTCGGTGTTGCGCATGGACTTGAAAAAGCCCACCATGTCGCTTCCGGCGGTGCGCAAAAGGGTGTTGCGACCCACGACAAAACCCGCCGTGTCGCCCGAAGGCGAAAGCTTGATCGTGAACGAACCGCTGTCGGAAAGCGCAGAAAAATCGAGCGCTTTCCAGGAGGTGCTCCCCCATCCCGGAACCGTCTGCGCGGGCCCCGCCGTGCCGGTCAGGACCGACTTCCCGGCGGCATCGAAGATCTCGAACCCGGTCGTGGCGGCCGTGGAACTGGAGTTCTTCACGACGGCAGATTTGGGGCCGGCCAATTCGTAGCCCAAACGATTGATCAACAATTCGTCGGCAGCAAACGAGGGGATCACGGCGAGAAAACTCGCCCGAATCAAGAAAACGTTCCGCATGGTGACAATGAATACACCGGCGGCCCGATCTTCGCTTGCCGTTTTCACGCTCCGGGCTCGGAAAACGGTGTCGCCGTCCAGCCTGCGGAATTGCATTTTCAGACATAGAATGCACATCCAAAGCGCCATTTTCGCTCTCCTGGCCTCTCCCATCGTCGCGTTCGCCCAGGTGGAAGCCTTGGGCACCGTGATCGACGGCGCCAGCGAGCTTCCCGTCCCCAGGGTCCGCATCTTTTCGCCCGATTCCAGTTTCCTGGCATCTTCCAACGCGCAAGGTCGGTGGGAGCTTCGGCTTGCGCGCCCCATCGAAGTCACCTTCCGCAAGGAAGGCTACCGGGACAACGTGGTGGCGCTTTCCGATTTCACCGATCTTCTGGACATCGTGATCGAACTCGAGCCC
>JAKPQQ010000069.1 GCA_029557215.1 Fibrobacterota bacterium | reverse complement strand
ACGAAGACGGCTCGCGCAAGGAAGAATGGGAGACCGACGTGCCCTTGGGGCGCGACCACGCGGTCTACGTGTTCTTCGGGCGCTGCAAGGACCTGTGGGGATGCTCGGTGGTGGACCGCGGCGGCCGCCTGACCAAGGAGCAGATCCTGTCGTGGCTGGAAAAGAACCGCGCCCAGGGGGCGGATGGGATTTTGCTCAACGACCTCAACCACGGGCGCGGCCTGCACATCACGCGCCGCTCGCTGGATCGCGTGGTGGTCAATATCCGTCGCGGCGACCGCACCGAAGCGATCCTGCTGCGCGACGCCGACGCGAACAGGCCGCCGCAACGCCCTTTGTTGATCCACGAATTCTAAGGATTCGGCTGCGCATCCGCCGGAGCTCGAATCCGTTCTGGCGGCGGGGCGCCCGTGGGTCACGGGGTGTTCTTGGGAAGAGTACGGGTTTTTCGTGCCGGAGGTTCCTGGGCTCGGTGAGCGCGGGAGCGGGAGGTAGGATTTGAGGGAAGTCGTCCCCAAAGGATCCATCCCGATGCTCCGCAAGCACTTGTTCCTCGCCGTTCTCCTTTCCCTCCGGGCGGTTTGCGCCTCGGGCTTCCAGGAGGTTCCGATCCAGGCCACCAAAGTGGTCCGCACCTATATCGTCATGGACACCCTTCCGTCGGACTCGGCGCGGATCAGCTTCACGGTGCTCCACACCCGCGACAGGAATTGGCTGCAGATGCAGATCGAGCCCGTGGAGGCATGCCAGTTCCTGGTCGTGGATTCGGCGAAGGGATTGGTCTCGCCGCTGGACTCCGGTCGGATCGAAGCCATCCCCTTCGGACTCCAGGCGCATCGCGACGTCCGGGTCTGGTGGCATTTGCGGCACGAAATCGGAAGAACCGGGTGCTCGGAGGTGAACGCTTCGCGTTTCATGGTCGAACTGCCCCCGGTTCGGAAGAACGAGGCTTCAGATTCCGTCTACACGTCCTGGCTTCCCCACGAGATCGAAGCGGTGGGGAGCCGCGGGCGGCGGGATCGCGGATTTCCCGAGATCGTCGACCAGGCGGGGAACGCCAAGGGCTTTCTCTGTCCCGTCTACGATTGCATGATGTTGTGCTACGCCTCCGATTCCGATGGTCGTTCCGCGATCCTGAAGACGATCCGCGAGCAGTTCGAGCGTGGGCTTCCCCTGGTCCGGATCGGGTCGGGTGGCGATGCGGTGCGAGTGCGGGCCGACATCCACGATTCCGCCGCGGTGGCTTCGTTGGGACCGCTGTCCAAATGGAGCGCCGGCGATCTGGTCTGGACGGAAGAAATCCCCATCCGCACCGTGCGCGCCTGGGGAGCAAACGTTCCCGCACAGTGGATCGCCTCCAACGGCCGTCGGATCTACGAATGGCGCAACGGGGTGGTTTGCTGCGAGGGATGCGACTCGATCTGCGCACCCGATTCCCGAGCCGAAGAGATTTCATCAGGTGGCGTGCGATGGGTCGTTTCCAACGATTCCACCAACCACTGCGACCCGGATTCCGACTTCGATCCGGGGATGGCCACCGACCTTTCCAGCGATTGGCTGATCCTTCCCGATTCCGCAGAGGTGCGATCCGGGCGTCTGACCACCACCTTCCGGAATTCCGTTTGCGCGGGTCGCCATCGGGCCTGGAGGATCGTCGACGATTCCATCTCCGTGGCTTGCGCCCGCGTCGCGGTGGCCGATCTGGAGGCGGCGGTCGGTGTTTCGCCTCGCGCGGTGGGCTTCGCGCCGCGTGTCCGTTCGATGCGCGACGGGATCCTCGTGTCCAGCGGTCTCCCGGAAGGCGAGCGCTGGAGCGCCGTCGTGCGGGATCCTTCCGGACGGATCCTGTCGAACCGGTCCTTGGCGACCCCCGAGGCTCCGCTTTCGCTGGAGGCGAAAGGCGTGCTGTTGGTGGAGGTGCGGTCGTCCCGCGGTTCGGTGTGGAGGTCGATCGCGAGGTAGACGTCCGAGGTCCGGTTGGCGGCCCTACTGCACCAGCCGGAAGTAGAGCGGGAACCCCAGGGCCAGGTTGAACGGGAACGTGATCGCCAGGGCCATCGGGACGTACAGTCCCGGGTCGGCCTTGGGCGCCGCCAACCGCATGGCCGCTGGCACCGCGATGTAGGAAGCGCTGGCCGACAGCACGGCGAACAGGAACCGGTTGCCGGGTTCGACCAGCAGGAAGGTGGAGATCCAGGCCGCGAACATCCCGTGCAGCGCGGGCGCGACGACCGCGAAGGCGATGGGGAACCAGCCCCGCGCCACGAGGCTTCCGAGGCTGCGTCCGCAGACCAGCCCCATTTCCAGCAGAAACAGGGCCAGGAACCCCTTGAAGATGTCGGTGGTGAAGGGCTTGATCCCGGCGGCCATGGCCTTGTCGGAGACCATCCCGATGACCAGGCTTCCCACCAGCAGCACCACGCTGCCGTTGGTCAGGGAGTGGCGCAGGACGTCCAGGAAGCTGCCCGAACCGCCGGGTTCCGACGGCGAGCGGTCGAAGATCCGCAGGAGCAGGATCCCCACCACGATCGCGGGGAATTCCATGAGCGCCATCACGGCCACCATGTGCCCGCCGAAGGCGAGCCCTGCCGATTCCAGGAACGACACCGCGGCCACGAAGGTCACGGCGCTCACCGAGCCGTAGGCGGCGGCGATCGCGGCCGAATCCGCCGCCGGGAGCCTGCGCCGCAGCAGGAAAAACGACGTCACAGGCACCAGCGAAGCCATGGCCGCGCCCAGGAACAGCGACCAGCCGATTTCCGCCGACCAGGGATTTCCCGCCAGTTCCTGTCCTCCCTTGAACCCGATCGAGAACAGCAGGTACAGCGACAGGAACTTGGCGATCTGCGCTGGGATCTCCAGATCGCTCCTGATCCGGGAGGCGAGGATTCCCAACGCGAAGAACAGCAGCGCGGGGTTGGTGAAGTTGGTCGCGACCATTCCGATGTCCATCGGGACCTCAATGTACTTGCCGACGGACGCTCCCGGATCTACAGCGCCTCGAGCAGGATCTCCGACAATTCCTGGAGCGAAAGGTCCACCGGGTTTCCCTTCATGGAGCTGGCCTTGGAGGCCCGCTCGCACAGGCCGGGGATGTCGCGCTCGGCCAGGCCCCAATGCGAAAGCCCGGGGGCCTGGACCATCTCCGACAATTCCAGGATCGTGGCCAGACCGTCTTCCTGGGTGGCCGATTCCCTGCCCGTGAGCAGGCGGGCGGCTTCGCGGTAGCGGGCCAATGCCGGATGGTTGGCGCGCCGCAGGGCGGCGACGTTGGCCTTCCAGCAGATGGGCAACAGCCGGGCGCACACGGCTCCGTGCGGTGCCGCGACCAGTCCGCCCACCGGGGCGGCAAGGCCGTGCACGACCCCAAGACGGGAATTGGCCAGGGCCATTCCCGAAAGCAGGCTCGCCAGGGCGAGGTCGGTGCGGGCTTCCACGCCGTCGCCGTCGTGCAGCACCACCGGCAGCGCCCGGGCGGAAAGCGGGATCCCTTCGCGACAGAATCCGTCGGTCACGGGATTGGAAAAGCGCGAGGTCAAGGGTTCGACCAGCTGGGTGAGGGCGTCCAGTCCCGACCAGCCGGTCTGCTGGCGCGAAAGCCCCACCGTGAGCAACGGATCGACCACCGCCAGACGCGGCAGCAGCGACGGTCCGCGCAGGCTCACCTTCACGTCGTCGGCCGACAGCACCGCGTTGCGGGTGGCTTCGGCGCCGGTTCCCGCCGTGGTGGGGATGGCGGCGCAAGGCAGGCCCGCGCCCGGCAGGGGCAGGCCTTTGCCCACCACTTCCAGGTGGTCTTCGGGCGAATCGGTGTGCGGGGCCAGGGCGGCGGTGGCCTTGGCGAGGTCCACTGCGCTGCCGCCTCCCAGACCCACCACGGCGCCCGCCTTGAACGCGCGGGCGATCCGCACCGTCTCGCGGCAGTCGTCCACGGTGGGTTCTCCGTGCTGCGAATGGATCGCGATGGTGGCGCCAAGCGCGTCGAGCCCTTCCAGGAGCCATCCGGCGCGCGATACGTCGGAACCTGTCACCAACAGGATGCGGTCGGACCAGGACCTGATTTCGGGGAGCGATTCCAGGGCGGTGCGCGCCCCGAACACCACGCGCTGCGGTGCGGAAAATTCGAACGCCGTCACCAGTCGGCCGCGTCGGGATGGATCTCCCGGTACTTGACCGAAGAGCGGGGGACGGCCATCCAGGGCTCCACCGTCTCGCGCCAGGTCTTGTAGTGGGCCGTCTCCTTGTGCGCGGCGGGCGCGTCGTCGGTGCGGTAGGCCTCGACCAGGACGAATCTTGCGGGGTCGTCGGCCTGCTGGACCACGTCGAACCGCGCGATGCCCGGTTCCTTGACGCTTTCGCGGGCGTTGGCCAGCGTGGCCAAGCGGAATTCCTCTTCGCGTCCGGGCGCGACCTGGACGAACACGTGCACGATCAGCATTCGGTTCTCCTCAGCCCGTGGTCCGCAGACCCGAGGCGATGGCGTTGACGGTGACGAGCAGTTCCAGGAGGGTCGATTCCCATTCGGGCGACCCCTGGGCCATGGTGCGCCACTTCTTGACCAATCCCACCTGGTGGCGGTGCAAAAGGCGCAGCGCCTGGCTGCGCAGCTCCAGGCTTCGCGACAGTCTTTGCCGCCGCTGGTCGAACGGCGTCCCGAAGATCTCTTCCAGGAGGTCCCTGGTCTCGTGGAACTCCTTGCGCAGCATGGCCAGGAACCGTTCGCGCAGGGCGGGATCCTCCACGAGTTCCCCGTACAGGTCCCAGATCTCCTCGTCGACGGTGGCGACGGTGGTTTCCACGTTGGCCAGCACGTAGCGCAAAAGCGGCATTCCCGAAAGTTGCGTCTTGAGGTGGATCCAGTCGAAGGGGGTCTGTTCCTTGAGCTTGCGAAGCGCCGAGCCCACCCCGAACCAGCCGGTGAGGTGGAAGCGCGCCTGACTCCAGCTGAACACCCACGGGATGGCGCGAAGGTCGGCGAGCGTGCGCTGGCCGGTGCGCCGCGCCGGGCGCGATCCGATGCGGCTGGCCTCGATGACGTCGATGGGCGTGGCCTGGCCGTAGAACGCGAGGAATCCTTCCGAATCCACGAATTCGCGGTAGGCCTGGCGGCTGGATTGCGAAAGCGCGGCCAGGATCGATTCCTGGCGCGGATCGTCGTCCTTGTAGGAACGCAGCGAACGCGCGCAAGCGCCCGCGAACAGGAGTTCCAGGTTGTACACCGCGGAAATCAGGTTGGCGTATTTCTGGGCGATGGTTTCGCCCTGCTCGGTCATGCGCAGCCCGGCGGCGAGCGACCCGGGAGGCAGCGCCTCCAGGAAGTGGTGGGTGGGTCCGGCGCCGCGCGAGATGGTTCCGCCGCGGCCGTGGAAGAACCGCAGCCTCACCCCGCGGTCGCGCGACAGCAACGACAGTTTCCGTTGCGCGCGCAGCAGGTGCCACTGGCTGGCCAGGATGCCGCCGTCCTTGTTGGAATCGGAATACCCGATCATCACCGGTTGCACCGGCTTGGCCGAGCGCGGTTCGCGCAGCGGACGCAGGTGCGCGAGGGTGGCCTTGGCCACGGGGTGGTCCAAAAATCGCGACAGGATCTGTTCCGACGCTTCCAGGTCCTCGATGGTCTCGAACAGGGGCATCACGGGCATCTGGCAGGCCAGGCCCGCGGGGGTCTGGACCAGAAGTCCCGCTTCGCGCGCCAGAAGGAACACGGCCAGGAGGTCGGACAAGCTCCGCGTCATGGACACGATGAACGAGCCCACGCCCGCCATGCCCCATTCGGAAATGTGGGTGGCGATCACGCGATGGCTTTCAACCACGGCGGTGGCGTTGGGGCCCAGCGGCGTGCCCGGCAGCGCGAACGGGCGCGGCGAGCGCAGTTCCTGCTCCAGGAAGGCCAGCCGTTTTTCTTCGCTCCACGACCCGAAGTTCGTCTCGGGAAGCCCCGCGGCCTCCAGCAGCTGCTCGATCGCCTTGTCGTGGAACGCCGAGTTCTGTCGGATGTCCATCTGGGCCAGGTGGAACCCGAACACGTCGACGTGCCGGCGCAGGCGGAACGTCTCCAGGTCGGCCAGCCGGTGCGCCCCGACCGCGCGAAGCGAGCGGTCGAGCACCTCCAGGTCGGAGGCGAGTTCCAGCGCGGTGCGGTAGGAGCCCGCATGGCGCGATTCGCGCAGCTT
>JAKPQQ010000067.1 GCA_029557215.1 Fibrobacterota bacterium | reverse complement strand
GCCAGGGCGGCGGCGGGCTGGCGGGCGAGCAGGACCAGGGTGTCCTGCGACATCAGCAGCGGCCAAAGGCAGAACAGGCGAAGCCTCGCGCAGGTGCGCGGCAGGTCCAGGATGTACTTCTGGGCCTCGCGCGCTTCGTGGTCGGCCAGGCGGATCAGATCCACCAGCACCTTGGACGACTGGACCCGGCGCGTCGGATCGGGAAGCGATTCGGGCGAGATCCCGTGGGCCTCGCACATCTCCTGCGGGACGAACACGGTGCGCCTGGCCCAATCCGCCGGGATGTCGCGCGCGATGTTCACCAGCTGCAGGCACAACCCGAACGACACGGAGCGCGAACGCAGCCGTTCCTGCCGCTTCCTGGAGATGAACACGCTCTTGGCGGCGAACAGCTCGGTGAGCATGAGCCCCACCGTGCCGGCCACGAAATAGCAGTAGTCGAACAATTCCTGTCGCGTGCGAAGGCGGAACCAGCCGTCCTCCTCGCGCTGCATCGCGTAGTGGACCATGCCGGAACACATTTCCTTGACGCGCTCGTCCACGGGGTAGCGCAATTCGCCCGGGAGCGCGCCGAACACCTGGAACACCAGGTGGCAATGCGCGACCAGGAACTGGTCGGGATCGGGGGCGTCCTTCCAGGAAGCGGGAAGCATGCCCCGGAACACGTCCACCTCGCCCCAGACCGGCCCTTCGGGCGCGAAGCACCTGCAGAACTGGTCGAGCAGATCCTTGCGTTCGGTCGCGGGCATGGCGCGATCGTCCTCGACCGTGTCGGCGATGCGCATGAACAGGTACGCCAGACGGATCGTGTCCTGGATCGCCTCGGGCAGGATCCGGATGTTCAGCGCGAAGGTGCGCGAGACCATCTGGAGCCATTCCCTGCAGAACTCGGCGGCGACCGTCGCGTCGCCTGCGAGCACCCTGTCTCGAATCTCGTGTCGGGCCGGAAGCATCGCGGGAAAGATAGCCCACCGCGGCGCCGCGCATCACCAGTCGGAGACGACGCCTTCCAGAAGTTCCTTGAGGCCGGTTTCCACCAGTTCGCCGCACTGTTCGATGCGCCGGGCCTGGTCCAGGATGATCTGGTCGCGGTGGCTCTGGGCGTTGTGGCGCAGCCATTCGGCGACCAGTTTCTGTCGTTCCAGCGGCGTGCTGGAATCCAGGCTGCCGTCCAGCGAGCTCTTGATGAATTCGGCCTGCGCCTTCATGTAGGCGGGCATGTCGAACGGCTGGTTGGAGCGGATCACGAAGAACTTGGCCAGCGCCTGCAGCGGCGGATGGGGCGTGACGGGCAGGAAATCGGACACGAAGCTGCGCCATTCCTCCCGGTGCTGCCGGAAGAATCGCAGGATCTGTTCCGATGTCTCCTTCCGAGTCTCTTCGCTCGCGAACTCCATCACACCTCCGGTGCGAACCTGACGTGGAAAGTAAGATAGCACGGGGTGAATGGGGAGGGCACCGCCAGGAAACCGTGCCCGCGCGGCGGATCGGCGGTCACAGCCCCTTCCCGACCACCACCGGCGTGCCGTCGGGATGCATGTTGCCCTCGATGGTGGCCTCGACGGCCAGGTCCTTCAGGATGTAGTTCTGCTTCCCCCAGGTGGATCGCGGAAACACGTTGTCGCGGATCACGAAGGTCTTGAGGGTGTTGTTGTTGGCGTAGGAAAGATTGATCGACGCCCTCCCTCCCAGGATCCAGTTCTTCTCGATGAGCACGCTGTCGAGGCGGTTGACGGAATCCGCACTCCCCTCCTGCTTGATCATGAAACAGGCGTTTTCGTAGTCGTCGCCCGCATCCTTGTAGGCGATGGTGTCGGGGTTCAGCGTCTTGATGCTCGCGGGGTGGGGAACTCCACCCAGACGGTTGCCCCGGAACACGTAGTTGCGCCCCAGATGGAACTGCACCACGTCCGAATGGGTGCGCGAATCGCTGATGGAGGGGTAATCCGGCGTACCCTCGGCCCACTCCGTGTAGTATCCGTCGTGGATCCACGAACCTTCGACCACCACGTTCCCCTTGCGGGTCACCAAAGAGATCCCGTCGACGGTCCGCTTGATCTCGACGCGCAGCAGGTGCACATCGGATTCGCGGATGCCATCCACCCAGGGATTTTCCCGACCCGTGAGATCGATGCGGGTATCTTCCACCCGCAAGCCATTCAAGGATTTGCCGCTCGTTCCTGTGATGACCGCGGTCACGCTCTTCCAGGCATCGAGACGCCCCGGTCCGCGGACGATGCAGTTGCGCACGATCGCGTTGGTGCCGGTGCCGGTCACGATGATGCGTCCGTGGATGTCCAGGTTTTCCACGACCTGGCGGTCGGTGGTGATGCGAACGTCGCCGTCCACCCGCCGCAAGGCGATGCCGGGCCGCGGCCCCGTGGTCGATGCGTCGGGCATGTAGGTTCCGACCACCGGCGGCCACGCTGGCAGCGAGTCGAGCACGATCGTGCCAAGGTCGGCCTTCCGATCCGCCACCTCCAGTTTTTTCGTGGCGAAGCCGGATCTCTCCAGCACCAGCGTATCGGGAAGCCCGGCCTGCGATCTTCCCGAAGGCTCGATCGCCATCGCGAACTCCCGACGGTCCGCACCAGGACGTCGGCCCAGGATGTCGTACCGCTCGGACCAGATCCGACCAGGCAACGGCAAGGCCTTGTGGATTCCCGTTGTCGAATTGGAATCCAAGGCGAAGAGACCGCGGGAATCGGTCCGGGTGGACAGATCCCGTCCCACCAGCCGGACGTCGACATCTTGGAGCGCAGCCCCCTTCACGTCCACGACCTTCCCCGTCAACGCGAAAACGTCGGCGACCGCCAGGCACATCGCGAACCTCATCCATCCCGTTCGATTCCGCACGTTTCCCTCCATCGCCTGATGAAAACAAGGAAAAGGTATCCATACCGAACTGATCGTTTCCAATTTCCCGTCCGTGAACCACTCCCCTCCTTTCGCCGAAAGACTCGGCCACCGAACCCCGACAACAAAAACGCCCCATCCGGTCGAGGAGCCTTCTTCTTGAGTTGCGGGGGCAGGAGTTGAGCCTAGCCCAACTTGACCATACGAAGAAAGGCCCCTCGGTCGAGGAGCCTTCTTCTTGAGTTGCGGGGGCAGGATTTGAACCTACGACCTTTGGGTTATGAGCCCAACGAGCTACCGGACTGCTCCACCCCGCGTCGAGGTAATGAAATATACAGGAACGAACCGAGACCGTCAACCAATGGATGGATTTTTTTCGCGAAGCGCTGAATCCATCGCCACGCAGGCCTTCCAACCAGTCGTCCGTTGTTCCTGCAGCGGATCGCCGGATCGCACCACAGCTGCAAGCCGTAGGGGCGATTCATGAATCGCCCCTACACGGCCCTTACCAGCCGTGGTGCTCCACGGAACTCCGACC
>JAKPQQ010000057.1 GCA_029557215.1 Fibrobacterota bacterium | reverse complement strand
CCTCCAGCGGGTACACGCGGAACATCTGCACCAGGTTGAAGGTGAACGAGTCGTAGTTGTCGAGCACGAAGAGCTTGGCTGCGACTCCCGAGGGTTCGGGGGCATCGCACCGACTCGCTTGGTGCCAACGCGTGTTCGCCTGCGCAGGCGGAAATACGAGGCGCGCCTCACCCGCCATTGGAGTCCTCCTTGGGAGTGAAAGCTAAAGAGTTGTTTCCAAAGAGGTGCGTCGGGACCCGAATACCGATTTGGCGCGACCCCGCTTTTGGGGGCGGTTGCCGGCGGTCCCGTTCCTGGGTGGCTACCTTGGCAGCACCGCGATCATCAGATGGAATTGGTCCGTCGACGGGTTCCGATAGCCTTCCGGGTAGGATTCATGGACGGAGCCCTCCCAGCGCCATTCCGGGTGGTTGCGGAGTTTCTCTCGCGCCAAGGCCAACGTCGCCTGGACCTGGTCGGTGCGACAAGGAATGCGCAGCCAAGTCAAGGCGGGTATTGTCCATACCTTCCAGTCTTGGAAGGGGGGCGTTCCGGACGGAACCTGGCGGCTGGCCAGATACCTGCCGCGCGGCCCTCCCCAAGGGGCCAGGAAGATGGCGGTGTCGCTCATCAATCCCCATTGGCCCAGACGGGGAAGGTGCTGGATTTCGAATTGGCGATGGATGAATTCCGTCCAAAGCGTGGGGATCCAGTCGGAGCAGGACGACAACCAACCCTCCGCTTCGAGACCAATGCAGGTGAGTTCGGGCAACTGGACAAAATCAAGCGGCATTCGGCCAAATCTACCCAGGTCCCGCTTCCAAGAACACGGAAGTTGGACTTGCGACAAGCTGATGCGCGCGCCGTGCGTTCGAGCCGCGCCCTGAACCTGTCGGACCGCGAGGTCCTGCCTGGCGTGGTGGGGTTCCCCGGCGTGCTGGCAGGACATTTTCCGTGATCGGGGACAGTGCGGGAAGGCGGCCGAAGAGGTACAATGGAGCGAATCCGCAGTTCAGACTTCCTAGGAGGGATATTCCATTGGCCACGAACCCCGACACCATCGAAGAAATCCTCTCGAACGCGGGCGACACGCTCGAGCTGACCGCCCGCAAGATGTTCGGCGAATACGGGATCTACCTGGAAGGCAAGATGGTCGCGCTGGTCTGCGAAGACACCCTGTTCGTCAAGGCGCTGCCGGTGGTGGACGAGCTGCTGGGTCCCCACGAACAGCGACCTCCCTACGTGGGCGCCAAGCCGCATTCGGTGGTCCCCAAGGCGTTCATGGCCCAGGAAGGCCGGCTGGCCGGGCTCCTGCGCGGGATCTGGAAGGTACTGCCCGACCCGAAGCCCAAGACGCCGCGCGCGCCCAAAGGACGGGCGGCGCGACGGGCGTAGCTTCCGACCGGGGAACGTTCCTGTTGCGTCCCCGATTCGATCCGTCCGCAAATGATCGTCCGGGGCCGTCTTCTTCGGGCGGTTCGGTTTAGATTGCTTGCATGGAACAGATTTCGCCTTCCGACCTCCACGACGCCATCGAACAGCTTCGCGACCCGGGGGAGTTCCCGGCCGAGGCGATCGAGACCCTCCGCGCCAACTGGGAACAGGCGGCGCCGCTGCTTCTGGAGGCGGTGCAGAGCGACATCGACCTCTACATCGACGCGTTCCCCGATCCGGAATCGGATGTCGACGAACTCGACGACCTCGATCTGCCGGAATTCGACGACCTCCTGTTCCAGGCGTGCTACCTGTTCGGACAGTTCCGGTACCGTCCCGCCATGCCCGAACTTCTGCGGGTGCTGGAATTGGACCTGGCCACCGGAATCCTGGGCGATTTCCTGTTCGAAGGCCTGCCGCGTTGCCTGGCGGCCTGCAGCGGCGGCGACGCCAAGGCCTTGCGGGAGGTCCTTGCCGACGTGACCATCGACGACTCCGGTCGGGCTGCGGCCTGGAGCGCGTTGCTGTGCCTGGTGGCCTGGGACGAACTGCCCGTGGAATCGGCCATCGAAGACCTGCAGGAGCGTCTGCGCGACCCCGACGAGGACGCCTCGTTCCTGCTGGGGACCCTGGCGATGTCGGCGGCCAAGCTTCCCGTGAACGACTTCTGTCTGGCCCTGGCGCGCAAGGTCCTCGCCGAAGGCCGGGCGGAAGAAGATGTCTTTTCGCTCAAGGAATTCGACGCCGAGCGCAAGCTGTTCAAGCCCGAGACCTGGCGCGAAGAGCTCATGGAGCTGCAGGACGGCCCGATCGAGGACGCCGCCGCGGAAATCGAGCCCTGGT
>JAKPQQ010000052.1 GCA_029557215.1 Fibrobacterota bacterium | reverse complement strand
GCACCCCGCCAGCAGCAGGGCGATCCACGGAAGCAGCGATTTCCGGATCACGTATCGTCTCCCTCGCGGGAGGTCAGTGGGAACAATGCGAAATTCATCTGGAAAACCCGATCGGGTGAACGGTCCGAGCGCGCCAAGGATAGAATTTCCTGGCGTACGAGGGCCAGGCGCGAACGGATCTCACGGAAGGTGTTTTCCCCGATCGACAGCGTCAAGGTGGAGACGTCCCGTTCGTCGACCGGAACGTTCTCGAGGGCCTGCCGAGCCATGGCGAAGGTGTGGATCTGGAACTGCCGCACCGCGACGGAACTCCATCCGTCGCCGAAGGTGAGAACCGCGTCCGTAGGCTTCCAAAGGCCGTTTCCGTCCTTGCGGATCAGACCGATCTCCTCCAGCAGCTGGATGGACTCCCTGGCCTGCTCGGCGGTGATCCGGGGTCTCAGCGCGGCTCCGAGGGCCTCCCAGTCGTCGGCGACGTCGCGGAAACGCAGGAGCTCGTGGACCACCGGGTGCCACCAGTCCTGGCACAGCGCGTACTGCCGCGGCACCAGGCGCCGATCCGCGACCCGCATGAGCCCCACCATCTGGTCCAGATGCTTCTTGCGTTCCCTGTGGGTACGCGCCTGGCCGAAGCGGACCAGGTGGCAGAAGAATTCGGTTTCCTTCTCGTCCAGATCGAATGCCTGGGCGAAGAGCGAAAGCTTCTCCTCGGGGATGTTCTTGTCCCCCTTGAAGATCAGGCTGACGTGCCCCTTGGACTTGAGTCCGACCTTCCCCGCCAGGTACTCGAGCGTGAAAGCAGGACGGACGCTGCGCCGCTGCAGCTGCGAATCCCGGAGGAACCGCCGGAAGTCGAAGTAGGTGAAGATTGAAGGACGATCCATCGTATTGTGCCTCGAGGGGCGTTGGAAGACCGCGATGTGACCCGGAGCGCATCCTGCGGCATTCCCCGCCGTACGGACCGTTTCCGAGGTTGGTTCCCTTTCCCCCCATCCGGGCGGCGAGCCTCGCATGCAGGTCCGGGGATGTAGCTGCCGTGCGATACTCCCTCAGGCACAATTGTACCGCCTCGAGCCGGCACTCTCCATCGCCGCACGCGGCACCGCGGAAAACCGCGTTTCGATACGTTCCGCCCGCCCCCCTTGGCACGGCCAGGCCAGCACAGGGAAGCAACCGCTTCGCAACGGCTCGCGCACGTCCCTCCCGCACGGAAAGACCGAAGCCCACCTTGGAAAACTTCTTTTCCCCGCCGGGGGCGGTTCTCCGCCCTCGACGCACCGTCCAGTCTAGTGGGAAGGCTGGTAGTTGGGCGCTTCCTTGGTGATCTGGACGTCGTGGGGGTGGCTCTCCTTGAGCCCCGCGCCGGTGATGCGCACGAACTTCGCCTTCCTGTGGAGATCGGCGACCGAAGCCGCGCCGCAGTAGTGCATGGTGGCGCGCAGACCGCCCATGAGCTGGAAGACGGAGTCCTTCACGGGGCCGCGATAGGGCACCTGGCCCTCGATTCCCTCGGGCACGAGCTTCTTGGAGTCGGAGACGTTGGCCTGGAAGTAGCGGTCCTTGGAACCGTGCTGCATCGCGCCCAGCGAGCCCATGCCGCG
>JAKPQQ010000050.1 GCA_029557215.1 Fibrobacterota bacterium | reverse complement strand
GGCCGTGGCCAACTCGCTGGCCGCGGTGCGCGCGGGCGCCCGGCAGATCGAATGCACCATCAACGGCATCGGCGAGCGCGCGGGCAACTGCAGCCTGGAAGAAGTCGCCATGGCCCTGCGCGTGCATGCCAAGTCGACAGGAATCGACAGCGGCATCGTCTCCACCGAGATCTACAACACCAGCCGACTGCTCACGAGCATCACCGGCGTGCCCGTGCAGCCCAACAAGGCGATCGTGGGGGCCAACGCCTTCGCGCACGAATCGGGGATCCACCAGGACGGCGTGCTCAAGGCGCGCGCCACCTACGAGATCATGACGCCGGAATCGGTGGGGCGCAGCTCGCACAAGATGGTGTTGGGCAAGCACTCGGGCAAGCATGCCTTGCAGGATCGCCTGGTCGCGATGGGATTCGAGCTGCCCGAGGCAGAACTGACCGCGGTGTTCGAGAAGTTCAAGGTCCTGGCCGACAAGAAGAAGGAAGTCTTCGACGAAGACCTGGTGGCCCTGGTGGCCGAGGAGTCGGAAATCGTCGAGGCCGGCGACGACTGGCAGCTGGTGAGCTACAGCGTCCTGACCGCCTCGACGTCGTCTCCGGAAGCCACGGTGATCCTCAAGCGCGACCACCAGGAACCGGTGGCCGGCAAGGCTTCGGGCGACGGCCCGGTGGACGCCGTGCTCAAGGCCATCCGCGAACTGACCGGCAAGACGATCGACATCGACACCTACCAGCTCAAGGCCATCACCGGCGGCACCGACGCCCAGGGCGAAGTGGCGGTGAGCGCCCGCCTGGGAGGCCGCACGTTGACCGGCCAGGGCCGCAGCACCGACATCATCGAGGCGAGCGCGAGAGCCTACCTGGCCCTCATCCGCCGCGCGGCGTCCAACAACATGACGGATCTTGTCATGAAGTCGGAGCCCTGACGGAAATCGGCGAGGTCTTTCGGAGAAACCACATCCGCTCGTCCTTCGAGACGACCCTATGGGCCTCCTCAGGACGAGCGGTGATTCAATAGCCGCAAATCGTTGCCGCTGGAGGACGAACCCAATGCCCACCTACGTCTACAAGATCGTCGGCAAACCCGACACCGACCCGGCGGCATTCTTCGAGGTCCGCCAGGCGATGACAGAATCTGCGCTGACCGCCCACCCCGAGACGGGCGAGGCGGTGGAGCGCGTGATTTGCGCGCCCATGATCGGCGGCCACGCCGCGGCACCCGCCGCTCCGGCGGCGGCCAAACCCGCGCACCGGCACGGCCCGGGGTGCGGGTGCCATTGACGGTGGATTGATTTCCTCCCCCCATTTCCGTACGGACGCAAAATTTTGCGTCCCCACGGAAATGGGCGCGCGCCAGGGACGGAAGCCCCCGCGCGGGGGCCGGGACCGAGGTGGGGCATCGGCGTAGGGGCGACCGCTACGGCAACCGCAAAGCAGGCGGGGCAACTTGAGGTGCCAATCACGAATCGCCCTGAAACGATGGCATGCACCACCACGGGCCCGGTTCACGACGGCCCGGTGACGCCCGGTGGCCAACCCAACCCACCCCATCCCTCCCTACCAGGGAGGGAGAGAAACGGCGAATGGCGGGCGGCAGGCGCCCGGGGCGATGGACAAATCGTGGCGTTTGCGGGGGGAACGGGAACATTTCCGGCCCGGATCCATCAGGAAGATGGACACCCGGGCTAGGCAATTACTAGGTTTCCGGATTCGTTCTTTGTTGCCTGTCCAAAGGTGGACGGGCTAGGAAAAGGGGTATTGTCCTGACTCGGAAAGACCAGCTTCTAGCGTATTCCCAGCAAGTGGCGGAAGCCAGGGGGCTGGAACTCGTGGATGTGGAGCTGTTTCGGGCGGGGCGCAGGGAAGTCCTTCGGATCTACCTGCACAAACCGGGCGGCGTGACTCTGGAAGATTGCACGCAGTCCAGCCACCATCTCTCGACCTTGCTCGACGCCGACGATTCGTTCCAGTCGCCCTACACCCTCGAGATCTCGTCGCCGGGACTCGATCGCCCCCTCAAGACGCCCGCGGATTGGCGTCGTCGGGTCGGAGAATGGGTCCGTGCGCATCTGAACGAAGAGGTGGAAGGCCGCAAGCAGTGGATCGGGAAACTTGTCCGCCAAGACGAGGAGGCCGCAATCCTCCGACTCGAGGACGAGACCACCGAAATCCGCATACCCTATCGCGCTGTCCAGCTGGCACGCGTCGACGTTCGTCTCGAGGACTGATCAATGTCAAGAACCACCGCGAAGGATCCGGAAGTCAACATCGTCGAGGCCCTTGGCCAAGTCGCCAAGGAAAAGAACATCGGCATGGATGTGGTGCTCCAGACCTTGCGCAATTCGCTGGTCCAGGCCGCACGCAAGTACACCGGCATCCAGAAGAACGTCGAAGTCGACATCGAACGCGAACGCGGCAGCATCCGCGCCTTCCTGCGCGTGGAGGTGGTGGAAGACCTTCCCGATCTCCCCGAAGGGATTTCGGCGGAAGACGCCCTGGTGTTCGACGAGAAGTACATGCTGGTCGAGCAGGCCCGCGAGTACCGCCCCAACATCCAGGTCGGCGAAACCCTCGAGCACGAGATCCCCATCGCGGGATTCGGACGCGCGGCCATCTCGATCGCCAAGCAGAGCCTGACCCAGCGCGTGCGCGAAGTCGAACGCCAGCGCGTGTTCGACGACTACCGCGACCGCATCGGGACCATTGTGACAGGAACTGTCCAGCAGGTCGACCGCGGCGACATCCTGGTCAACCTGGGCCGCACCGAAGCCATCGTGCCGCTGCGCGAGCAGATCCGCAAGGAACGCTACCGCCAGGGCGACAGCGTCCGCGCCTACATCTGCGACGTGTCGAACAATTCCAAGGGCCCGCAGGTGATCCTGTCGCGCACCCATCCGGAATTCCTGGCCAAGCTGTTCGAACTGGAAGTGCCCGAGATCTACGACGAGATCGTGGCCATCCGCGCCGTCGCCCGCGACCCGGGCTTCCGCGCGAAGATCAGCGTGTCCAGCCGCGACGAGCGCATCGATCCGGTGGGCGCGTGCGTGGGCATGAAGGGCAATCGCGTTCAGGCGATCGTCCGCGAACTCTCCAACGAGCGCATCGACATCATCCACTGGACCGACGACATGCAAGTCTACGTCCGGAGGCTGTTCGCTCCCGCCGAGGTCCGCAAGGTCCTCCCCGTGGGATCGGATCGCTACGTCGTCGTCGTGGCCAACGAAGACCTCTCCTTGGCGATCGGTCGCCAGGGACAGAACGTCAAGCTGGCCACCAAGCTGTTGGGAATGGAGCTGGACGTGTTCGGGGAAGACGAATTCGCCCAGTTGCCCGAGGCCGAGCGTCGCTCGATCCTCGGGGAGGCACCCGAACCCGTCGCGGTTGTGGAGCCTGTCGAAATCGCAGAAAATGTTGAAGTTGCCGAGACCGTTGTGGAGGCCGTGGAGGATCAAGCCGCCGCCGAGTGAGCGGTGTTTGATACCTGACCAGCCATCCTAGTACCTACCGAGAGCGAGGCTCTGTGAGCAAGACCCGAATCACCGATGTTGCGACCGAGTTCGAGATCGCGAAGGAAACCGTCCTCAAGCTTCTGAAGGAAGCTGGTCACGAGGTACGGTCCGTCCTGTCGCCGATCGAGGGCGAATGGGTCGACCAGATCAAGCCCGCCTTGGAGTCCGAGCGCGCGAAGTCCGGCAAGTCGAGGCCCAAGAAGGCCGCACCCAAGAAGAAGGCCGAAGGCGAAGGCGAATCCGCCGAGTCGAGGCCCAAGAAGGCCGCGCCCAAGAAGAAAACCGAAGGCGAAGGCGAACATGCCGAATCGTCGGTTCCGGCCGCGGCCCCCAAGCCTGTCGCGCCCGCTCCTGTGACGGAATCCGTCGCGGCGCCTGCGCCCGTGGCGGTCGCGTCCAAACCCGAGCCTGCGCCCACCCCTGCGGCCGCGGCACCCGCCGCGGAAAAGCCATCCGAGCCGGCGCCTGTCGCCCAGGCTCCGGTTCCGCCCCCCGTCGGGCCGGAAGCCTCCGCCGCGCCTGCGCCTGCGGCACCCGTCGCACCTGCGGCTCCCGCCACCGTTGGCGGCTTGAAGGTCCAGCTCACGGCGCCTGTGCGTCGGCAGCCTTCGTTCAATCCCGATCGTCCCGATCGTCCTCGCCCCACCCCTCCGGCTAGCACCTACCAGCCCACGCCTCGTGGGATCACGGGTGGGCCGCGTCCCGGATTTGGTGGCGCCGCGGGTGACCGTCCGGCCGACCCCAATCGTCCCGGAGCCGCCGCTCCTGCGGGCCGCGAAGGCGCGCCTCGCGACAATCGCGAGGGACGTCCCGAGAGCCGCGGACCTGGTGGTCCCGGTGCTCGCGACGGTCGCAACGATCGCGGCGTGTCCGTGGGCGGAGCTCGCTCCGATGGTCGCGGCCCTGGCGGTCCCGGCGCGGCGCGTGGACCCGGCGGCCCTGGCGGCCCCGGTGGAGCACGCGGTCCCGGTGGCCCTGGCGGCCCCGGCGGAGCGCGCGGTCCTGGTGGACCCGGCGGCCCCGGTGGATACCGCGGCGGACCCGGCGGTCCCAATCAAGGACCATATCGCAGTCAGCCGCCCTCGGCCAATCCGTATCGTCAGGGAAGCGGTCCTTACCGTCCCGGCGCTCCGGGTGCGGGACCTGGCGGTCCCGGACGTCCTGGCGTACCCGGACAGCCCGGCGTTCCTGGTCAGCAGCAGCAGGTCCAGCCCGGCCAGACGGCCGGCGCCCACGGCTCGGCCAAGGGCAAGGGCACGGCCGGCGGCAAGCGCAAGACCAAGGAGCAGATCGAAAACGAGATCTTCTACCAGACCCAGCAGAACGTCAACAAGGTGATGGTCTCGCTGGATCGCGGAAAGATCCAGCGTCGCTACGCCCGTGGCGGCGGCGGCCAGATGATGGACGCGCCGGAAGAAAAGCGCACCCTCAAGGTCGCCGAGTTCATCACGATCGCCGAATTGGCGAACCTGTTGAACGTCGCTCCGGCCCAGGTCATCGCCAAGGCGATGGGCATGGGTCTGATGGTGACCATCAACGCCCGTCTGGACCACGAAACCATCGCGATCATCGCCGACGAGTTCGGGTTCGTGGCGCAGCTCATGGACGAATACGCCGAAGACGTCGCCGAAAGCCAGGAAGATCTTGGCGATCCGGACGCCGATGCGATCCGTCCTCCGATCATCACGGTCATGGGCCACGTCGACCACGGCAAGACCTCCTTGCTGGACTACCTGCGCAAGACGCATGTCATGACCGGCGAAGCCGGCGGCATCACGCAGCACATCGGCGCCTACGAAGTCAACACCGGCCACGGCACGGTCACCTTCCTGGACACCCCGGGCCACGAGGCGTTCTCGGCCATGCGTGCCCGCGGCGCCAAGGTCACCGACATCGTGATCCTGGTGGTGGCGGCCGACTCCAACGTCATGCCGCAGACCAAGGAAGCCATCGACCATGCCCGCGCCGCAGGCGTTCCCATGGTCGTGGCGATCAACAAGATCGACCTTCCCGCGGCCAATCCGGACAATGTCCGTTCGCAGCTGGCCGCCTACGGGGTGGAAGTCGAGCAATGGGGCGGCAAGACCCAGTGCGTCGAGATCTCGGCGAAAAAAGGCATCAACATGGACAAGCTCCTGGATGCCCTTCTGATCGAAGCCGAAATGCTGGGCCTCAAGGCCAACCCCACCGTGCGCGCCAAGGGTACCGTGATCGAATCCCGCCTGGACAAGGGCAAGGGTTCCATCGCGACCATCCTGGTGCAGGAAGGCACGCTCCGAGTGGGCGACGCGATCCTGGTCGGCTCCTACGCCGGCAAGATCCGCCAGCTCATGGACGAACGCGGCAATCCGCGCGAAGAGGCCGGACCCTCGGTGCCTTGCCAGATCCTGGGCATCGACGGCGTTCCACAGGCGGGCGATTCGTTCATCCAGATGGACGACGAACGCGAAGCCCGCGAGATCGCCGGTCGTCGCCACCGCGCCCAGAAGGAACGCGAACTGCGTCGCGCCCAGCGCATGTCCCTGGAGGACCTGTCCAACAAGATCGCCGCCGGCGACGCCCAGCAGACGCTGCGTGTCATCGTCAAGGGCGACGTGGACGGTTCGGTGGAAGCCATCGCGGCATCCCTGGAACAGCTTTCCACCAAGGAAGTGCGCGTCCAGATCCTGTCGCGAGCCGTGGGCGGCATCAAGGAAGCCGACGTCATGCTGGCCGCCGCCTCGGACGCCATCATCGTGGCCTTCCACGTGCGTCCGGATTCCAACACCCGCGAGCTCGCGCTCCGCGAAGGTGTGGAAATCCGTTCCTACCGCATCATCTACGAAGTGGTCGACGACATCCGCAAGGCCATGGAAGGCATGCTCAAGCCCGAGATCAAGGAAGAAGTCGCCGCCGAAGCCGAAGTGCGCGCCGTCTTCCGGGTGCCCAAGCTGGGCGCCATCGCGGGTTGCTACGTGCAGAGCGGCACCATCGAGCGCAAGCTCAAGGCCCGCGTGTACCGCAACGGCATCGAAATCGCCGAATCCAAGGTGGTCACCCTCAAGCGTTTCAAGGACGACGTGTCGGAAGTCAAGTCGGGCTACGAGTGCGGCGTGGGACTGGATCGCGTGGAGGACTACGAGGAAGGCGACATCATCGCGTTCTTCCGGCAGTTCGAAGTCGCCCGCAAGCTTTCGGATACCAAGGCGTGAGCCGTCGTCCAGGCGGAAGCCGCACCGTTTCGGTGGGAGAGCAGATCCGGCGCGAGCTGGGTCAGCTCTTCATCGAGGGGCTGAAGGATCCGCGCATCGGGTTCGTCACCATCTCCAACGTCAAGGTCTCTTCGGACATGTCGGTGGCCACGGTGAACTACACGGTGCTGGGTTCGGACAAGAGCATGCGCGATTCCGAAGTCGGTCTCGAGCAATCCGCGGGTTGGCTTCGCAAGGAGCTGGCGCATCGGATGAAGTTGCGGCACATGCCGATCCTCAAGTTCTGTCTCGACAAGAACCTGGAGAACAGCATGATGATCAACGAACTGCTCGTGAAGCTCCCGGAAGACGACCGCAAACCGCTTCCGCCGCAGGACTGACCTGAGCGCTTGCGGCTTCCTTTTCCTGGACAAGCCTTCGGGAGTCACCTCCCAGAAGGCTTTGTCGCCGTTGAAGCGCGCGCTTTCCGAAAAACGGATCGGACACGCGGGAACGCTGGATCCGCTGGCCACGGGATTGCTCGTGGTGGCCGCGGGCAAGGCGACGCGCCTGATGTCGTGGGCCGAAGGCATGGACAAGGAATACCTGGTGGCCGTGCGCACGGGCGTGCGAACCGACACGCTGGACACCGATGGACGGATCCTGTCGCAGGAGGATCCGTTCCCGGGAATGCCGGACTGGAATTCGCTCGTCGAGCCGTTCCTGGGGGAGATCGACCAGGTGCCGCCTTCCTATTCGGCGATTTCCGTCGACGGGGTGCGCTCCTACGCCCGGGCCCGCGCCGGCCAAGAAGTCGTGCTTCCCCCGCGGCGGGTGCGGATCGATTCGATCGAATCCGTGCCGGACTCGCCCTTGGCCGGAACCGGCTGGGCCGAAGGCGACTTCACTCTGCGCGTGAAGTGTTCCAAGGGCACCTACGTGCGCTCGCTGGTGCGCGATCTGGGCGAGGCCATGGGTTGCGGCGCGACGGTGAGCGCCCTGCGGCGCACGGCGATCGGGCATTGGCGTCTGCCCAATTCGTTCGCGGCATCGGAGGGGATTCCGCCGGTGCATCCGACGGAATCCGTGTTCCCCGAGGTGCCGAGGTTCACGGCCGATCCGGACGCGTTCAAGTCGCTTTCGCACGGCCATTCGACAAGAACGCCCCTTCCGGATTCGGAAGAGGCGTTTTGCCTGGATCTCCAGGGAAGAGCGATCGCCTTCGGCAAGGTCGCGTCGGGACGATTCCAGCCCGACGCGATGCTGGTGGATCCCTCCGAGCTCCGTCCTTAGAGCTTGGCCAAGGCGGCGTCGTAGTCGGGTTCGTCGGCGATTTCGGAGACGAGCTGGGTGTGGACGACCTTGCCGGATTCGTCGAGGACCACCACCGAGCGGGCCATCAGTCCCTTGAGGGCGGAGTCGGCGATCTGGATGCCGTAGGCCTGTTCGAAGGCCGTGTCGCGGAAGCCCGACGCGGTGACCACGTTCTCGATGCCTTCGGCGCCGCAGAAGCGCTTGGAGGCGAACGGCAGGTCCTTGGAGACGCAAAGCACCACGGTGTTGGCCTTGCTGGCGGCCTTTTCGTTGAACTTGCGCACGGAGGCGGCGCAGGTGGGGGTGTCGATGCTCGGGAAGATGTTGAGCACGACCTTCTTGCCGGCCAGATCGGAGAGCTTGACGCTGGCAAGATCCTGCTTCACGAGTTCGAAACCGGGCGCGGTGGAGCCGACCTTGGGAAGATCGCCGGAGGTCTGGACGGGGGTGCCGCGGAGCGCAGTGGTGGCCATGGACGTTTTCCTTGGTTGTGGGTGTCTCGGGAACCGAGTAAGAGATACGATACAAAGTCTCAATCGCGAAGTCCAGGTCGGATCGGTTCCGCCCGGAGACAGGTTCCATGTCCCCGGGGCGGGATGGTTTTTGGGTCGGGTGGACCACGGGCACCGAACAGGCACCTATCTTCACGTTCCTGATGACCAACTCGATCCGACGTGCCTTCCGGGCGTGCCTAGTCCTTGTCCTGCTGGCCGGTCTTTCGCCCGTTTTCGCCTACGGGGACCAGGAGCAGGACCGGAACCATCCGTCCGTGAAATGGTTCACCGCGGAAACCGAACATTTCAGGTTCCACTACGAGAAGGGGCTGCGCGGCGTGGCGGAAGTGTGCGCTTCCCGAGCCGAGGCGGTGTGGCCGGAAATCACCGGGCTGTTCGGCTACGAACCGCCGGGCAAGGTGGATTTCCTGGTGTTCGACGAGGACTACTCCAACGGTTGGGCCATCGCGAGCCTGAACACCATGGCCATCTGGAGCGCCGATCTCGGGTTCAATCTGCGCGGAAGCAAGGACTGGATCCGCGACGTCGTGGCCCACGAGTTCGCGCACGTGGTTTCCATCCGCAAATCGGCGAAGTGGAAACCCTGGATCGGGGAACTCCAGTTGGGGTGGGACGACGCCTCCGACCGGAGCTTCTCGTCGGGGGGATGGCTCCTGTGGTCCTTGAATCCGTATTCCATGTCGATGGCCGAAGGCGCCTCGCAGTGGTCGTCGGAGATGACCGGAGGCGATCGCTGGGATTCGCACCGGGACATGATCGAGCGGACGGCCGTTCTGGCCGACAGCCTGCTCCCCTGGGGGCGTCTGGGGACGTTTTCCGGTTCGGGACTGGACTACGAACGCGTGTACGGGCAAGGGTATTCGATCACCCGCCACATCGCGCGCACCCGGGGGCCCGAAGCGGTGGCCGCGTGGTGGAAGGAGCTTTCCAGGTTCCGCCGCCAGACGCCGGGTTCGGCCTGGAAGGCGACGACGGGACAAGATGCCCAGGCGCTGTGGAACGAATGGCGCGATTCGGCGCGCGCTCGCGCGCTGGAGGCGATGGAGCGGGCCAAACCTCTGGTGGAGGGGCGACGGGTCTTCGGGAAGGCGTTCAACACCCAGCATCCCAGATGGTGGTCGGATTCCGTCATCCTGTTTTCTTCCAACCGCGGGAGCGAGTTCCAGATCAATTCGCTGTGGGCCTGCGACTTCGCCCGCAAGGACACGAGCGAAAGGTTCTGGACCGTGGCCCCGCTGGTCCGCAGCCGGTTTTCCGTCGACACCGCCCGCAAGCAGGTCTGGTTCCATTCCGGCCGCGACGACGACGAACGCGGCCGCCCCGTGGTGGATGTCTACGCCTCGGAGCTGAAGCCCGACGGGAAGGGTTTCCTCAAGGGCCAACCCAAGGACGAGCAGCGGCGCGTCACCGTCGCCATGCACGCGTTCTTCCCCGAGGTGCGCGGCGACACCCTGGCGGTGGTGGTGCGCGACCGCGACCGGTTCCGGGTGCGGCTTCTGTCCGCGAGCGGACTCGAGCTGCCGGCCGGCGAAGGAGCCGACGTGTTCCCGGTTCCCGATCCGCTGGGCGAACGTCCGGCCGCCACGATCCACGCGGCGGTCTGGACCGCCGACGGTACGGGCCTGTTCATGGACTGGTACGACGGAATCCGTCGTCGCGTCGACCGGATCGGGCTGGATGGCAGGATCCTGGCCCGCCAGGGCGACAGCGCCTCCGAATGGCGGGATCCGGCGGCGTCTCCCGACGGGAAATGGCTCTACCTGGCATCCGACCGCGCCGGGAGCTTCGACCTGTATCGACAGGATTTGGCAACAGGGAGCATCGAACAGGTGACATCCGTCCGGGGAGGCGCGTTCCAGCCCGCGCCGTCGCCCGACGGCAGGCGGCTCGCGTTCGTGGCCTGGGAACACGACGGCTACGGGCTCCACGTCCTGGATTCGATCGCGCCGTTCGCGCCCAAACCGGCCTTCAAACGGGATTCGGCGATCCCGGCCCCCGTGCAGCAGACTTGGGACCTGGCCTCGCGCGAGCACCCCTATTTCCCGATTCCCAACCGCGGATTGCTGTCGCCCATCCTGTACGCCCAGCGGACGGCGCCGCTGTTCGGGGCCGAAGGCGACCAGTGGAAGTTCCTGGGAGGCGCGCGCTACCAGATGCTGGATCCCGCCCGCAAGAACAACCTCGTGTTCCTGGGATTGTTGGACCTTGGGCACGGATTCGACTACCTGGGATTGGACCATCCCAACCTGCTGAATCCGCGCCAGGAAAAGGTGTTCATGGCGGGGTGGGAAAACCGCAGCCTCTGGCCCACCCTGTTCCTGGAGGCCGGGTACCAGAGCATGCGCGGCGAAGACACCCTGAGCCGCGAAGGCGTGGACGACACGGTGCGCATCCGCGAGTCGCAGGCCTGGGCCCTGCACGTCGTGTCGGCGACGGTGGGCGGGCGCTATTCGCTGACCCGCAACCAGAAGATCCACGCCGAAGTCTCGCGCATGGGATACGACTTCGACCTCTACCAGGACAATTTCCGGTTTCCCGCCTACTCGAGCTGGAGTCCGTCGCTTTACTGGACGTACCTGGACCAGGAAGGCGGCGGCGAAGACCGCATGGCCGACGCCCGTGGCACCTTCGCCCGGGTGCAGTTGAGCGGCGACTTCTCGGAGCTCCAGCGGTCGGGGAGCTTCGCAGAGGTGTTCCAGCAGAACGCCGACGGCAGCATCACGGTGAAGACCAATTCCACCACGCTCTGGCGCGGGTGGTGCGATCTGCGCAAGGCGGTGGCCAACCCGCTGTGGCCCGACCAGACGATCGAGGCGGACGCCGCCGTCGGCGGGATCCTCCGGTGGGACGGCGATCTGGACACCTTGAACGACTTCTACCTGGACGGCCTGGACATTCCCGGATACCCGGCTTTCAAGTCGGGGAGCAAGGAGACGCGGTCGTTCACGGGGACCCGCACCGCGATGTTCCGGTTGGCCACGCGGTTTCCCATCGTACAGATCCGCAAGTCTTCCTGGATCTGGTTCTGGGACGCCTGGAGCGCCGGGGCCGCGCTGCACGCCGGACGCGCCTGGCGAGGCGGCTGGTACGACGCGGACAGGTCGTTCGCCGACCAGGTCCAGGACTTCGCCCGGTCGGCCACGTGGGAAACCCGTGTTTCGGGCCGCATCCACAACGTGTATCCGTTCCACATCTCGCTCGGGTTCGCGCGCGCGTTGGACGATGTCGACGGAATCCGTCAAAATCCCGCCCGGCTGGACGTCTTCGGAGCCCGCATCCCGACTTTCGCCCACCGCGTCGAATTCGGCCTGAATCTCGGACTCGACGAATGGGCCATCATCGACCAGTCCCTGTTCCGCCGCCCGTCGCTCCCTTCCCCCCGGAGACTCTTTTGAACAAGCCCAGTCGTGCCGCGATCGCGGCGGTGTCCTTTGGAATGGTGTCCGGCCTGCCCTCCGATCTCATGACGGGCACGCTCCAGGTCCGATTGTCCGATGCCGGCTTGAAGGCTTCGGACATCGGCTATCTGGGGCTCGCGACGATGCCGCTCATGCTCAAGCCCTTCTGGGCCCCGGTCGTGGACAGGTTCGCTCCTCCCACCGGAAGGCGGCGTGGCTGGATCTTCCTGGCGACGGTCTGCGTGACCCTGGCGCTGGGCCTGCTCGGCGGGATCGACCCGAACTCCTCCCGCAACGGATTGGTCGCGTGCCTCGCTCTGGCGGCGTTCTTCAGCGCGACGGTGGACTTGGCGGTCAACGGCTGGACCTGCGACATGTCGCGGATCGGGGCGAGTCGGATGGCCGGGCTTTCGGTGTGGGGGTTCCGCGCCGCCATGCTGCTTTCTTCGTCCCTGTCGCTGGTCATGGCGCAGAGGATCGGATGGCAGGCGACCTACTGGCTTCTGGCGGGCATCGGGTTGCTCGGCCTGGCCGCGGGTTATTTGCATCCCGAGCCGGATCCGCCGGGGCAGCCTCCGCTGACCCTCTCCGACGCGGTGGTGAAACCGGTGCGCGAATTCCTGCGCGATTCCGGGGCGTCGGGATTCCTGCTGCTGTTGCTGTTCGCGTTGCTGTTCCGGTTGGCCGACAGCTGGGCAGCCAACCAGACTTCGACCTTCCTGCAGAAATCGGGATTCACCAAGGACGAACTTTCGCTGGCCAAGGGCGTGGCCTTGGTGGGAGCCGGCGTGGGAGTCTGGATGGCGGGATGGCTCGAGACCCGTTTGCGGGTCGGGCGTCTCCTGGTCGTCGCGGGAATCCTTGGGGCCGCTTCCAACCTCGGGTTTTTGCTGGTTTCCGAATCCGTCGTCCCGCGTCTGGTGGGTCTGCACGCTTCGCAGATCATCGAATCCGTCTGCGGCGGATTGCTCTCGGCGGTGTTCGTAGGGTACTTGATGTCCAGGTGCGGGAGCGGTTCGGCCGCCACGCAGTACGCGATCCTGACCTCGGTGTGGCTGCTGGGGAGGTATTTGACCGCCCCGGCCGGAGCCATCGCCGATTCCAGCGGGTGGACCGTGTTCTTCGTCGCCTCGACCTTGGCCGCGGTTCCGGGCTTGTTCCTGGTTCCGTTCCTGGCGCGTCGAGCGCGCCAAGGTGACACCGCTACCTCAGGAGGTTGAGGACTCCCGACGGCAACTGGTTCGCCTGCGACATCATGGCCGTCGCGGATTGTGTCAGGATCTGGTTTCGCGTGAACTGCATGGTTTCCTGGGCGAAATCCGTGTCCCGGATCCGGCTTTCCGCGTCGGTCAGGTTCGTGATCATGTTCCCCAGGTTGGACACCGTCGCGTCCAGGCGGTTCATGGTCGAGCCGATGTTGGACCGCAGCGAAAGGACGGATGCCAGGATGGAGTCGATGCTCGAAATCGCCGATTGCGCGGCCGATTGCGAGCTTACTCCGCCGAACGACAACCCGGTGGACAGATCGGTGGGCGTGAAGCTGATCGTGGAACTGTTGCCGTCCTTGGCCGAGCTGATCTGGAAGGAGAAGGCCGTGGAGGTGGACAGCAATTGCACGCCGTTGTACGATGTGCCCGAGGCGATGCGCGTGACTTCGGAGGCGAGCGCGGCGTATTCCTGGTTGATGTACCCGCGGTCGGTGTTGGTGTAGGTGCCGTTGGACGCCTGGATGGCCAGCTCGCGCATGCGCTGGAGCGAATCCGTGATCTGCTGGGTGCCGGATTCCGCGATCTGCAACATGGCCAGTCCGTCGTTGGCGTTGCGCTGGGCCATGCCGCTGCCGCGGATCTGGGAGCGCAACCCTTCCGACACGGAAAGCCCCGCGGCGTCGTCGGAGGAGCGGTTGATCCGCATGCCCGTGGAAAGCCGTTCGAGCGATTTCTGCATCCGGGAGTTGGTCAGGCCGAGCGTGTTCTGGGTGGCGACCGCATTGATGTTGTTGTAGATGCGCATGATGTCTAACCTCCGTGTCAGAGTCCTTGCATCGGGAAATGCACACCGACATCCGTGTCGGCGACCGGGAGGTTCGCCACCTCTCACGACCTCCACCCCTGGAGGCGCTGGGCGCAAGCCCGGCTATCATGTCATCGACGCCGCTTTAGCGGAGCTTTAGGGAAATTTTCGGAAAAACAAAAAAAGCCCAGGTCCGAGGACCTGGGCTCCGACCGTCATCGCGGATGCGACGACGAAAGTCTTACTTCTTGGTCGCCTTGGCGGAGTCGGCCTTGGCGGAGTCGACCTTGGCGCTGTCAACCTTGGCGCTGTCGGCGGCGGTGTCAACCGGAGCGGCGACCACGGCGGTGGTGTCCACGGCGGGGGTCTCTTCGGTCTTCTTCTGGCAGGCGACGAAAGCGATGGAGGCGATGGCGAGGAGGGCGAGCTTGCGCATGTGATATTTTCCTTTAAGGAATGGTGGATCAAAGAGAGACTCGATGTCTCGTCGAGATGATAAGATAGCACGACTCGTGCCAATTTAAAGACAGGTCTTGTCCGTGGTGCACCAAAGCAAATCTTGATGCGGTTATCGGGAAAATTACCCGATGCATCGGGCGCAATGCATGCGCTCTCCTGATCCTCAGGCGGATTCTATCGCGTCGAGCAGAGCCAGCGCAAGGTGTCGGGCCAAGATTTCCGGCGTGGGGAGCGTGTCCCATGGACGATCGTCGGCGGGGGCCGTACCGGTCAGCCAGCGTTCGAGGTTGTCTCCGGCGGGGCCCAACCGGATGGCGCCGTGCTGCAGCAAGGCGGTCTGCCCCAAGCGGCGCGCGGATCCCACCCATTTTTTGTCGTGCCATTTCAGTTCGCTCCGACTGGTGGACGCGAAACAGGGGGCGGCGCCCAAGCCCAACGGATCGCGGCTGCCCGATCCACGCTCCAGCGACAAGCCTTGGATCCCCGCGCGCCTGGCGCCATCCAGGAGCCAGGCCCCGAAAAAGTCCTCGGGGCTGCGACTCCCGAACGCCGGATGCGCCAACGGGAAGACCACCGAATAGGTCAATTCCTGTTCGTGCCACACCGCCCGCCCGCCGGTGGGGCGGTGCACCACGGCGGCGGGGCCGTCGGGATCGGAGGTCGGGTCCTGCCTCCAGGTTTCCCATCTGGGAGCCAGCGCGACTTCCGGAGTCTGGTTCTTGCCCAGGCTGACGGTGGGAACGTCCCAGGTGTACAGGCGAAGCGCGGCGATCGCGGCTTCGCCCGATTCGCCTGCGCGCAAGGCGTGTTCCATTTCCTGGAAGAGTTCGGAGTCGACTCGCATGTGGTGTTCGCCGGTGCCGCCGTGCAACGGCTCGATTCGAAGATTGATCATAACGTGACTGGTAAAGTACCCCAGACGCGCGATTCCAGCTATCTTTACGTGACTATGTCCGTACGCGTCGCCATCATGGGCGCCACCGGAGCGGTGGGCGCCGAGCTTCTTTCCATCCTTGCCGAACGCAAGTTCCCGATCGGTTCGCTTCGTTTGCTGGCCAGCAAGCGTTCCGCCGGCACGACCCTGGAATACCAGGGAGAACAGATCAAGGTCGAAGAATTGACCCACGGGTCTTTCGAGGGAATCGATCTGGTCCTGGCTTCCGCCGGCGGCTCGATCTCGGCCGAATTCGCGCCCAGCGCCGTGAAGGCCGGGGCCGTGGTCGTGGACAACACATCCAAGTTCCGCATGACCGACGGCGTGCCTCTGGTGATCCCCGAGATCAACGCCAACCGGATCAAGGACCACAACGGCATCATCGCCAACCCCAACTGCAGCACGATCATCATGGCCCTGCCGGTGTTCCCGCTGCACAAGGCGTTCGGCGTCAAGCGCGTCCACGCCTGCACCTACCAGGCGGCATCGGGCGCCGGCGCCCGCGCGATGGAAGAACTCAAGCAGGAGACCGCCGCGGTCCTGGAAGGCAAGCCGTTCCAGCCCACGGTGATCCCGTTCCCCTACGCGTTCAACGTGTTCCCGCACAACGCTCCTTGGCTGCCCGACCTCGGCTACAACGAGGAAGAGCTCAAGATGGTCAAGGAGACCGCCAAGATCTTCGAGACGGATTCCGTCAAGGTCCACGCCACCTGCGTGCGCGTGCCGGTGCTGCGCGCCCACTCGGAAGCGCTCAACGTGGAGTTCGAACGCGAGGTTTCGGTGGAGGAGGCCATGGAGGTCCTCCGCACCGCTCCCGGTGTCCGGATCCTGGAGGAGCCGGACAAGAACCGCTGGCCCATGCCGCTGGACGCCTCGGGCACCGATCCGGTGCTGGTGGGGCGCATGCGCAAGGACAAGAGCCAGAAGAACACGCTCGATTTCTGGGTGGTGGGCGACCAGATCCGCAAGGGCGCGGCCCTGAACGCGGTCCAGATCGCGGAAAAGCTTTTCGTCTGATCGGAGGCGTCCGTTGGTCTGGATCCTCCTCGGAACGCTCGTCGTTTCGGTCGCGTTCTTCCTGACGATCTTCCGGCAGGTGAGCAGGACCGAAGAGCGCCTGCGGTCGATGGTCGTCAGGACGGAGTCCAAGATCTCCCAGAAGTACGGCGCCAAGCTCGTTCCTCCGGGCAAGGACGAGGAGGAGGAAGAATGAGCGCCTCGGGCTCGTGGGTGGAGGTCGACCGTTCCGCGTTGTCGGGAAACGTCAGGAAGATCCGGGAGCGGGTCGGGAACCGACAGATCCTGGTCCTGGTCAAGGCCGACGGCTACGGACACGGCGCCGTGGAGACGGCCCGCACGGTGCTGGCCGCCGGGGCCGACCGCGTGGGAGTGGCCCGCATCCACGAGGGCGCGCATCTGCGCCGTTCGGGTGTGGAAGGCGTGATCCAGGTCCTGGAGCCGTTCCATCCCGACGACCTTCCCGAATACGTGAGGTTCGATCTGGTCGCGACGGTGTGCGATCTCCCGGCCGCCCAGGCGATGTCCGCCCATGGCGTGGCGGGAGGATGCAGGCTCAAGGCCCACCTCAAGATCGACACCGGCATGGCGCGGTTGGGGCTGCACGACACCCACGATCGCGAATCCATCGAGCGTATCCTGTCGCTTCCCGGGGTGGATTGGGAAGGCATCTTCACCCATTTCGCGCGCGCCGACGACGACATGGACGCGACACGGCGGCAGTTCGAGCGGTTCGAAGCGCTCCTTTCGGAGCTGGAACGCAAGGGCCTGCGGCCACCGGTGGCGCATGCCGCCAATTCCGCCGCGATCTTCCGCCATCCCGAAGCGTGGCTGCAGATGGTGCGGCCTGGCATCGCGGTCTACGGATATCCTCCCGAGGGCGCATCGGACGCGGGTCTGGTGCCGGTGTTGCGGCTGCGTTCGACCGTCCGGCATCTTTCCTGGAAGGACGAGGGGCAGCCGGTGAGCTACGGCGGAACCTGGATCGCGCCACGGCGCACCCGCTTGGCCGTGCTTCCTCTGGGCTACGGCGACGGATTCTGGCGAGGCAATTCCAATCGGCTGTCGGTGGAGATCAACGGAACCATGTGCCCGCAGGTCGGGCGGATCTGCATGGACCAGATGATGGTCGACGTCACCGATCTCGCGCAGGTGGATCTGGGCGACGCCGCATGGATCATCGGGCCGCGACCCGAGCTGTCCGCCGAGCGCCTGGCCAGGAACCTGGATACGATCGTCTACGAGGTGCTTTGCGACCTCGGACGCCGTTTGGAACGAGTGTTCATCTGAGCTTTGGCCTTAGGCCTTTCGGAGGCTTCGCGACCGGGCCCTTGGATCCGTGACGCGCGGGGTCGTCTGGAGTTTCCATACTGGAAATCTGGATCCGGTTAGTTACATATTCCGGCCCTTTGCACCACACACCCATCTCTGAACGGGAAATGACTCATGTCCAACGGTACCTCTGGTAATCCTGCCGTCGTCGGCCTGGCCGGGTTCGGCCTCACCACCCTCATGCTCCAGTTCCACAATCTGGGCTTCGTTCCGGAAATCGGCGCGGTGGTCGCGCTCGGTCTGGTGTTCGGCGGCGTGGCGCAGCTGATCGCGGGCCTGCAGGAAAAGAGCATGGGGAACAACTTCGGCTACTGCGCGTTCACCTCCTACGGCGCCTTCTGGATCGCCCTGTGCCTGATCTGGATCTTCAACAAGACCGGCTTGTTCGTGACCAACGACAACGAAATGGGTTGGTTCCTGGTCGCCTGGACCTTGTTCTCGATCATCCTGTGGGTCGGGTCGCTGCGCATCTCCAAGGCCATGGCGTTCACCTTCACCACCTTGGTGATCGGGTTCGTGCTGCTGGTTCTTTCCAAGTTCGTCGACCACTCCTTGGCGTTCTGGGCCGGGGTGGATCTGGTGGCCTGCGCCTTGGGTGCCTGGTACATGATGGCCGCCGCGATCCTGAATCCGTTGTATGGCCGCACCGTTCTGCCCGTGGGCAAGCCGGTCGTCGGGAACTGATCCTCGTGTCGAACCACCCCGCGACCTCGTTGCGGGGGATCGAAGGGATTCCATGTGGCGTCGAGGCTGTCGGGTTTGGTAGATTGAAGCGTCTCATGGTCCGACGCCTTTTCCCTTCCGCAGGGCTGATCGCTTTTGCCGCAGTTCTGCTTCCAGGCGGAGTTTCCGCCCAATCCGCCGACGACGTCGCGCGCGAGACGCAGCGGTTGCGCGCCCAGATCGCGCAGGAGCGCAAGTCCATCGCCCAGGATTCGGCCAGGCACGCCGAATGGCGGTCGCAATCCAAGGCGAGGTTGGCTTCCATGCGATCGGATGCCCTGCGCTTGGTTCGCGAACGGGACAGCCTGCGGCAGGTTCTGGATCGGGCCAACCGTCCCAAAGCTCCCGCTCCGCCTCCGGTGACTCCCGCCGCGGCCCGCAAGAAGGCGTTTTCCGAGGCGCTGGCCCGTGAAATCGACAACACGATTCCTCTCCTGTCCCGGGAATTGGATGGCGGGCTGGAACTGCGCGATCAATGGGGTCGCTTGGCCAAAGGGTTGAGGGCCGGAACGGAAGACCCTGGCGAAGCCTTGGCGCGATTCCTGGACGACTTGTCGGAGCGGATCGATCTGGGTTCGCGGATCGCCGCGCGACCCGGCACCTACACCGACGCGTCGGGAAGAGCCTTGCGCGGAACGTTCATCGACATCGGGGGGAGCCTCCAGGTGTTCGTGGATCGCGATGGCGAAAAGGCCGCGCTTCGCACCAGAGGCGACAACGCGTTGCGCGATGTGGCCAATCCGGTTCTGGTGGCGTCCCTGGCCGACGCGTCGCGGATCCTCAACGGGGAACGCGAACCGGGATGGATCTTCCTGCCCGTGACGGGAGCCGTGAAATGAGCCGGTTCCTCTCCATGTTCCTTTTTCTGGCGACGAGTGCCTTGTTCGCCGCTCCCGCCCCGGGTGCGGCCACGGCCACCAAGTCCCAACGCATCGAACTGGCCGCCGCCCAACGCATGCGCGACAGCCTCGTGGCGCTTCGCTGGGAGGCGCGTCGCCAGGCTTTGGCCGAACGCGACGCGTGGCAGGACGTGTTCGCGCAGGTGCGCGACAGCCTGGAAACCTCCCGGGAGGAGCGCGCCCAGGTGGATGCCGAAGCGCGTCGGCTGCTCCGCGAAGAAGCCGCCGTGTCGGCGGCGAGGCTTCCTCCCATGGTGGACAATCCCACCGATCCGCTGGACGGGATCCGTCGGAATTTGACAGGTCGCTTGGACGCCCTGCGCGAGCGGGTCGTCCGATCCGTTCCCGTGCGCCGCGAAGAGCGCCTGGCGTCGCTGGATTCCGTCAGAACCGCCATCGCGGAAATTTCGGCCGTGGAAACCGGGCTTTCCCGAGCGGTCGGCGCCTGGCGCGCGGAATGGCTTCGCACGCGCGCGTTCGACACCGTTTCGGGTGCGCTCCCGCGTCCCGAAGGCGAGCCGGCCAACGGGAGAATCGTGGCCGCGGGCGAGCTTGGCGCGTGGTATTTGTCCGACGACGGCCGGATCGCGGCCGCGTTGGTGCGCACGGGTGCGGGCGGGTCCTGGGAATGGCGCGAAGACCTTTCCGATTCGGCCACCTTGGCGGTGTCCCGGCTGGACCAACCGGGAGTCGCGCTTCCCGTGGATCCCGCATTGTCCACTCCCGACGGCCCCGGGTTCTTCCAGGGTGGCGCCGGTCCGGACTGGCGCCAGCGGATCGGGGCGTTCTTCAGCTTCCAGAGCGGGCCATTGCATGTGCTGGCGCTGTGGGCCGCGCGTGCCGTGATGGCCTTGCTGGTGTTCCTGGGCGTGGCGGTGGGCTGGATCGGCTGGCGCCGGCGCAACCTGATCTCCAGGCAGGAGCGCGACGCGCTGCCCTACGAGGACCGCATCCTGCCCGCGATGTCGGACCCGCGGCAGGCGGCGGAGCTTGTCGCCGCCTGTCCCGACACCTACCTGGGGCGCGTGGTGAAACGCGGCCTGGAAAACAGGGAGCTGTCTCCCGAAGCCCTGGAACAGATCCTGACCGCGGTGGAGTCGGCCGAAACCCGCAAGTTGGAGCACAACCTTTCCCGCCTGGGCACCATCGGTTCCAACGCCCCGTTCATCGGGCTGTTCGGCACCGTGTGCGGGATCCTGGACGCCTTCGCCGCCCTGGGGCGCGAAGGCGCCGGGCCGCAGGCGGTCATGACCGCCATCGCCGAGGCCCTGGTGGCCACGGCGATCGGTCTTCTGGTGGCCATCCCCGCGATCTGGATCTTCAACTCGCTGCAGGCCAGGGTGCAGGAATTGTCGGGTCGGGCCAAGGAGCTCCGCACCCTCGTGGTGGCGGCGTCCTTGGAGGCCGCCGTCCGCGGCGGCTCGAAGAAGGCCTGACGTGGCCGGCGACGCGGGAGCGCCACGCAGACCCATCACGGCGATCAACATGACGCCCATGGTGGACGTCATGCTGGTCCTCTTGATCATCTTCATGCTGGTGACGCAGGCGGTGGATTCCGCGTCGGTGCCGGTCAAGCTGCCCAAGGCGGCCAATGCGGCGACTTCGGCGCCGTCGGCGGTGCTGGTCAGCCTGGACGCGTCGGGGGCCATGCGCGTGGACGGTCGCGCGTCCGACCGGCCGGGGTTGCGCCAATTCCTGTCGCACCGGGCCAAGCGCGACACCGCCTTGCAGGTGGTGCTGGCCGCCGACGAACGCCTCGCCTACGCCAAGGTGGTGCAGGTGCTCGACGACATCCGCGGAGCGGGCGTGTCGCGGTACGCCCTCAAGGTCCGCACGGGCGGACAGTGACCGGGCGGGATCTCGGATGATCCGCCGCCGTCCCGAGCGCGTGCGCCATCGACCCGAGTGGAGCGGATCCCCGTTCGGCGACGGCGCGCTGGCCTCGCCCATCGAACATGTCCATCCCCCGCATCGCCTGTTGCGGAGGGTTTCCACCGTCGCGTCCCTGGCGGGCGCGCTGGGATTCGTTGTGTGGGTGGTTCTCAAGGCTCCGGCGCAGGGCGAGGTCGGGATCCGACGTGCCGCCCGGACCCAGGACGTGCAGGTGGTGGAGGCCGTCGTGCCGGTTCCACCGCCGCAAGAACGGATCGAACCCGAAGCGATCCCGCCGGAGCGGGCAATCCCGACCACGACCCCGGTGGTACCGCAGCCGCCATCGGTGGGGTTGGTGGACCAGGGCGAAGCAGGCGGCGCCGGAAACGGCATTCCGGGTTTGGATCTGGGGCTGGAAGGATCGGGTGGCGACGAGATGGCCGTCGCCGCGGGTGGAGGAGGCCGAGGCGGCGGTGCCGGATCGGGTGTGGGCAGCGGCGTGGGTTCGCAGCGGTTCGTGTACCAGTTGGGGCAGGTGGACGAAGACGCCCAGCCCGAAAAGATCGTGGACCCCCCTTATCCGCGATGCGCGAAGGAAGACGGCGTCGAGGCGGCGGTGGAATTGCGACTGTTGGTGGATGAACGCGGGCGCGTGGAAAAGCTCGAAGTCCTGGGTGCGCCGCCTGGGTACGGGTTCGAGGCCGCCTTGAAGAATTCGAGCCAGCAGTGGCGGTTCAAGCCCGCGCACCTGGGGGGGGTACCGGTTCCGCAATGGGTGCGGATGCCGTATTCCTTCCACCTGGAGTGATCCGCATGGGTACCCTTTCGCGGATTTTCCTGGCGCTGGCGATCCTGGCCGCATCGGCGTTGGCGCAGGCCAAGGTGGATCTGTTCGCCCAGGCGGGAGCGGCGTACGATTCGGGCCAATTCGAAAAGGCGGCGCGGTTGTACCGCGAAGCGGGCCGCAAAGGATTGCAGCCTGCCATCGCGTGGTTCAACTACGGCAACTGCCAAGCCAGGCTCGGCAAGCGTGGAGAGGCGGCGGCGGCCTGGAAGAAGTCCCTCGAGTGGGCGCCGAGGTTCAAGCGTGCGCGATTGAATCTGGCCATCCTGTCGGAAGAAGATGGCCAGGTCGGCATGGCGGTCGCCGAATACCGCAGGCTCTGGGAACTGGATTCCAAGGATGCGTCGGTCGCTTTGCGGTTGGGTGAACTGCAACTTTCGCAAAACGACGCGGTGGGGGGCGTGGAATGGTTCGAAAAGGCCATCCAGTTGGATTCGGCATCCACGACCGGTTACGAGGGCCTGGTGCGGGCCCATCTGATGGCGCGCGACACCGTGGGGGCGTGGCTGGCTTTGGAGCGATGGATGGAATTCGCGGTCGATTCCAGCGCGAGGATCTGGTTCGCGCGCTCCCAACTTTGGGAACAAGCCGGCGATCTGGAGCAGGCCAGGATCCAGTGCGAAACGGGATTGGCGCATTCTCCGGCGAATGTGGATGGTTGGTTGCGGCTGGCGCGAATCCACCAGCTTGGCCGTGCGGACGCCACCGCCTTGGCGGTGTTGCGGACCGCCACCGACCGGAATCCTCGGGAGGGGCGTCTGTGGAAGGCGCTTGGCCAGGCCGCGTTGCGCGCCGGAGATGGTGAAACCGCCTACCAAGGATTGGCCAACGCCGTGGAGTTGGGGGAGCGAGGAACAGAGGATTTGTTGCGGATCTTGTCTTCGTGGCACGACTCCAGAGGTGAAACGGACTTGGCCGACCGGGCCAGGGAGCTGCGCAGGAGCGTCAAGAAGTGACCGGATTTTTGTCGAAACCCTCGCAAGTTGAGAAATTCCAAGGTATTATGAGGATTCAGACGTACAGGTCTTTCAGGAGAAATCGCATGCGCAACCGCCTGACATCCGGACTTCTTCCTCGTTTTGCCGCCGCTGCCGCAATGCTGGCCGCCCTTCCCTCCGTGGTCGGTGCCTGGGACGAAGACCGCGTCCAGAGCCAGCTCCAGCCGTATTTCGGATTCTGGGCCGGTGCGTACATGGTCAACACCGACGACCTCAACTCGCTCGTCGACGACAAGTACGACGGGTTCACGCAGGTGATGCCTGCCGCAGGCATGAGCTTTGGTGTGGCGTATTCCCGCTACCATGTCGGGGTGAACGCCGGCTACCAGCTGCTCAACGGAGGGAAACTGGATGCCGCCCGGATGGCGACCGGCATGTACTACTCGGATTTCTACTACCAGGTGATTCCGGTGGACGTGAACCTCGAAGTCGCCCTGTTGCCTAACGAATATCCGGTCAATCTTCTTCTGGGTGGATCCTTGGGCTTGGGTATTGTTGGGATCAAAAGCCCGATCGCAAGAACTTGGCACGCGGAAGACACTCTTGTCGTGTGGCGGAGACATTACAACGAGTGGCAGTACAGCGGTGCGCTGCTTGGAACCGCTTTCATTGGCGCCCGCATCAATCTTGCCCGGCGACTCAATCTCGAGGGGCAGCTGGGGTGGCGAGTCTTGCGTGCCGATGAAGTCTATCTGGGGGACAATTACGAACTGGTGCGAGAAAAGGAGTACGTCGACACGTCCGGCGTCCACGCAACCAGGTCGATGGAGAGTATTCCCCTTGATCTTTCCGGCGCCTACTTCCGTGCCGACATCCGTTGGACTTTCGCTTCGCAGTCGGAAAAGGACGAAGATCGTGTTTCTGCGCGTCGTCGTGAAATGGCCGAGCGCATCGCGATGCTTCCCCCTCGCTCCTCCAGCATCGACTGATCCGGTCGACCTGAAACTTTGTCGCAACGAACCACTTCCCAGATGGGAAGTGGTTTTTGTATGTTATTCCCCCTTTTGTCTCAAAGGAACGATCTGATATGAATTACGCCGAGGCCGGAGTCTCTCTCGACCGTTCTGACAAGGTCAAGAACAACATCGCTGCCGCCGTGAAGAGCACCTTCGGACCTCGCGTCCTGGGTGGCTTCGGCGGATTCGGCGGGTGCTTCGATGCCCGCAACCTGGGCGTGAACCCGGTCCTGGTCTCCAGCTGCGACGGTGTGGGCACCAAGCTCAAGCTGGCGTTCATGTCGGGGATCCACACCACCGTGGGCCAGGACATCGTGAACCACTGCGTGGACGACATCCTGGTGCAGGGCGCCAAGCCCTTGTTCTTCCTGGACTACATCGCCACGGGCAAGTTGCAGGACGGCGTCGTGGAAGGCATCGTCGACGGCTTGGCCAAGGCCTGCCGCGAGAACGGGGCCTCGCTGATCGGTGGCGAAACCGCCGAGATGCCGGGATTCTACCCCGACGGCGAATACGACCTGGCCGGTTACATCGTGGGCGTGGTCGAGCGCGAAAACCTGCTCGACGGTTCCAAAATCCGTCCGGGCGACGTGATCCTGGGGCTTTCCAGCGCCGGATTGCACACCAACGGCTATTCGCTGGCGCGCAAGGTGTTCTTCGACAAGGCCAAGCTCGGCATGGACGCGCGCCTGGACGGCCTCAACTGCACGTTGGGCGAAGCGCTCATGGCGCCGCACCGTTCCTACCTCAAGTCCGTGCATCCGCTGGTGGAAGAAAAGGCCGTCAATGGTCTGGTCCACCTGACCGGTGGCGGCTTCCAGGGGAACATCCCCCGCGTGCTTCCGGAAGATTGCGACGCCGTGATCGACCGCGACACCTGGGAAGTCCCGGCCTTGTTCCGCCACATCATGGAACTTGGCGAAATCGAACGCGCCGAAATGGATCGCGCCTTCAACATGGGCATCGGGATGCTGGTGTTCGTGCCGGCCGAACGCGCCGACGAGCTCGCCCAGCGTCTGGCCGACGCCGGCGAGACCGTGCATCGTGTGGGACGCGTGGAAAAGGGGACCCGGTCGGTCCAGTTGCTGGGCTGAAGGCCATGAAGCTTTCGCTCCACAACACATTGGGGCGCAAGCTCCAGGAGTTCGTTCCGCTCAAGCCGGGTGTCGTGGGCATGTACTGCTGCGGACCCACCGTCTACCACTACGCCCACATCGGGAATCTCCGCACCTACGTGAACGAAGATTTTCTCCGTCGCATCCTGGAGTATGCGGGATACGAAGTCAACCACGTGGTGAACATCACCGACGTCGGCCACCTCACGTCGGATTCCGACGACGGCGACGACAAGATGGAGAAGGGCGCGGCACGCGAAGGGCGCACCGTCTGGGAGATCGCCGACCACTACACCCAGGCGTTCTTCAAGGATTGGGAACGGCTCAATCTCAAGCAGCCCACGCACTGGCCCAAGGCCACCGATTTCATCCCCCAGCAGATCGCGCTGGTGCAGGAATTGGACAAGCGCGGCTACGTGTATCGCACCGAAGACGGTCTTTATTTCGATACCGAGAAGTTTTCCCGCTACGGGCACTTCGCGGGGCTGCGCATGGACAAGCTCATGGCCGGCGTGCGCGTGGACCTGGGCGACAAGAAGAACCCCACCGATTTCGCCTTGTGGAAGTTCTCCCCCAAGGACAAGAAACGAGCCATGGAGTGGGATTCTCCGTGGGGGACGGGGTTCCCGGGATGGCATGCCGAATGCAGCGCCATGAGCACGGCGCTGATCGGACGCACGCTGGACATCCACTGCGGCGGCACCGACCATATCCGGGTGCACCACACCAACGAGATCGCCCAGAGCGAATGCGCCCACGACGGCGAACCGTTCGCGCGCTACTGGGTCCACAACGAATTCCTCAAGACCGAGGATTCGGGCAAGATGAGCAAGTCGTCGGGCGAGTTCCTCACCCTCCAGGTGCTGATCGACAAGGGCTACGAGGCCCTGGACTATCGGTACTTCTGCGCGACCGCGCACTACCGCAAGTTCCTCACCTTTTCGTGGGAGAACATCGCATCTGCCCGCGATGCCCACCGCGCGTTCCGGCGCCGGGTGAAGGCATTGTTGGATGCATGGAACGCCGTGCGCCAAGGTGAAACCGATGCCGCCAGCGACCTGACCGACGCCCAGAAGAATTGGCAAGGCCAGTTCGAAGACGCGTTGGGGCAGGACGTGAACATCCCCAAGGCGCTCGGGGTCGCCCAGAGCCTTTGCCGCGACGGCAACCTCACCGAAGCCGAGCGCGGGCGTTTGCTTGCCGATTGGGACAGGGTGCTGGGACTGGAGTTGGCGTTGGAACTGCCTGATCCTCCTTCGGCCGAGGTGGATGCCGACGAAGCGGCGCGGATCGATGCGCTGGTCGCGGCCCGCACCGTGGCGCGCGAATCCAAGAATTGGCCCGAAGCCGACCGGATCCGCAAGGAGCTCGCGGACCTGAAGGTGGTGGTCACCGATACCCCGACAGGACCTGTCTGGAAGAAGGGGTGATTCCCGTCGAGCGAGCCATGTTCGCCTCGGTCGCGGTGCAGACGCCCGGTTGACGAGTATACTTCTGGAAGACGATGGTTTTCGGTCCACCGATGCACCTGCCGCCCTTCGACTCCGCTCAGGGAACGGCAGGGGGAATGCGGAAGTCTTGGTGGAATTTTTGGTATGAACAGGAGTGACAAAATGAACGCCCATCCTTGGAAGCTCGACGACGATGACGACGATTCCTCCTGCCCCGGCTGCGAGGGCAAGGAAGACGAGAAGAAGGAGGAAAGCCTCGAGAAGAAGCTTTCCGAAAGCTTCCTCAAGAATCGACGCGTGTTCCTTTGGGGACAGGTCGACGACAAGTCGTCCAAGGAAGTGGTCGCGCGTCTGTTGTACCTGGATTCGTTGAACCACGAGGACATCGTGCTTCTGGTGAACAGCCCGGGCGGCGTGATCACTTCGGGCACGGCCATCCTGGACACCATGGATGCGGTCAAATCCGACGTGGTGACGGTGGTCATGGGCCAGGCCGCCTCCATGGGCGCGGTGATCGCGGCCTACGGCAAGAAGGGCAAGCGCTACGCCTGGAAGCGCAGCCGCATCATGATCCACCAGCCGCTCATTTCCGGGACCATGTACGGCCCTGCCTCCGACATCCAGATCCAGGCCGAGGAGATGCTCCGCATCCGCCGCGAACTGAACCAGCTTCTGGCCGACGCTTCCGGAAAGACCCTGGAACAGCTGGAAGCCGACACCGACCGCGACAACATCATGACCGCCCAGGAAGCCAGGGAATACGGCCTCGTGGACGTGGTCGACAACTTCTCCTGAACGGTCCTCGGGAAATTTTCGCGCCTCCTGCGGCTTCGCGGGGGGCGCTTTCGCGTTCCGCCCGGAGCGGTCGCTGATGGCGCTTCTGCCCGGCGACGACGGCCCCTACGTGTTCGCGAGCAGGGTGCCGCCCGCATACGACGGATTCCGTCTGCTCGACTACTTCGCGCAGAGGTTCGCCTACCAGGATCGCCAGGCCTGGAGCGAACGCATCGCGGCGGGCGACGTGCGGGTGGATTCGGCGGTCGAGACGGATCGCGACAGGCTCCTGTGCAAGGACGCGTCGGTGGAATACGCCCACGGCCGGTACAGGGAACCCGAGACGCCCACCGATTGGAGGGTGGTCGCGATCGCCCGGGATTGGATGGCCGTGTCCAAGCCGTCGGGCATGCCGATGCATTCCACCCCCAGGATCTTCCGTCAGACGCTGGTCTGGCAGGTGCGCAGGTTGTTCGGCGAAGGTTGGTCGCCGGTGCACCGGTTGGATCGCGAGACGTCGGGGCTGGTGGTCTTCGCGCGCGGGCGGCAAGCCACCATCTGGCTGAACAAGGCCTTTTCGCAGCGCGAAGTGTCCAAGGACTACATCGCGCTGGTTGCGGGCGTGTTGGACGCTCCGGTGGAGGTGGAAGGCGCGATCGGCCCGGCGGACGACCCCGCGGCGCCCATCCGGCAGGCCATCCGGGACGATGGCAAGGAGGCGCGCACGAGCATCCGGGCGATCGGCCTCGACGAACAGGGGCGGGGAACCTGGGTGGTCGCGTCTCCGCACCAGGGGAGGATGCACCAGATCCGGGTGCATTGCGAATCCATCGGGCACCCCGTGGTGGGCGACCCTCTCTACGACGGTCGTGGCGGAGCGTTGTTCAAGACGCGGGCGGCGGGTGGCGCCTCCCGGGACTGGTCCGACTATTCGGGCGGTCAGCGACTGCATCTGCACGCATGGAGGCTTCGGTTCGAGCGCGCGGGCCCTTCTTTCCTGCCCGCACGCCTGGTTTGTCCGGTCCCGGAGGAATGGATGGTGCCAACGCCTCCGGAAAACGGTACACTGGGACCGTGACGATTCAGGCATCCAGGCTTTGTCGGGTCGCGATCCTTTCCGGGCAGGAAGGCGTCGAGGCGTTGCGACAGGAATTGGCCTTGCGTTCCTCGGACGAGCAATGGTTGCTCGTGGTGGACGGCATGGAACGGCCATCCGTTCCGCCCGGGGAAATCCTGCTCGTGCTTTCCGACCAGGATGCCGAGGCCGCTTGGCCCTGGATCGCCGACGAATCGAGCTATTCGGAACGCCTGACCCTGCCGCGCGACTTCCGTTCCCAGGACGCGGGAGTGATCGCGGACTGGGTGCAGAGGTTCGGACGCCTGCACCAGGAGAGGACTTCGCTGCGTCGCCTGATCGACCGGTTCGAAGAACGCATCAAGCGCGATTCGGGCAGGGTCCGCATGGCGGATCTGCTCCAGGAAGCCAACCATCGGTTGCAGGAGCAATCGGTGCGCGACGGCCTCACCGGCATCCCCAACCGTCGACGGTTCGAGGAACAGTTCGACTACCTGTGGGGGCGTTCGGCGGGCGAAGGCACGTCCATCGCCCTGATCTTGACGGATATCGACTTCTTCAAGAGGCTCAACGACAGCCTGGGCCACCAGGAAGGCGACCGCTGCCTGCAGGAAGTCGCCCGCAAGCTCGAATCGCTGGTCGTCGGCGAAGACGATCTCGTGGCGCGCTACGGCGGCGAGGAATTCGTGGTGCTGCTCTGGAACTGCGATCGCGCCAGGGCCGCCGAGATGGCGGAGAAGCTTCGCGTCGGGATCCGGGATCTGGCGATCAAGCATCCGGATCATCCCGCCGGGGTCGTGACGATCAGCCTCGGGGTGTCGTGCGACGTGCCGTCCCTGACCTCGTCGGCGGAAGATTTCCTGCACAACGCCGACACGCTCCTCTACGAGGCGAAATCGGCGGGGCGCGACTGCTGGAAGATGGGCCCCGCGGTCCCGTCCGCCGTGGTGGACTGAACAAGAATCGGCGGGATGCCGTTCGCGAGGGTTCCTAGCGACCGCCCCAAAGGCCGATGTCGCAAGGCGATCCGTCGGGATCCGAACAGCGGCGGGATGCGCCTCGATCGACCAGCGGACTGAAGGGCGAGAGCGTCCAGCGACCGTGGCCGGCAGGCGGATCCGGCAGTCGCCGAGGCCTGTACCAAGGAAGACCCGCGAGCGAGTCCTGCGCTCGCCGCAACCGGATCGCGTGAGACTCGGAGCCGTTCAGAACCGGATCGGTCCGCCAATTTCCGAACCGGTCCGGAGCCGAGTCGCCTTTCCAGGCGCCAAGGCCCGAAGGCCCGCGAACGATGGCGGTTCCGCGGTGCCCCCAGAACGCCGAGTTGCGGATTTCGGCCAGCCCCACGCCGTCGAACCGGATTCCGTCGCCGGCTCCGTCCAGGAAAAGGGTGGATGCCACGCGGATCGCCGAGCGGCTCGAGACGATGTCGGAGATCGCGCTGCGGTGGATCACGGAATGGGAAACGGTGGGGCTCGCCCCGTTGAGGGCGGCGACGCCGATGCCGCAGTCTTCGATCACGACATGGTCGAGCCTTCCCGCCGAGGCCACGAACGCCACGCCTTTGGAGGCGCGGACGATTTCCGTCCAACGCAGGGTCGCGGCCTCGTCGCGCGGAGCCAGTTCCACGCGGATGCCGTTCCAGGCGTAGCCTCCTGACCCGGCTTCGGGACGGAACACCACGGGCTTGTCGGCCGTGCCTTCGATGCGCAGCACGCCGCCGCGCACCACCAGGGCGATTCCCCGCTCGTCGGCCGGAGCCAAGGGGTCCGGGCAGGAATCGAACGCGGCGATCCTGATTTCGGTTCCAGCTTGCACGACGAGCGTCGCGCCGGGGCCCACGACGACGGTTCCGGCCAGGTGCAACGGGCCTTGCCGGGCCGTCCACGACAGCCGTTTGGCGGGAAGTTCGCCGCAAAGACCGTCCTTGGCCCGAGGCGGCCTGGTCGCGAGGGGCGCGTCTTCCCGCGAGGCGGCCGAAGTCCTGGCCGCGTCCGTTGTCCGGGACGTTTGCGGCGTCGAGGCCGCCGTCAGGAATGCGAGAACGAATCCGGAAACCGTCACCCGGGCATTCTACCACTTTGGGGGGCCAAGGCGGCCAAGTTGCGTGGATCCATGGGCCGCGACCTCGATTAGTAGCTTTCTGACCCAGTCTCCCTCCCACCACATCCACAATCCTTTTGAGAGGAAGTGCCCAATGGCCATCACCAAAGTCTGGCTCGACGAATCCGAAAACGAATGCACCATGTGCGGAGCTTGCGAAGCCGTCTGCGACGCGGTGTTCGAAGTCCCCGAAAAGATGGTCGTCAAGGGCGGCGTTGACTTCGCCAAGTTCGAAGCCGAGATCAAGGAAGCCGCCGAAGGTTGCCCGGTCGCCACCATCGCCTATGCGGTGGACGGTGCCGACAAGCGCGCCAACAGCTACTGAGCCGCGCCTGATCCGACTCTCCGCAGCAAGTGGCGGAGAAACGAGGATTCGACCACCGACCGGAATCGCTCCGGCGGTGGTTTTTTGCATCCGGACGCCGCGTTCGCGACGAAGCTGGACATCGGTGTCCGATTGTGGGATACTCCCGGATCTCTTCCAAGGAGGGTCCATGTCCGTTTCTCCCGCCGCCAGTTCGTCGTATTTCCAGATTCCGCGGTTCACCAGGGGAGATCTGGACGAGGTCATCATTTCCATGCGCCCGATGGATGTGCTGGAGCTCTCCCGCGAGCTGCCGGATCTGGACGTCCCGTTCTTTCCGTTCCCCAACGGGTTCGGGACCGAGGACTGAACACGGGATTCCGCCCGCGTCGGGGCGAATCGACCGGAACGAACTAAACTAATGGGGGAATGCGAGGCTTCCTTCCGAGTCTGTTCCTATTCGCGACGTGCGCCGTGGCCGGATCCGAGCCGCGCTGGTTGCGGTTGTGCGACAAGGCCGTCGACGCCGTTCCCGGGAGCATCGCCTGGGAAGACGCTCCATTGCGCCGGGATCTCCTGGACGATCTGAAATCGCGTGGCTGGACCTTGCGTCGGGAATACCGCTGGGAAAACCTCGTGTCGGCGGTGCCGACGGAGGGAGCGACGCTTCCTGCATGCGTGGTCGACGCCGGGCCGGTCGGCAGGGCGGTCGGCAGGAAGCCCGTCGGTGATGTCGCCGCGCGAAGAGGTGGCATCGCGGGGGTGGATCAGGCATCCTTGGCTTTGACTAAGATCAAAGAGGCGATGGGGATTGAACGGGCGCAATTGCTTCTGGAACGTCAGGGTAAACCTTTTGGCATAGGCATGACCGTGGCGGTGATCGACGCGCTCTTCGCGCGTGACCATGAAGTCTTGAAGAACGTCCAAATCGGCGACAGTTGGGATTTTGTAAGAGATTCGCCGGATCCTTGGGAAGATTCGCTGCCGAACGGGCGTTTCCAGGAGATCCACGGGGCGGCGGTTGCGGGGCTGATCGCCTCTCGATGGGAGGGGCTGCGCGGGATCGCTCCCTATTCGCGATTCTTGCTTTATCGTGCCGAAGATGCCCAGAGCGAAACCACGGTGGAGGAGGACAATCTGGCCGCGGCGATCGTGCGCGCTGTCGACAACGGTGCGAACATCATCACCACGTCCCTTGGATACCGATTCATCGACGCAAACAACACCCAGACCTTGCATCCCTGGACGGATTACGACGGGAAATCGTTGGTGGCGTCCAGAGCCGCTACCACCGCGGCAAGGCATGGCGCGCTGGTTCTGGTGGCCGCCGGCAACGCAGGCGGAATGGGTGGGAGTTCGATCGGATCTCCGGCCGATGCGGATTCCGTCCTAGTGGTGGGTGCCATCAATGAATTTCTTGAAGCCTGCTGGTTTTCAAGCTGGGGGCCCACCGCCGACGGCAGGTCAAAGCCCGATGTCGCGGCGTTCGGCTGCGATGTGCCCGTCGCTGGCAGGGATGGTGTTGAAAGTGTCGAATTGAATGGCAGCGGAACATCGTTCGCGACGCCGTTGGTGGCGGGCTTGGCCGTTCTTGCGTGGCAACTGGACACATCACTCTCGGCGATGCGATTGCTTGACAAGATCAAGAATTCCGGGCACCTGGCTAGGGCCTCGGATCCCGTTCGGGGATTCGGACTTCCGGATCTGCGTCGGATGTTCCCTCAGCAGCTACTAGGATTGAGGGCTGCACCGCTTGAATGGAATCAGGAAGACAAGGAGTTGAAGTTCAATATTCCGTATGCACAAAGTGGCGGGGCGTTGAACTTCACCCTTGCCACGCTCGAGGGCAAGGTTTTGTTCAATAGAACGGGATCATACGAGTATAGAAGCGTCCTCTGGCGACCTCAGGGGGCTGCTGCGCGGCGGCCGTTGGTTCTGGTCGCACGTTGGAGCGGTGACTACGGCTCCGGAGGACAGACGATCCTGATCCTGCCGCGCTGACCTCTACAGAGCGGAGAACAAGGGCACGTGGGGGAACGCGGTTCCCACCAGCAGTCCAAGGACGGCACCCACCAACACGTCGGTGGGATAGTGGACCCGCAGGTACACCCTGGAAAATGCGACCAGGACCACCAGCGGCAGGATGGCCGGGAGCAGCCCCGGAAAGAAATGCCCCGCGTAGATCGTGATCGCGAGATTGTTCATGGTGTGGCCGCTCGGGAAGCTGAACTTGTCGGGCGGCGCCAACAGCGGCTGGACATCGTTGTTTTCGAACGGGCGCTTGCGGTTGAATCGGTTCTTCAGGACCTTGTAGATGAGGACCGAGACCAGGCCGACCGCGGTGCCGCGCCAGGCCAGGGCGAATCCTCGGGTCCAGCCCCATTGCCAGATCACCCACGGGGCGACCAGGGCCCAGAGCCATCCGTCGCCCAGCCGCGTGGCGAGGCGCATCAGGAACGCGTTGAATCCATGGGACGGTTGCTTCCACCAGGGTAGGATCTTCCCCGTCTCGAAGGCGGTGAGCCTTCGTTTCCAGCTTTTCTCCTGGCGTTCCATGCGGCGTTCAACCTAGCAATCCGCTCCACCGAACCGATACCCCGGGATCGACGCGGGCGAAGGAAAGTGGGAGAATGGTTCTTCCCGATGGGTTTCGCGATCGGAACAGTCGCCGTTTCGCCAATCGATCCATCGACACGCGCAGAGAGGTGGAATCCTATGGGTCGGATGGTTCGGTCGGTTCGTGGATGGATGCGGATTCCGGTCGTGGTCTCGTTCCTGGTGCTCGTGTCGGCGGGGTTGGTCGCCGCCGCGTTCGATTCGGTCGGCGGCTCGGGTGCCGCGGCATCGGACGCGGTGGAAGGGTTCCGGTACTTCGCGTTCATGACCTCCGACAAATTCAGTTCGGCCGAGCGGGTGGCCTTGTGGGGTTCGCTGGGCGTGGCGTTGCTGGGGTTGGGGTACGCGTACCTGCTCATGCGCCAGGTGATGGCCGCCGACCAGGGAACCCCCAGGATGAAAGCCATCGCCGACGCGGTGCGCGAAGGCGCCAACGCCTACCTGAAGAGGCAATTGACCACCGTGGGAATCCTGATCGTGGTGCTGGTGGGCGTGTTGTTCTTCGCCAAAGGGCTGCAGAGCGGATTCGATTCGCCGTTCGCGATCGGTCGCGCCGGGGCGTTCCTGGTGGGAGCGGTCTTTTCCGCCACGGTTGGCGTGGTGGGCATGAGGCTGGCCACGTCCGGGAATCTGCGGGTGGCCGCCGCCGCCCCCAAGGGGTTCGGGAAGGCGCTCATGCTGGGCTACCGGACAGGAACCGTCACCGGCATGCTCACCGACGGGCTGGGATTGCTGGGCGGCACGATCATCTTCATGGCCTACGGCGAACACGCCTACGAGGCGCTGCTGGGGTTCGGGTTCGGCGGCACCCTGCTGGCGCTCTTCATGCGCGTGGGTGGTGGCATCTACACCAAGGCCGCCGACGTGGGCGCCGACCTGGTGGGCAAGATCGAAAAGGACATTCCGGAGGACGACCCCCGCAACGCCGCGACCATCGCCGACAACGTGGGCGACAACGTGGGCGACTGCGCCGGGATGGCGTCGGACATCTTCGAGTCATACGAGGTCACGATCGTGGCGGCCATGATCCTGGGCTGGGCTTCGTTCGGGCACAAGGGCGTGATCTTCCCGATCCTGGTGCGGGCCATCGGGGTGTTCGCGTCCATCATCTCCACCTATCTGGTACGCGCCGGGAACAAGGGCGACGTGGCCTCGGCCATGAAGTCCATCAACGTGGGGTTCGTCACGGGCTCGGTCCTTTCCGTGGCCGGATTCCTGGCACTGGGCTACAACTACCTGCGCTTCACGCCCGCGATGGTGGCCGACGGGATCCTGAACCCCGCCGCCTGGGAATCCATCAAGGCCCTGCCGTACTGGGCGAACCTGGGGCAGGTCGGACTGGACATGCGCCCGGCCATCACCACCCTGATCGGGGTCCTGCTTTGCGTGGCGCTCAACCGCGTCACGGAATATTTCACGGGCACCGAGTTCGGGCCGGTCAAAAGTCTGGTCAAGAATTGTCGCACCGGCCACGCCACCAACATCATCGAGGGTCTGGCCGTGGGGTTCGAGTCGGCCGTGTGGACCATCCTGGTGCTGGCGGTGTCGGTGTTCGCTTCGGTGGCCGTGTACCAGGACACCCACAACGCGATCTTCATCGCCTACGGCGTGGCCATGTGCGGCATCGGGATGCTCACCCTCACCGGCAACACCATCTCGATGGACGTGTTCGGGCCGGTGGCCGACAACGCCAACGGCATCGCCGAGATGTCGTTCGACAAGCAGGAGATGGGCGAGGAGTCGTACCGGACCTCGCGACAGATCCTGGCCGACCTGGACGCGGTGGGCAACACCACCAAGGCGGTCACCAAGGGCGTGGCGATCGGATCGGCCGTGATCGCGGCGGTGTCGCTGTTCGCTTCGTACATCACCGTGATCGGCAGCGGGGGCGGCGGCGAAGACAAGCCTCTGCCGATCGAGCTGTTCGACAAGGTGGCAGCCCTCCTCACGGTGTCGGACCCGACGCTCCTGGTGGGCATGCTGGTGGGCGGCGCCGTGCCGTTCCTGTTCAGTTCCATGCTGCTGCGCGCCGTGGGACGAGCCGCGTACCTGATCGTGGGCGAATGCCGCGCCCAGTTCAAGGACAAGGAGATCTGGAGCGGCACCAAGAAGCCCGACTACGGACGCGTGGTCAACATCTGCACGATCTCGGCCCAGAAGGAGCTGATCGGCCCCGCCGCGCTGGGCGTGGTGACGCCGCTCCTGGTGGGGTTCGCGCTGGGGCCGGTGGCCTTGGCCGGATTCCTGGCGGGGTCCATCGTGACGGGAGCGCTTCTGGCGAGCTTCATGGCCAATGCGGGTGGCGCCTGGGACAACGCCAAGAAATGCGTGGAGGACGAACCCCGCGACATGGCCCGGAACACGGGAAAGGGATCGGAAAAGCACAAGGCTTCCGTCACCGGCGACACCGTGGGCGATCCTCTCAAGGACACCGCGGGCCCGGCCATCAATCCATTGCTCAAGGTGATGAACATGGTTTCGGTGCTGGCGGTGCCGCTCATGCTGGTGTACGACCAGAAACTGGTCGACTTCGTGAACGAAAACAGCGCCGAGGCGGGGTACGCCCTGCAGAAGACCTTGGTCCACCGCCCCAACGACGCGATCTTCTGGGTCGCCACGCTGGGGTCTCTGGCGGCCATCGGGTGGGCGATCTGGCAGTCCAAGCGGGAGAGCTCCCACTTGAAACAGCTGGAGTCGGAGGTCGATCTGTAACCGGAGGCGGTTCGGCACCGGGAGGCACGCGAAGCGAAGGTGCGCGTCGGGGAAATTCTACCTTGGCGGGCCTTTCCTTCGCTGACTCTGCCACAATCCACTACCGAGGCCTCCCATGTCCGGATCCAACGTTCCCGCCGACCTGAAGTACGCACCGTCCCACGAATGGGTTCGCGTCGAAGGCGACGTGGTCACCGTGGGAATCACCGACCACGCCCAGCACGAGTTGGGCGACATCGTGTTCGTGGAGCTGCCCGAAGTGGGCAAGAAGGTGGCGCAGGGCAAGGGCGTGGCGGTCATCGAAGCGGTGAAGACCGTGGCCGACGTCTACGCGCCCGCCGACGGCGAGGTGGTCGAGGTCAATTCCGCCCTGGCCGACGAGGCCGGCGCGATCAACGCCGACGCCTACGCCGCCTGGATCGTGAAGATCCGGATCTCGGGCCCGTTGTCGTCCGAGCTGGTGGACGCCGACGGCTACAAGGCCATGCTGTGAGCCATCGCTACATCCCCCTGACTTCCGGAGAGGAAAAGGAGATGCTCCAGGCCGTCGGCGTGGAGCGTTTCGAGGATCTGATCCAGGCGATCCCGTCGCACCTGCGCCTGTCGCGTCCGTTGGACGTGCCGCCGGCGCTGTCGGAGATGGCCCTTTCGCGCGAAGTGCGCCGCCTGGCCCAGAAGAACAAGGGCCTGACGGAACTTGTCAGCTTCCTGGGCATGGGTTGGACCAAGCATTTCATTCCTGCCGCGGTCGACACCGTCGTGTCGCGCTCGGAATTCACCACCGCCTACACGCCCTACCAGCCCGAGGCGTCGCAAGGCAGCCTGCAGCAGATCTTCGAGTACCAGACCATGGTCGCCGAGATCGCCGGTTGCGAGATCTCGAACGCTTCGCTCTACGACGGCGCCACGGCCCTGGTGGAAGGCCTGATCATGGCGTCGGCCTGCACCAAGGGGCGCAAGGGCTTCGCGATCGCCTCCAGCCTGAACCCTCGCTATCGCGAGGTCGCCCAGACCTACGCTTCGTCCAACGCGTGGAGCTTCCACGACGTGGCTTGGACCGCCGACGAAGGCCAACTGGACCGCAAGTCGCTGGAATCCACTCTCGCGGCCAACGCGGGCAAGATCGCCGCATTGGTGATCCAGACCCCCAACACCTTCGGGATGGTCGAAGACCTGGAAGGCTTGGCCGAAACCTGCAAGGCGGCGGGAGCCGTGCTGCTGGTGGTCAACGACCCGCTCGCGAGCATCCTGGTCGATCCTCCCGGAGCGTTCGGCGCCGACATCGTGGTGGGCGAGATGCTGGGATTGGGAATTTCCACCTCGCTGGGCGGCCCCGCATTGGGCTACCTGGCCACCTGGAAAAAACACCTGCGCCAGATGCCCGGCCGCGTGGTGGGACGGACGTTGGACGCCGACGGCAAACGCGCCTACTGCCTGACCGCCCAGACGCGCGAGCAGCACATCCGCCGCGAAAAGGCCACTTCCAACATTTGTTCCAACCAGGGACTCATGACGGTGGTCGCTTCGGTGTACCTCGCGCTCCAAGGCCCCAAGGGACTGGAAGAAGTCGCCGAGCAGTGCGCCACCCGCTTGGCCCATGTGCGCGAGGGCCTGGCCAAGGCCGGAATCCGTCCGTTGTTCGCCGGTACCCCGATCCAGGAACAGGCGTTCCGCCTTCCCGCCGGATCGCGGGCGCGGGTGGAATCGGCCTGCCGCACCGCAGGGCTGTTGCCGGGGGTATGGCTCGCCGACCACCTGCCCAAGGTTCCCGCCGAGACACTTCTTGTCTGCACCAGCGAGACCCACTCCAAGCAGGATCTGGATCTCCTGATCGCCACGTTGTCTTCCGCCGGAGGCCAGGCCTGATGCTGCACGACGACACCGGACGCACGTTGTTCGAAAAGTCCCGTCCCGGCCAGCGCGGCACCGGCGAGATCGAATGGGACATCCCCCGCAAGGGCCTGGATTCCCTCGTGCCCGCCAAGCTGCGCCGCAAGAAGGCCCCGCGCCTGCCCGAGCTGTCGGAAGGCGAAGTGGTGCGCCACTACACGGTCCTGAGCAACAAGAACCACAACATCGACAAGGGGTTCTATCCGCTCGGGTCCTGCACCATGAAGTACAACCCCAAGGTGAACGAGTCCCTTGCGCGCCTTTCGGGGTTCAGCACGCTGCATCCGCTGCAACCTGCCGACACGATCCAGGGCGCTTTGGAACTCATGTGGCGCCTGGAACACATGCTCGCCGAGATTTCGGGCATGGATTCGGTGTCGTTGCAGCCGGCCGCCGGAGCGCATGGCGAACTGACCGCGCTCTTGGTTGTGCGCGCCTACCACCTCTCGCGCGGCGAAGACCGTCGCAAGGTGCTCATCCCCGATGCCGCCCACGGTACCAATCCCGCTTCGGCGGCGATCGCCGGGTTCGAGTGCGTGACGGTGAAGTCCGCCCAAGACGGCCGCGTGGACGTGGAAGACCTCAAGTCCAAGCTGGATTCCGATGTCGCGGCGTTCATGATCACCAACCCCAACACGGTGGGCTTGTTCGAAACACGGGTGGAAGAAATCTGTGCGGCCTGCCACGCGGTGGGCGCACAGGTGTACATGGACGGCGCCAACCTGAACGCATTGGTGGGCATCGCCCGGCCCGGCGACCTCGGGTTCGACGTCATGCACTACAACCTGCACAAGACGTTCTCCACGCCCCACGGCGGCGGCGGTCCGGGTTGCGGCCCGATCGGCGTGAAGTCGCACCTGGCGGCCTTCCTGCCTTCGCCCAGGGTGCGCAACAGCGACGGCAAGTTCACGCTGGAAAAGCCTTCCACGTCCATCGGGCCCGTCCACGGCGCGTTCGGCAATTTCCTGGTGATGGTGCGCGCCTACGCCTACATCCTGGCCATGGGACCCGAAGGCCTCGCGCGAGTGGGGCGCAACGCGGTGCTCAACGCCAACTACCTGCACGCCAAGATCAAGGATTCCATGGCTTGCAAGTACGAAGGTCCCTACATGCACGAGTTCGTGCTGGACGGATCGCCTCTCAAGGCGCTGGGACTGCACACGTCGGATTTCGCCAAGCGGCTCATGGACTACGGGGTCTACGCCCCCACGATCTACTTCCCGCTGATCGTTCCCGAAGCGATGATGATCGAGCCCACCGAGACGGAAAGCCGCGAGACCCTGGACCGGTTCGCGGAGATCTTCCTGGAGGTCCTGCGCCAGTGCCGCGAAGAGACGGAAACCGTCCATTCGGCTCCGCACAACCTGCCGCTCAAGAGGGTGGACGACGTCAAGGCCGCCAAGGACCTGGTTCTCACGCATCCATTCGAGTGAACCGGGGATAACCGACCGGGCGATCGGCGTTTCCGGACGCGATTCGGATCCGTTGCAAGAAACCTCTTCGGGCGGGAAAGCCCGGAGAGGTTTTTTATGTTCGTTCCATGCGCAACGTATTGACGGATTCTGACTATTCCATCCTGTCCGCCAAGGGGATTTCCCGGGAGGAAGCCGATCGCCAGGTTTCGCTCCTGGCCAGCGGCGTCGATCCGGCTCCCGTGGTGCGCCCCGCCACGGTGGGCGACGGGATCGTCCGGCTTTCCGACGAGCTGCTCTCCGAGTGCAGGTCGGCGGCTGCCAGGACGCAGATCGGGTTCTTCGTGCCGGCCAGCGGCGCCGCCTCGCGCATGTTCGCCGGGCCTCGCAGCTTTTTGGCGGGCGACTGCAAGGATCCGCAAGCCGAAGCCGCCAAGTTGCGGCAGTTGGCCAAGGCGCCGGTGGTCGCCCGCAACCTGTGGAAGAGCGGGACCAGCCCCGACGACGCGGAAGGGGTCGCGAAACTGCTCGTGGAAGACCCTCCGGTCGGGTATGGATGGGCATCCCTGCCCAAGGCGTTCGTCCCGTTCCACGACGATCCGGAAGACAGCTTCCCTTTGCGCACTCCGCTGGAAGAACAGGTCGCCGAGGCCTCTGAGGTCCTGGGCAAAGGGCGGTTCAGCGTCATCCATTTCACGCTTGGCGAAGAATGGTCCCTGCCGGCGTCGTTCGGCGAAGTCTGCCTGAATCTGTCCCGTCGCCACGGGGGCGACATCGTGGCGGTGACGTCCATCCAGGAGCACTCCACCGACACGCTTTCGCTGGGGCCCGACGGCTCGGTCGTGCGCGACGCCCAAGGGAATCCCCAGTTGCGCGCCGGCGGCCACGGGAGCCTGTTGGGCAACCTGGAAGCCACCGACGGCCGCGTGGTCCTGGTCAAGAACATCGACAACATCCAACCCGACCACCGCCGCTCGCACGTGGTGCCGTGCCGCCAGGCCATGGCCGGACTGGCCGCGTCGCTGCGCGACGCCGCCGAATCGTTCCTGTCGACAGGAAACGACACCGAACTGCGCGCCTTGGCCGGCAAGGCCGGGATCCATCTGCCCGAGGGCGCCGAGGCCTTGCGCAAACATGTGGATCGCCCGTTGCGGGTGGCCGCCATGGTCCCCAACGCGGGAGAACCCGGCGGTGGTCCGTTCTGGGTGCGCTCCCCGAGCGGCGATTCGCTCCAGATCGTGGAACAATCCGAGATCGGTCCCGCCGACAAGCACCTGATCGCCGGGAGCACGCATTTCAATCCGGTGGAACTGGCCTGCAGTTTCCGTCGACCCGACGGAACGAGCTACGGACTTGACGCCTACGTGGATCCATCCCGCGCGTTCCTGTCCGTGAAGCCGTCCCCAAACGGCGATCTGCGCGTGCTGGAACGCCCCGGCCTCTGGAACGGATCCATGGCCAACTGGTGGACCGTCTTCGTGGAAATGCCCGCCGAGCTGTTCCTGCCCGCCAAGACGATCTACGACCTGGCGCACCCCTGGCGCATCGAAAAGGAATAGGTCGAGTCGACAGGGAAGGCGGTTTGCCAAACGGTGGATGGGCGACAAAGCCATTTACTGTCAAGGCTTGGAAGTCAAACTGTCATTATTGGTGATGAATTCGAATGTCATTCTAACAACCATGTCATTGTCCTTTGTCGATTGGATGATGCTTTTGGTTGGCGCGCTTTCTGCTAATGAGCAAGCCACCGAATCACGGCCCAATCACTGACTTCCATTCGGAATCATGGCATCATCACCGAAGATGTGCCGTGAAGCCGCGTCTCTTCATTCGGGTAGCGCCACCAGCCGAGTGGCGCTCGGGTGAAGAGCGCAAATGGGGGAATGGGAATTTTCAACGAGATCATCTATACCAGCGAAGGATGAGACCATGCGTATTGTCTCCACACTCCGAATCGCATGTCTGGCTTTGGGGCTAGGTATTGCCGCCACGCCAAGCTTGGCCGATTCCACCGGCGTGGTGCCGGATAGCACGGTCGCAGTCTCCACTGCGGCTCCCGTCGACGACTCCGCGTTGATCAAACGCGTGGCCGACTTGGAAGCCTACATGAACAACGTGGCTCCGGCGCAGTTGACCGGGATCCCGGGGCCTGGCCACAACGGCTTCATGATGATCTGCGCCGCCTTGGTGTTGTTCATGACGCTGCCGGGCCTGTTCCTGTTCTACGGCGGTCTGGTCCGCACCAAGAACATCCTGTCGGTGATCGCGCAGTGTTTCGGGATCGCCGGCATGGTGGCGCTGCTCTGGTGGGCGGTGGGGTATTCCCTTGCCTTCGAAGGTGGCAACGCGGTCATCGGGACCCTGGGCAAGGCCTTCTTGCAAGGGGTGGGGGCGGCTCCCAACACCAATTACTCGGCCTGGGTGAGCGAGAGCGTGTTCAGCATGTACCAGATGATGTTCGCGATCATCACCCCGGCCCTGATCGTGGGCGCGATCGCGGAACGCATGAAGTTCAAGGCGGTCCTGTTGTTCGTGTTCCTCTGGATGTTGATCGTGTACTTCCCGTTGGCCCACATGGTCTGGGGCGCCACGGGTCTCATGAACGGCGTCTGGAACTCGGCGGCTTCGATCAAGGCGATCGACTTCGCCGGCGGCACCGTGGTCCACATGAGCTCGGGCTGGTCGGCCCTGGTGCTCATGATCATCCTGGGCAAGCGCAAGGGGTTCGGGCTGCAGAGCTTCGCTCCGCACAGCCTCGTGCTGACCGCCATCGGGACCGGCATGCTGTGGGTGGGTTGGTACGGGTTCAACGCGGGTTCGGCCGTGGCCGCCGACGGCGTGGCCGCCAACGCCTTCATGACCACCACGCTCGCCACCGCGATCGTCGCTTTCGTGTGGCCCATGCTGGAATGGTTCAAGACGGGCAAGCCCACCGTGCTGGGGTTCTGTTCGGGTGCCGTGGCGGGACTGGTCGTGGTGACTCCGGCCACCGGGTTCATCACCGCCACCGGTGCCGTGATCATCGGCGTGATGGCTGGCATCGTTCCGTTCTTTGCCTGTACCACCATGAAGCGGTTCTTCAAGTACGACGACGCCTTGGACACCTTTGGTGTGCACGGCGTGGGTGGTACCCTGGGCGCCTTGCTGACCGGATTCCTGGCCACCCATGACGCCAACGCGAACCTGGCGTTGAACCTCAAGGACATCGTCGGCCATACGCTCTGGATCGAACAGCTCAAGGCCATGGGCTTGACCATCGTCCTGTCCATCGTGGCCACCGTGGTCATCGCCTTCGTGGTCAAGGCTCTGGTGGGCCTGCGCCCCGAGGTCGAAGACGAAGTCCAGGGCTTGGACTACGCCGAGCACGGCGAGCAGGGATACCACTTCGCCGAGTGAGGCGAACTGGTCGATTGTCGGTTCCCGGTTTAGCCGCCATCCGGGTTTCCCAGGCGCCCATCGGAATTCTTCCGATGGGCGTTTTCGCTTGTGTCTCCAGTGGCCAATCGGGGGCGCTAGGCGAGGGAGGGGTAACCGGACGGCTTTGGCGTCCGGTCAGAGGCGATCGTGTCAATTGGCGGTGCCAGATGGAATTGTCGCACCGCAAATGACACCGCGTGACAAATTCGCGAAGTGTCGTGATTGTCGCTTATCTGATTGACAATCTTCCGCTGCCCTCGAATTTCCCTGGATGAAATCCGTCTGGCATGCCGGATGCTTTACCAATCGACAGGAAAATCCTGCTTTTGTCGAGCGGGGTACAGCAGGTCGATACCACGGAGGAGGGTGAAATGAGAAGCTTGGTCTCCAATCACATGGGCCGCATCGTCAAGACGGCGGGAATCGCCGCTTTGGCGATGGCGGCAGCCGCGTTTTCTTCGGATTCCACGGCGATCGTCGATACCGCGATGGCCGCGGTCGACACGGCCGCGGTCGCGGCTGATTCCGCGTCCGCGGCCGCCAACCCGGATGCGGCTTTGGCGACGGTCGGTTCCACCCTCGACGTCAAGTTCATGGTCGACAATCTCTGGGTGCTCATCGCCGCGTTCCTGGTGTTCATCATGCACCTTGGGTTCGCCACGGTCGAATCCGGCTTGACGCAGGCCAAGAACACCGTCAACATCCTGTTCAAGAACACGGTCACCCCGGCGCTGGGGCTTCTCCTCTACGCCTTCATCGGATTCAACCTGATGTACCCGGGAGACTCCTGGATCTTTGGCGAATGGCTGGGCTTCGCGGGATTCGGCATCGCCGGCGATCCCACCGACGCGGCCAACGCCACCCGGGCCTACGGCCTCCACACCTACACGTACTGGACGGATTTCCTGTTCCAGGGCATGTTCGCGGCCACCGCCGCGACCATCGTGTCGGGAGCCGTGGCCGAGCGCGTGAAGCTGTCCGCGTACATCTGGTTCACGGTCTTCTACGTGGGCTTGGTCTATCCCTTCCTGGGTTCGTGGCACTGGGGCATGGGTTGGCTGGCCGACATGGGCTTCAAGGACTTCGCGGGATCCACCCTGGTGCATTCGGTGGGTGGCTGGGGTGCGCTGGTGGGCGTGTTCCTGCTCGGGCCGCGTCTGGGCAAGTATTCCGGCGGGCGCATCAATCCGATCCTGCCCCACAACATGCCTCTGGCGACCATCGGCGTGTTCCTGCTGTGGTTCGGTTGGTTCGGATTCAACGGAGGCTCGGTCCTTTCGGCCGATCCGGCCTTGATCTCCTACGTCTGCGTCACCACTTCGCTCGCGGCGGCGGCGGGTGGCCTTTCTGCGGCGTTTTCCAGCTGGGCGTTCCAGAAGAAGCCCGATCTTTCCATGACCTTGAACGGGATCCTGGCCGGCCTGGTGGGCATCACCGCCAACGCCGACATCGCCTCGATTTCCGGTGCGGTCATCATCGGCGTCGTGGCGGGTGTTCTGGTGTTCGCCGCGGTCATCTTCTTCGATCGCGTCAAGATGGACGATCCGGTCGGTGCGCTCTCCGTCCACTTGGTGAACGGCATCTGGGGCACGTTGGCCGCAGGCATCCCGTTCCTGATGCAGTCGGGCAAGGCCGTGAACTTCGGAGTCCAGGCCCTTGGCGTGCTTGCCTACGGCGTGGTCAGCGTGATCGCCGCCTCCATCATCTGGCTGACCCTCAAGTACACCATCGGGATCCGGGTGTCGGATGAAGAAGAAGTCATGGGATTGGACCAGGGCGAGCATGGCGTGGGAGCCTACCCCAACTTCCAGAGCTCCAGCCACATCTGAGCCTTTCATCCAAAGGAGGTGTCTGGCCTCCGATTCCAGAGCCCCCCCACCGATGGGGGGCTCCATTATGGAAGCCCGCTTGCGGAACCTCCGCAAGCGGGCTTTTTCGCATCCATGGGAATGCTTCCGCCTCCCTTTGGACCGAGGAGTGTCGCTGCGATCTAGAAGAACAGGATCGTGACCAGCGCGAACAGGGGCAGCAGGATGACGCACGACCAGGCAAGGTACCCGAAGAAGCTCGGCATCTTCACGCCGCCTTCTTCGGAGATGTTGCGCACCAGGAAATTGGGGGCGTTCCCGATGTAGGAATTGGCTCCCATGAACACCGCGCCGCACGAGATCGCCAGCAAGGTCTGGGCGCCGGCATCCAGCAGGTGGGGCAGGGCGGCCTTGCCTCCGGCGACATTGAAGAACAGCAGGTAGGTGGGTGCGTTGTCCAGGAAGCTCGACAGCATGCCTGTCGCCCAGAAATAATGGGCGGGGGAGCGGACCGCTTCCAGAAGCCAGCCCATGGGGCCCGTCGGGCCCTGGTGCAACAAGGCCATCAGCGGGATCAGCGTCACGAAGATGCCTGCGAACAGCTTCGCCACTTCTTCCACCGGACCCCAGGTGAAGTTGTTCGCTTCGCGGATCTCGGGCTTGGAAAACTTGAGGGAAAGCGCTGCGAGGACCAGGATGGTCAGATCCCGTCCGAGTCCCACCCAGGTCATGTGGACGTCGTGGCCTTCGTGGCGGATCAGGGTCAGTCCGCCTTGGAATCCCGACAGCAGACCGCTGACGATCACCGATCCCACGATCCCCAACAGCAGCGCGATGTTGAGCGAACCTTCGACTCCGAACCCAAGATGGGCGTTGGGGACGATGGCGCCCTTGGCGAGTTCTTTCTTCCACTGGTGGCGGTCGATCGCGAAATGGAGCGCCAAAAGGATCGCGGTGCAGACCAGCATGGCGGGCAGCGCGTGGAAGGTCCAGAAGAAGGGGACGCCTTGCAGGAACCCGAGGAAGAGCGGAGGATCGCCGATGGGCGTGAGGCTGCCGCCGATGTTGGAGATCAGGAAGATGAAGAAGACCACCGAGTGGACCTTGAGCGTCCTGTTGGTCAGGCCGCGCAGGAAGGGGCGGATCAGCACGATGCTCGCGCCGGTGGTCCCCAGGAGCGAGGCCAGGAAGGCGCCGATGCCCAGGAACAGCGTGGTGCGCGTGGGGGTGCCCGTGAGGGTGCCTTTTACCAGGATGCCGCCGGCGACGGTGTACAGACCGCCGACCAGGATGAGGAAGGGCATGTAATCCACCAGCGCGGTGTGGACAAGACTCGCGAACGCGGTCGGACCGCCATCGCCGAGCGCCGAGGGAAGCCAGGCAAGCAAGGCCCAGAAGATCGTGATCTTGCCAAGATTGTGTTCCCAGAACCGCGCGGCGGCCAGGGGTAGGACGGCGATGGAAAGAAGAAGTCCCGCGAATGGCAGGACTCCAAGCGCTGGATGGATGGAATTTGTCATGGTGTGGATCTAGAGCCTCCATTCCGGATCGGCAAGTCGATTTTTGGGGGATTGTCGCCTTCGGGCGATTGGAGCCCATTGTGGCTCCCGAAGGCCTGGAGT
>JAKPQQ010000045.1 GCA_029557215.1 Fibrobacterota bacterium | reverse complement strand
CCCAGGGGGCGGCGCGTGGCGGGCCAGATCCGCCCTTGCGGGAAGAACGAAAGGCAGAACCCCGGATCCGTCCCACGGCGGGAAGCCACCGCGTCGATCGCACGGTCCAGGGATCCCGGTTTTCCCGGTTCGATCCCCACGCATCCCAGGAGCCGGAAATAGGGGTGCTTGCGCAGCTCCCGTTCCAGCATGATGGTGAAGAATCCCGCACGCGGTCGGAGCTTGCGGTGGAGAGCCCGCAGCAGGAACCCGTCCCACCACGACATGTGGTTGGACACGAACACCACCGGGAGCGACTCGTCGAGCGGGGTCGATGGCCCCACGAGATGCAGCTTGGCCAGGCGCGTGGCCAAAAACGGCAGGAACAAGGCTTCGAACACGGCCACCGCGGGACGGAAAAAGTTCGCCTTCACGAGGCGGTACCCGATTCCGATGCCTTTCGGAGCGAGGCTTCGTGGGTGGCTTGCAGCTTGGCTTTCTGGGTGGGGGTCAGGGACCCGTGCTTGTCGAGCACGAACTTGGACACCGTGGCCAGAAGCCCCGGCGGGAGCGTAGCCCCCGCGGTGGGGAGCAGGCGGGCCAGGGCCTCGAAATCGCTCTTGACCGACCACGACCTCCCGAAGAAGAACGGCAGGTAGTAGCAGCTCATCAGGCGCAGGTAGCGGACCTCGATGTCGTCGGGGGAGCGTGCGGCGGCGCTGTCCAGGAGCGGTTCGGCGCGTTTCAGGAAATCGAGCTTGGCGGGCGGCCACAGCGCGTGCTTGGCCCGCACGACGTCGAAGGCTCCCTTGTAGGCGTTGCGGAGGTCGGATCCGATCGCGTTCCTGCGTTCCAGCCACGACAGGGATTGTCCGGCCGGAGCGAGCCATTCGTCGTCGGCCACGGAAAGGAAGTAGAGGTTCCGAAGCCTCTCGTGGCGCAGGAGCGCGTTCCCGGTGTCGCGCGCGATGCGCCGGTCCAGGTCGGCCAGGTGCGCGCGCCCTTGCCGGAACATGGGATCTCCCGAACCCGGAGCCTTGGGAGGATCGGCCGCCAGGGAGCCGGCGGCGAGGATCGCCACCGCGGCGAGGATGCTCGCGAGGTTCATTTTCCCTGCACCAGCGCGGGTTCCAGCGCGGGACGCACGGCGTGGGCTCGCAGCAGCAGCAGCAGCCCCGCAGCCGCCAACACGGCCTTGCGCGGGGTCCCCACCACCGCCCGCTTGCGGAAATTGTCGTAACCGTTGGCCCGGATCGACGCGTGGATGCCCCGGTACACGGACCCCGCCACGGCCACGGCCAGCCGCAGCGAAAGCGGCAGCTGCGGCATGCCTTCGTAGGCGAACCGGTAGTCTTCGTCGGCGCGGTCCATCAGACGTTCCACCAGGGCCTTCCAGGCCGCGTCCACGGGCCGGGTTCCGGATGCGTAGGCGACCAGATCGGCCTCTGCCAGCCCCGCCTCTTCCAGGTCCTGTTCGGGGATGTACACCCGGCCCATGCGCAGGTCGTCGCCCACGTCCCGCAGGATGTTGGTCAACTGCATCGCGTGGCCCAGGACTTCGGCGCGTTCCAGGACCCACGGATCCTTGACGCCGGTGGTGCGGGTGAGCCAGACGCCGATCACGGATGCCACCCGGTAGCTGTAGGTGCGCAGGTCGCCGGCGGTGCGGTACCGGCGCGGCTCGATGTCCATGCGCAGGCCTTCCAGAAGGTCGTGCGCGTAGTCGAACGGCACCTTGCGCGCGGCCATGGTCCCGAACACCTCGTCCACCAGAGGGATGCCGCAGGGGCGGCCGCGGTAGGCCATCTTCGCGAGGTCCTCCCACGCTTCCAGGCGAACGCGGATTTCTTCGGGCGTCGCGTCCCGCGCCTCGTCGACCAGGTCGTCGGATACGCGGCACCAGCCGTACACTCCGGCCACGATCCTCTGGAGCTCGTCGGACAGGAACGCCGAAGCGAACCGGAAGGATTTCGAGTTCTTGGCCAGGAATGCCAGATTCTGGCTGGAGTCGGAAGGAAGATCCGAGCCGTCGGCCCGCTTGAGGCGGCCGCCGATGGAATAGAGCGTGATCGAGGCGACCACCACCGAGGCGATCGCGGCGCTCAGCATGCCTTCGGTGGCGACCATCGCCACCGGCGTTGCCGCCTGCAGCGCGAGGAACCCTGCAAGCCAGCGCAGATCGGAGCTCCGGGCGATCCTCTCGGTCCGGAACGCCTCCAGGATGGCGGCGAAGACCAGGCCCGACAGGTACCATCCGACCAGGTTGGACACCGGAACGCCGTACCAGGCGCCGTCGCGCGCCCAGGTCCAGAACCCGTTGATGGTGCTCATGGCGGGGTCCAGGGACAGATCCCACGCCAGCAGCAGGAACGAGGTCGCCAGGACGCGACCAAGACGGAATCCGGCACCGGGGCGCAAGGTGCACGCCACCAGATGGAACGCCAACGTCGCGGTGAGCCAGCTCAGGGGGATGGTCCAGGGCGTGCCGCCTGGCAGGAATTGTCCGATCGCCGACGAATAGGAATACGATCCGAACGGGACGCCGCTGGCGACGCCGATCGTTTCCACCAGCCAGCTCGCGCAGAACACCAGCGCCATGGGGATCGCGATGGCGCGCAAGCGGTCCATGCCAAGCCGGCGGGCCAGCAGCACGGCGGCCAGGGCGATCGTCACCTGCGCGAACCCGCTGCGCAGGATCGCCAAGGCGTCCGGCGAAACGGACTCCGGGAGAGGGGGCGCCCCGGTGCGCACGAACGCGAACCAGCCCGCGAACGACGCCACGGTCAAGGCGGCGTACGCGACCAGATCCAAGGCCGGTTTCCGGGATGGAAGGCTCACGCGGATCGGCGACATGGGGCGTTGCAAGATTCAACCTCCGTTTTCGAGGATGATACAAAGACTCGTTCCGAAAGTGTCGCGTTCAAACGCATCTCCGAGGCGGGAATCGTCGCTTCTCGTTCCTTGTTCGATCGGATGGGATCGGATGTCGCACGGGATGACACCGACCGAATATAGCTGATCGTCGTCTCGGTTCCGGCCTTTGGGCAGGATCGCGCCAAACCGGTTTTGGGGCCCAAGGGCCGGTACGGGAGCCTCAGTTGTTTTCGTAGGCGCGACGCAGCACGACCTTCACCCAGGCCTGCTCCCATTCCTTGGCGGCCTTGCGCGCGCGCGAAGTGAGCTCGGCGACCGATCGTTCGTCGTCGGATTCCGGCGCGACGCTTCCGTTGCCGATCGCTTCGAGCAAGGCGCCCCATTGTTCCAGGAATTCGGTTTCCCAGAACTTGAACGAGCTGGCCGAACAGCCAAGCTCGAAGGGTCTCCCTTTCCAGTCGGAGTGCGATTCGCCGGGAGCGAAATCGGCGATGGTCCGCTTCTGGGTATGCGCGGAATGCAGCGTCACCGGAGGCGAATCGCGCCGCACGGTCACGTGCGCGCTGGCCGGTTCGGAATGGTGGTGCCGGGCTCGCGCGTGCGGAGTCCTGGATGCGGACGAGGAACGGCTGACATGTTCCGTCTCTTCGTGGCGCTTGGCCGAACGCGGCCGTTCGTCTTCGGTGGGACGGCGCTGGCACAGCGCGAGCAGGTCTTCGCCGTACTGCGCGAACAGGGGAGCGGTCAGCAGCCGCAGATCTTCCAGCGCGTAGATGTCCTTGGGGTCGTGCAGGAGCATGCGCCGGAACACCCATTCGTCCAGCACCTGCTCGGGCTTCACCAGTCCGGCTTCCAGCGCCTTGCGACGACGCCAGGCGAGGAATGCGGTGAGACGATCGTCGGACGGCGTGGTGTTCAAGTTGGACTCCTGTTCGGATGCGAGGGACGCAATTTAGGTAACCTCGGCCAGGGTTCCCTCGATTAACTCGCGCGTGATCCCGAACATGGCCAACCCGGACCCCAAGCCGGGGATTCCACCCGTCTTCCCCGAATCGGCGGGAACGGATCGACAGGGGAGCGGCACCCGACGGAAATCGACGCTCCGACCGCCGTGATCCGATGTGGTTTTCAGTTCAGGGAGCGCACGCCTTCGGCGATGGTCTCCACGCTGGAGCGAAGGCTCTTTTCGCAAGCGGCGCCTTCGTAGATGCGCGCCATCACCGCCGACAGCGGGATGTAGAGCGATTTGCCCAGCACGCACAAAAGCGAGGTTCCGAACACCTCGGGGATCGCTTCCTTGAGCGACGGATTGGCCTCCATGAGGGCTTCCCAAGGAACCCACACGGCATCCAGCGACACCTGCGAACCCGCGACCTTGCCCAGGTAGAACCCCGTGAAATACAGGAAGTTCTGGTGTTCTTCCGAGTCCAGATCGATCTCGTCGGCGAACCCCTGCTTGTGCAGTTCCAGCAGGAACGCGTCCAGCCGGTCCAGGCTTTCCATGGTCCCGTCCAACGACAGATTCCGCAGCTCCTCGAACTTGGCCATGCCGCCCTGCGGCGTTTCGCCCGCAGCGAAGGCTTCCAGATACTGACGCGCGGTTTCGGTGAAGGTCATGGAACGCTCCTTTGGATGAGCCGGGAAACGTAGCAGCCCGATCGCCATTCCTGTGCCGCCACAAGGGCCGTTTCCTCCGGCAATCCCCAAGCCACAAAAAAGCCCCACCGCCAAAGGCAGGTGGGGCAAGAATCGAACACCGATTCACAATACGTGCGAAGGCGTAGACGGAGGATGCAATTGAAGCCAAGCCGGGAATTCAACCCCCAAGAAACGAAAAACCCTCACCGCCGAAGGCTGGTGAGGGTCAGAATCGGTCACAAATCGAACTGATGCCTGGATGAGGGATGCAGACGAAGGGATCCGAACCCGAAGGCGTCCGCGTCGGGACGCCGAGCGGTGATGATCACAAGTATGCGCCCTCAGACGGGTATCAGAGCTTGTGGAAGATGGCTTTGGCGCCGAGCTCTTCTTCGATGCGGATGAGCTGGTTGTACTTGGCGATACGGTCGGTGCGCGAGAGCGAACCGGTCTTGATCTGGCCCGCGCCGGTGCCCACCGCGAGGTCCGCGATGAACGCGTCTTCGGTTTCGCCCGAACGGTGCGACGAGATCACGCCGTAGCCGGCCTTCTGCGCCATCTTGATGGCGTCCAGAGTTTCGGTGACGGTGCCGATCTGGTTGACCTTGATCAGGATCGCGTTGGCGGCGTTCATCTTGATGCCCTTGGCCAGACGAACCGGGTTGGTCACGAAGAAATCGTCGCCGACGATCTGGATCTTCTTGCCCAGAGCCTTGGTGAAGGAGACGTAGCCTTCCCAGTCGTTCTGGTCCAAGCCGTCTTCGATCGAGTAGATGGGGTACTTCTTGACCCACTCGGTGTACTTCGCCACGATGTCCTTGGTGGAGTACAGCTTGTTGGGCTCGGACTTCCAGAACTTGTAGCCCTTGCGGTCGCCTTCGTCGAACAGTTCCGACGAAGCGCAGTCCAGGGCGATCTTGATCTGGGTGCCGGCCTTGTAGCCAGCGGCCGCGATGGCCTCCATGATCACTTCCAGGGCCTGGTCGTTGGTCAGGTTGGGAGCGAAGCCGCCTTCGTCGCCGACGGCGGTGATGTGCTTACCCTTCTTGAGGATCGCCTTGAGGGCGTGGAAGATGTCGGTGATCCAGCGCAGACCTTCCGAGTAGCTCTTGGCGCCCACGGGAGCGATCATGAATTCCTGGAAGTCGATCATGTTGTCGGCGTGCTTGCCGCCGTTGATGATGTTGGCCATGGGCACAGGCAAGGTGAAGTTCTTGTTCTTGTGCAGCTTGCCGATGTACTTCCAGAGGGGCATTCCCTTGGAGGCGGCGGCGGCGCGAGCCACGGCCATGGACACGGCCAGGATGCCGTTGGCGCCCAGCTTGGCCTTGTTTTCGGTGCCGTCGAGGGCGATCATGCACTTGTCGATGCCCTTCTGGTCTTCGACGTCCATGCCCTTGAGAGCCTTGGCGATCGGGCCGTTGACGGCGGCGATGGTCTTCAAGACGCCCTTGCCGCCGTAGATCTTCTTGTCGCCGTCGCGCAGTTCGACGGCTTCGTATTCGCCGGTGGAGGCGCCCGAGGGCACCGCGGCGCGACCGACGGTGCCGTCGTCGAGGGTGACGTCGGCTTCGACGGTGGGGTTGCCGCGGGAGTCGAGGATCTGGCGAGCGAAGATCTTCTTGATTGTGGGCATTCGTGTGTCTCCGATGAGTGGTAGGACGGATTCTGTCACCCCGTCGCGACGACGGAGAAACGCTTGGTTGGAATTGTAGATGCGCGAGAGCCCGCCGGGCAAGGGTTTCGGAGCCGGACGTCCACTTTTCAAGTGGAATCTTTCGCGACCCTGCCCGGCGACCGGAGCGGCGCCGGACGATGGGATGGATGCGACCCGTCCGCGGTTCCCGCCCTGCCGAACGGGTCGAGCGGCGCCTTGCCGCGCCAGGATCCCGATCCCGCCGGAAGGCGCGTTGCCGGAAAATGGTCAGCCCAGTTCCAGCCCCGGTTCCACGCCGCCTCGCAGCGGTTCGAGGTCGCCGCGTTCCAGGCGCCACATGGCGGCCCCGGCGATCATGGCGCCGTTGTCTGTGCAGAGATCGGGAGACGGGAATCGGGCCCAGGCGCCGTTGCGATCGGCCATGGACGCCATGCGTTCGCGCAGGTGGCGATTGGCCGAAACTCCTCCGCACACGGCGACCCCCGGCAGATTCCGTTCGCGCAGGGCGAGCATGGCCTTGCCCACCAACGCTTCCACGATCGCCGATTCGAGGCTGGCGCAGAGATCGGCGGTCCGGGCCTTGGCCTGTTCCGGGCCCAGTTCCTTGACCAATCGCGAGACCGCGGTCTTCAGTCCGGAAAAGGAAAAGTCCAATCCCTCGCCGCGCAGTCCGATGGGCAGCGCGAAGGCCTTGCGGTCGCCTTCGGCGGCCAGCCTGGAGATCAGCGGGCCGGCGGGATAGCCCAGGCCCATGATCTTCCCGCACTTGTCGAAGGCTTCGCCCGCGGCGTCGTCGCGGGTGTTCCCGATGGGAAGGAACTCTCCGTCGGGAGCCACTTCCGTGAGTTCCGTGTGCCCGCCGGAAACCGTCAGGCACAAAAACGGAGGTTTCAGGTCGGGAAAGGTCAGGCGCACCGCGGCCAGATGGCCTTCCAGATGGTTGGCGCCCCAGAGCGGTTTGCCGGCATCCATGGCCAGGGCGCGCGCGAACGATGCCCCCACCAGCAGCGGTCCCGCCAGTCCCGGGCCGCGCGTGTACGCGATCCCGTCGAGATCGTCGACCGAAACCTTCGCGACGTCCAGGGCTTCGCGGACGATTCCCGGCAACAGGCGCAGGTGTTCGCGCGAAGCGATCTCGGGGACCACTCCGCCGAACTCCTCGTGGACGGTCTGGGTCTTGAGCACGTTGGAAAGCACGGTCCAGTCGCGGACCACGGCGGCGGCGGTCTCGTCGCAGGAGGTTTCGATACCCAGTAGAAGCATAGGATCAGGAAGGTAGAACCACCGGTCCGGTGCGCCCAAGAAACGAAAAAGCCCTCCGGTCTAAATTCCGAAAGGCCTCATCACCTTGCGCGGGTGATGGATTGAATATAACCTCACCGGTCTCCTCGCGCTCCAACAAATCGCCGCGAATTGGAGATGCAGCCATAGGGAAACTTCCTTGCGTGTCTCGTTTTCCGGATCGGAGGGCCAGAATCGCGTCGTGCCGAAGTTCCCCGATGTTCGCGAACCTACCGCCAGATCCCCCCGAGATCCATCCACCCCGACAAATTCCGGCCCTGCCGTCCAAGCGCATCGACGGAGGTCCGGTCCGTCCGGGGGCCTGTCCTGTGGGTGTGCTGCGGACCGACCGCGGTCGTGGCCGCTGTCGACAGTTCCCACTCCTGCGTCGCCGAAGTCGCGTCCACCAGGTCTTGCACCAAGGTGGTGCCTCGGGCTTCGAGCGCCAGGTTGCTGTGTTGCATCCGGAATCGGACGGAGTTGCCTTCGGCCAAGGTCCCGCCGACCAGCACTCTCTGGTTGGTACCGCCGTTCCAGCCGTACAAGCCCAGGACCAGTCCGGCGGTGGTCGATTGGTTGGGGGCGTCCAGCACCCGATCGCCGAACTCCAACCGGTAGGACGTTCCGGTCTTGCCCAACGCGACGATGCTCACGAGCGAACTGGAATCGGTGCAGTTTCCCAGGACCAGGGCGGTTCCGCCGCGGGCCATGCAGAGGTCCGACGATCTGGACCGCAGGCGTCCCTGGAAGACGATCGCTTCCTGGAACAGATCCTGGTGGATGCCCTGGACGATCTTGCAATGGTTCACCAGCGTGGCCAATCCCTTCACTTCGCTTTCGAAGTTGATGCCGTAGGGCCAGAAATGCTGGGCGTCGCCCTTGAGGACCGCGGTGGGGCCGTCGATTTGCTTGAGCACGCTCGTGGCTTGCTTGCCTGTGTACACACCGTCGACGATCAAGGCCTTGTATTCGGAGGTGGTCCCGATCCCGATCGTGTGCGCGATCTCGTGCATGGCGGTTCCCACCTGCATGTACGACCGGTTGGCTCCGAACCGGATGTTCCCGCCAAAGCTGGCGTCGGCCGTCGCGACCCCGGTGTTGTACTGCACCGTGAGCGTCTTGCGCAGGTTCGTATGGGTGTTGTAGTGCCAAATGGCCGAGTCCATGGCCTTTTGGATCCTGGCGTAGGCGTCGAGCTCGTCGGCGGTGGGCGATGCCGATCTTTGGAGCGTGTAGGTCACCGCGCCGTTCTGGGCGACGGCAAGCGCGGGGAACACCAAGAAGCATGCGGTCAACAGGACTGCTTTTTGCATGGAACTCCAGATGTCGGACGACGGACGGTCGGATCTTCGGGGGGTGAGCCCCTTATGCTCGGTGGGCCGGTTTCCGTTTCCGGACCGACAGCTCAAGGCTGGAATCTATGGGCAAGCCCGGCTCGCGCGAAGCCCGATCCTCCCGAATCTGTTGAATATGTGGTGCCCCGAGTGTCAACACTGCCATCCATTTGCGACACCCCGGAGGATGTTTCTCCAAATCAAAAAGCCCTCGCCGCAAGGTCGAGGGCCAAAACCGAATGGAACAGGGAAACGTTAACGAGAGGGATGAGCGATGCAGACGACTCAACACAACCCCGACGGCGTACGTGCAGGGTACGCCGAGGGGGTGTGGGGAGGAGTATGCGCGCTCAGACCCGAGTCAGCACTGCGAGTGGCCGCAAGATGTGCAATGCATGCACCCTTCTTCCCGGATGAACGTCGCTTCGCCGCAGTTGGGGCAGAGGTCGGCGTGGATCTTGGGCTTGAAGTCCAGCTGCACCTGGGTCGCGGCGACCGCCACGGGAGCGTCCTCCGCGTCGGGTGCGTCCGGAGTGCGCGCCTTGAGCACCTCGTCGATGGCCAGCGCGATGGCGTCGGGCAGCGAACGGACGGTGTTCTTGCCGAACCCGTGCTGGCGCGATCCGCCGATCCCGCCCAGCTGGTTCTGGATCTCGCGCAGACGCTCCATGGGAGACAGCGGCGACGAGATGCGCAGCACCAGGGACATGAGGCGTCCCATGGCCTCGCCCAGGGCGGTGATGTCGGAGCCCGCCTTGCCGGCGGTCAGGAAGATCTCCAGGGGTTCGCCCTGCTCGTCGTCGTTGACGGTGACAAAAACCGACCCCAACGGCGAAGGCTTCTGGACGGTCATGCCGCGGCTCACCTTGGGGCGAGGACGGATCTTGGGCTGGTTCCAGAGGTTGGCGTTCCCGCTGTGCAGGTCCTTGAGCGCCTTGGCTTCGGTCGCGGCCTTGGCGTCGGCGGATTCCTTTTCCGCTTCGGCGAGTCCCTTGACGTCTTCCTTCTTGCGGTGCAGGACCTGTTCGTCGCGCGAGCCGTCGCGGTAGATCGTGCCGCCCTTGCAGCCGGCCTTGTACATGTATTCGTACAGGTCGCGGGTCTGGTCGACGGTGTATTCCTGCGGCACGTTGCAGGTCTTGGAGATCGCCGAGTCGATCCAGCGCTGCAGAGCGGCCTGCACCCGCACGTGTTCCATGGGGGTCAGTTCCATGGCGTTCACGAACCAGTCGGGCAGGGGCTGTCCGGGGTTTTCGTTCTCCCATTCCTGGGCGACGGCCACCTTCTCTTCGTGCACGCCCAGGCGCGACTTGCGGAAGTAGCTCCACGAGAAGTAGGGTTCCACGCCGGTGGAGGTGTTCACCATGGTGCCGGTGGTGCCGGTGGGGGCCACCGTGAGCAGCGTGACGTTGCGAAGGCCGTTCTTGCGGACCGCTTCGCGGACGAATTCCGGCATGCCCTGCATGAACCCCGATTGCAGGAGTTTTTCGGTGTCCAGGAGCGGGAACGATCCCTTTTCCGAGGCGTTGTCGGCGCTGGCCAGGTAGGATTCGGTCGCGATGAACTGGCCGACCTTGTCGATGAACTCGATGCTTTCGTCCGATCCGTAGCGCACGCGGCAGCGCACCAGGAGTTCGGCCAGGCCCATGATCCCCAGGCCCACGCGGCGTTCGGCCTGCTGCTGGCGCTGGTTTTCCTCGAAGAAGTAAGGGGTGGCGTCGATGACGTTGTCCAAAAAGCGCACCGAATAGCGGATCGCCTGGCGCAGGTCGTCCCAGGCGACTTCGCCGGAATCCGTCGCGAACCGGCCCAGGTTGATGGCGCCCAGGTTGCAGATGCCCCAGCCCGGGAGCGGCTGCTCGCCGCAGGGGTTGGTGCAGATCAGCTGGCTGAAGTACCAGCTGTTGGACTGCTTGTTGGCGCGGTCGATGAAGAACACGCCGGGTTCGGCGGACGTCCAGGCCGATTCGATGATGCGGTTCCAGACGGCGCGGGCCTTCACGATCTTGTGGACGATCACGGGGCGCCCGGCGGACTTCCATTTCTCCAGGTCGCCGTCCCACTCGGTGTTGTACGAGGGGTGCATGGGGTCGGGGAAGATCAGGGGCCAGTCGGCGTCCTTGTCGACCGCTTCCATGAAGGCGT
>JAKPQQ010000105.1 GCA_029557215.1 Fibrobacterota bacterium | reverse complement strand
TTCACGAATCCGAAGGATGTCGGAAGAGCCCAGTAGCCCTCCCAATACCAGTCGTAGATCTTCTTCCGGAACATGCCCTTGGCATCGACGGGCTTGCCAGCCTTGTCGAAGGAGCGCGAGGTCTCGCCGAAGTAGGAGCGCTGGCCGGACGGATCGAGCACGAGGTAGTAGTCCTCGGGACTCTGGTCCTTGCTGTCTTCGATTGGGGCGACATCCGTCCGCTCGCTCTCGAACTTGTTGCTGCTGCTCACGTCGACGTAGAAGACCTGGGTCTTCTCGTTCCTGGAAAGGGACGTGTACGAGTAGTAGCGCTTGCCGCCGATCAGCCGGACCGCCATCTTGTTGAGGATGAAGCGGGAAGATCCGCCATCGGCACGCATGAGGTTCATTTCCTCCATGGGGCCCCAGGTGATGTCGGTATCCTTCTTGTAGCTACCGCCCCAGAGGGCGGGGTGCTTCACAGGATCGTCCTTGGAAAGCCTCGCCAGCTCGTTGTTCGAATTGAGAACCGCGAGATTCATCGCGAGCACCGGGGGCCTTGGCGTGGAACGATGCCAGGAGGGCGTCACCACGTAGCGAAGCTCCACATAGACCTTGCGCACAGCACCGCCGACAGTGGACTGGTATTGGATCCACCGGCGTTCGCCACCCGCGGATAGCCACTCCTTCAGGCTGAACGGAGGGGTTACGAACGTTGGAGATGCCGCAAGCTCGTAAGTCGTGGTGGCATCGTTTTCCTTCAATTCGAGCTTCTTCGGGACAGAAACCGACAAGGCTCCGGATGGCTGCGATCCGACTCCCCATTGGGATCCGGATCGATATACCGTGACGGTCCCCGCTTCGGTGTTTTCCGTCGCGGAAACCCTGTCGCCTCCCCAGCCGGATCTGGTCTGGTTTTCGGCGTACTTGGTACCCACCATGCCCAGATACCCGTTCACGGCCATGGTCCATGGCATCGGCACGGCATCGGCCACGTCGAAGCGGTTGTTCTGCATGTCCAGGTACTGGATGACGGCGACGGCGACGTTGAAGACCAGGGCACCGATTGCCACGTAGGGATTGAAGAGCGCCGCGACGGCGAAGCCCACGTTCGCGAACGCCGCGAACGTGACGAGCTCGGATGCCGGGTCCCATTCGTGCGAGTTGTTCAGCGTTTCGCTCAGATTGTAGAGTGCGATCGCGACTCCCAACGCCGCGGCCACGCTCCCGAGGGCCTTGCCTGCGGCCTCTTGGCTGGTCGATTGCAGGACCTTCGCTCCCAGAACCGCCGTCGTCCTGGCGAAGGCGATCTTTCCGCCTGTAGTCTCGAGCTCCTTCTGGAACTCCTTCCATTGTTCGCCCAGATCCTTCCCGTTGAGGAGGTTCCAGCCGATGTCCGCAGCCATGGATCCAACCATCGCCCATGGAACGGCGTCGCCGATTCCGCCTGCATTGCCGGAGGGGGGAGGCGCATCCCCGGGATCAGTACCACCCTTCAGGCCTTCCTTCGGAACGCTTTTCATGGCATCGAACGCCGCGTTCTTCGCCATATCGAACCCGAGATTGCGGAAGAACGGCCACATCGTGGGCAGATCCTCGATGGACTGGATCTCGTAGCGGTATTGGCGCATGAGTCCACCGCCGTACGCCTTGCTTTCGTACCGCTTGGAGTCGGGCGCGTCCCAGTTGCGATACTCGGGCCCCTGGTCGTCGTTCCCGCCCGGCACGAACTTGTCGTACCAGAGGTCGTACTGCTGCGTGAACAATGCCTCGCGCCAATGGCTGTTCCAGGCGCGCTCCACGCGGATGCCCAGCGGAACCCTCGAGATGTCGGCGGCGACCGACACGATGGTCAGGTTCCCGTTCAGGTTCGAGATCGCCTCCGACGGTGCGCTCGACTTGTACGTGTGCGTGGGACTCAGGCCCTGTTCATTGTGGCGCATGAGGTTCGCCAGAACGATGCTTGGCAGGACCACGAGCGCAAGGAACGGAAGCTTCGGACGAAGGATGCGGGGAATCATGGCTTGATGCTCCACGTGGCGGAACCTTTCACGGGTTCGACTTCGGCATGGTAGACGTTGGCGGTGCCGGCAGGCGCAGGCCACAGGATCTGGTCGTTGAACACGCCGACCCCTTCGATCCTGAGCTGACCGGGGGTTCCGGTGGTGGTCACGGACGTGATCCCGGAGGAACGCGTGACGGTGAACCACTTCGATCCCAGGGTGCTTGCCGTCAGGCTTCCGGTGGCCGCCGTTCCCGCGGCGCAGTCGGCGCCGCAGACGAAGCCTTCGGCCCCGCGACGCTTCACTTCGGGATCGAGCGTCCCTCCACCCAGCAGCAGATGGCCCATGTTGTCGCGGATCTCCAGGTCGCCGGCGAGAGGCGTGACGGAATTCGTCACCATCTCCTGCGTGCAGGCGGCGTTTTCCGTCGCGGTCAGCACTGCCCACGGAGCACCTTCGAGGGATGAGCCCGGTGTGAGCAGGGATCCGTCGATGCGCCATTCCAGATACTTGACCGCATCCGGGACGTTTTCGTGCCCCTGGATCTCGTTCGCCCTGCGCGGGACATCGGAGACGAGTCGCCAGCCGCCGTGGGAAAGGTCTTCGTCGGCGCGGAGGTCGGCGCACTTGTCGACCAACAGGAACTGGCGCACCACGATTTCGCCCGGCCGCAGCCAGCCCACGTTCCGCAGTCCGAGTTCGATCCTCTGCTGGCGCACTCCCGCAGGGGAACCGGACAAGTTGTGGATCGTGGAACGCCCCGCATAGGCGGCGATGCCGCTCTGGGGAAGCCACTTGTGGAACCAGTCCTTTGCCAGTCCGTCGGCCGTGATGTCGCGATTCCGAGGCATTTCGAAATCGATGGCCCCGCCCGTCTTGTCGTCACCGGCATCGTCCACCGTGCCATCCAGGAACACGCGAACCTCCTGGCCGATTTCCGTTTTGCTGTCGAGGAGGACGGAGAATTCCACCACGCCACCCGGCGCCCGTCCGATGTTGCCCGTGGGCAGGAGCTGGTCGCCTTCCCCCGCGGCTCCGGTCCACGGTTCGTTCATCTGGTTGGCTCCACCCTTGATGTTTCCGTCGACCGTGAGATTGGTCCACTGCTGTTCCTCTGTCCAGGCCCCATTCAACCATTGGGAATAGCCGATCTTGGTGCCCGTCTCGTCGTCGCGGTCGGAGATGCGGTGGAACCTTACGCGGACATCGAAGCCCTTCTGGTCGACGCCCTTGGCCGTGGCCACGACCCCGCTGCCCGTGAGGACATTCCGGTCGAGGTCCACGTAGAGCGCATCGGCGCGATCCACCCCGGCGTGGTCGGCGGTCCAGGTGTGAACCATGCCGTGCAGCCACGACCCCCGCGTCGCTTCGTCGCGACTCAAGTAGACGTCGCCCCAATCGGCTCCCGATCCCGTGCGATCCCCCTGCGGGTCGGTGGTCACGAGTTCCTCGAGGGGCTCACCCACCACGAGGTCCACCGTCGTGGTTCTGCCTCCCGCATCCACGACCTCGATCTTCACGCGGTGGCGGACGACTCCCGCACCCATCGGAACCTCGAAGTAGATGGAATTGGGATTCCTTGCGAT
>JAKPQQ010000042.1 GCA_029557215.1 Fibrobacterota bacterium | reverse complement strand
TTGGGAACCAGCTTGACGAACGAGGCGCGGATCTCCGTACCCTTTGTGAGCAGGAAGAACGCCACCACCAAGGTGAGGATGACTCCTTCCACGAAGGGAAGCACCGCGAACAGTTCCTGGAAGTTGTCGAAGGGGCTGCCGTGGTGCCCCAGGCTGCGCACGACGGAACGCCGCATGTGCACGAGCTCGGAGGGCGGAATCAGGCTGCGGAGGATGTCGTAGAGCCCTTGCAGACGGGTTTCCATAGTCGCCACGTACTGGCCGCTGTGGGCCCGGAAATTGCCGATCTGCTCGAACACGACGGGGATGGCGAACCAGGCCGCGATGCCGAGCGACGAAACAACGGAGCCAAGAATCAGCGTTCCGGCGATCGTTCGAGGAACGCCGCGTCGATCCAGACGTTCCACGATCGGTGCGAGGATCGTGGCCAGGAGATACCCCCCCACGAGCGGGAAGAGCAGGATCCAGGCCGACCAAGCCAGGACGCCGAGGATGCCCGCGACGATCAGGATCCACACGGTGGCGAGGATGCGGTCTCCCAGCGGAGCACCTTTGAGAGGCAGGTGGATCAAGGAGCGCCGCTAGAGGGGAACGCGGGAGGAAGATTCCTCGAGTTCCCGCAGTCGATCGTTCGTCTGGCGCAACCGCAACGCCGTGGAAAGCCCGATGTTGCGCAATATGCGCGTGGCGATCTGGGGGCGGGTCCGTTCGAGCTGGTCGAGATCGCCCTCGAAGAGCCCGTACAGGACGCATTTGCCGACCGCCACGGCGGATGCCGACCGCGGCGCGTGGTCGAGGAGGGACAGCTCTCCGAAACACTCGGCCTCGCCGAGCAGAGCAAGCTGCATTTCGCCGCGTGCGTCGTCCTCGCTGACGATGCGCACGCGCCCCTGGAAGATCAGATACATCCCTGAGCCGACATCCCCTTGACGGAAGATCGGCTCTCCCGGGTCGTAGGACCGCTGGTGGAGCATCCGGGCCAGGTGGTGGCGATCCCTTGGAGGCAGCCCTTCCAGCAAAGGAATGTTCCCGAGCCA
>JAKPQQ010000032.1 GCA_029557215.1 Fibrobacterota bacterium | reverse complement strand
GCGCGGTTGATCTCGTCGGCCAGCACCAGATGCGCGAACACGGGCCCGCGCCGGATGCGGAACGACTGGTCGCGTGGATCGTACACGGCGTGCCCCGACACGTCCGACGGCATGAGGTCGGGAGTGAACTGGATCCGCGCGAAATCGCCGCCGAACGACTTGGCCAGGGCGCGCACCAGCAGGGTCTTGCCGGTTCCGGGTACGCCTTCCAGGAGCACGTGCCCACCCGCCACCAGGCTCGCCAGGACGTGGTCGACCACCGTGGTCTGGCCCACCACGGCGCGCGCGACGTTGTCGCGCAGTCCATCCAGGGTCTCGCGCGCGGACGCGACGGATTCTGTGGTCGACGGTTCTTGGCTCATGGGTGTTCCTTCAGTTTCTGCAGGAGTTTGACGGTCCGGACGAATTCCTGGGGTGTGTCGGGTCCCGGCGCCTGCGCGGGGCCCGAACCGAGCGCATCGAGGATCCTGCGCGCGGAAATGCCGTGGAGCCGCGACAGTTCCTGGCAAAGTTCGTCGTCGGGAAGCCGGGCCCAGCCGGGGTGGCGGGCCGCGATCGCCGATCGTGTGGATTGCCGCAGGGATGCCAGCAGGGCGTCGGGGCCGCCGTCGGTGTTCCAGAGCCAGCGCGCGCTCGCGTCGACGTGTTCCAGGATGGGCCGGTGGTCGGGTGCCGGTTCGGGAAGCAACGGTCCGAACCGCCGCGAGCGGTTCCAGATCCAGGCCGCCACCAGAAGCAGGGCCAGGATCGCCGCCGCGCCGCCGCGTTCCCAAAGTACGGTCCACCAGCGCCGTTCCGGCTCGGTGGCCTCCACCATGATCCAGACCTTGCGGGGCTTCGCGGTCCGGCCCAGGAGTTCCAGCAGGAGTTCGGCGTGGTCGTGGCGCCGAAGGCTCTGGTTGGCGAATCTTTGGCCGTTCACGAAGACCGTGGCGCTGCCGCGACCGATCCCGAGGCTCACCAGTCCCGAATCCAGGGTGTCCTGCCAGAGCAGCCGCGCGCGGCACAGGGGGCCCGGCAGGAAATGGATTCCGCGCTCGTAGGTGCGCTTCGCCGTCCGCAGGGTGTCGGTTCGCCCCGGCAGCACCAGAGGGGTTCCCCGATCGGGAGATGGCCGGGCCGTTACTACGGAATCCGTCGATCCGGATCCTGCGAGGGCGGGGTCCGAGTCCGCCTCGCGGGGGCTTCCTTCCCCGGAGTCGGGATGCCCCAAGACCTCTTCGCCGGGAATCGGCGGGTCGGCGGCGGACGACGCGCTGTCGACGGAATCCGTCAGCGTGTCGGGGACGTCCTCGTCGTCCTCGTCGTCGGGCGGCACGGCCGAGGCGACGCCCAGGCGCAGGAACAGGGTGTCGGTCTCCGGGTCGATCTCCCACGGCGCGCGGATCAGCAAGGTGCCGCCGCCGGCGATCCAGGTCTCCAGGGAATCGACCAGTCCGGAGCGGAGCTGGGCCGCGTCGTAGGTGACCAGGACCGCATCGTCGGGTCCGAACCGGGGGATGGTCTTGCGAAGACCGGAACCGATCTCCACCGCGACCCCTTGGTGTTCCAGGAACCGGCGCGCGGCGAGGTAGTCGACGGAATCCGCCTGGCCAAACCGGTAGATCCGGCTCGCCTCGGGGCGGCGGACCATGTAGGTGTTCCACAACCAGGCGAGCCCGATCGCGACCGCCAGGGAGAGGACCACCCCCGCGCCGATCCTGATCCGACGGTTCACGGAGCGCCTCCGATGCGACCGAGGTCGCGCCACCGGCGGCAGATATCCGCCATGGACTCGTCGTCGGGCCAGCGGTCGGCCCAGGCGGCGCGGGACCAGACCAGGATGGTCGCCTCGAGCAGATCCCGTTGTTCCCCGTCGATGCGTCCGGCGCGAAGCAGGTCGTGGACCTCGCGACCCAGCGAACCTTCGGCGGCGCCTTGGCGCAGCACGGCCCCGCGCGAGGCCGCGAACCGGCAGGCGTGGCGGTACAGGAGCGACAGCGCTTCGCGGCGAAGCCCGCGGTTCCAGAAGTCCATGACGGAATCCGTCGGGTCGTCGGGGAGCGGGGGTTCCCGCACCGCGGGTCCGGACCTCGCTTCGGGCGCGGGATCGGGAAGCGTCGTCGGGCGCGATCCCGACAGGTCCACCATGTCGCGGTATTTCCAGGCGATCCAGCCGATCAGGAAGGCGGCGCCGCCGACGAACAGCCAGCGGATCTCGTCGGAATGCGTGTCCAGGAAGGTTCCCACCTGGACCAGGAACTCCCGGAGTCCGCTCCAGGAGTCGGTGGTGTCGGAATCCGTCGTGGTGTCCCGCAGCGACCAGGTCTCGGAGCATTTCCATTCGGCCAAATTCTCTTCCGCGCGGTAGATGGAATCCAGGTCGCGGCGCAGGTCGATGCGGGCGGGATCGTCGGTGGGCGCGCGGGTGGCCTGGGGATCCACCCACCCGGCGGGCGGACGACAGGAATCGGCGGGAAGGTCGGCACCCGAAAGCGCCAACGCCAGGAGAACGGCCAGGGCGGTCACGCGGAACGCTCCCGGTCGGATCGGACGGCTTCGCGGCGACGCTTCATCTTGCGCAGCGCCAGCTCGATGTCCCACGCCTCGAGCTCGGCCCTGCGGTCCAGATAGAGCGCGAATCCACCCGCGGCGTAGAACGGACCCACGAATCCGCTGGCCAGTCCGTAGGTCGCCACCGACAAGATCCTGGCGACGAGGTTCGACGACGCGTCGGTGGCCTGGTCGATGAACAGGAAGGGATTGCCACCGGATCCCGATTCGGTGAACAGGCCCAGCAGCACCAGACCCGAAAACCAGAGCCCGCCTTCGATGTGCGCGCACACCAATCCCCAGGTGCCGGCGACGCGTCCAGCTCCTTGGCGCGACAGCACGGTGCGACGCCGGGCGACGACTTCGCCCCGGGCGCCTTCCAGTTGCCAGATCGGTTGCAGGAACGATCGTCCCGGGACCAGGAGCCGCCACCAGGTGAGAACTCGGAACCATCCGCCATTCCAGGTGCCGGGCCAGGCGCGAAGGGTCTGGCGCCAGGTGACCTCTTCCTGGAAGACGCCCCGGGACAGGACGTGGACGACCATCCGTTCCACCATCGGTCGCAGCGTCCAAGGGAGCATCGTCCAGACCAGGGCGAGCTTGGGGACCAGAGCCGTCCCCAGGCAGGAGAGCGCGACGATTCCCGTCCAGACGATCCACCAGGGAACCAGCACCGCGGCGGCGCGGGAGCGAAGAAGCTGGAACCCAAGATCCACGGCCTGCCAATGGGGGCGGGGGCGCAGGTCCACCGACAGTTTTTCAACGTCCACGCGACCTCCCGGCAAACAGCAGGTAGGAGAGCAATGCGCTCCAGCAGATCCCCGCGGCCAGGAACTTGCCCCACGGCGGCACCGCGGTCTGCGCCGACCAGAATCCTTCGAAGAACGCCGCCAGCAGCGTGAGCAACGCGGCACCCGCCACCATCGGGAGAATGCGTCGACCCGCGGCTGCCAGGCTCGAACGGCGTGTCGAACGTCCCGGCGCGATCAGGGCCATGCCCAGCTTGAGTCCCGACGCTCCCGACAGGACCAGGCCGGTCAGCTCGAAGCTTGCATGGGTGGCCACGAACGACCAGAAGGGGATGCGGGTCTGCTCGTCGGCGGTGAGCACGGCCCCCACCACGCCCAAGTTCATGCCGTTCAGCGCCAGGCTCGCCAGCGCGGGAAATCCACCCAGGATCCCTCCCGCGAAGGTCCTGAAGCAGATGGACACGTTGTTCCAGATGTAGAACCCGAACATCATGAGGTCGCTCTGGGCCCCGCCGCGTCCCAGATGGATCTTGTCGGGCGAATACATGGACCGCATCCGCCCGATCTCGTGGGGGGACATCCACGTGTAGGCCTGCTCCGGATACCACCACACGATCGTCCCGAGCACCAGCGCGGTGCCCAGGAAGGCCGCCAGGCTCGCGAGCACGAAGGGCCATTCTTCGCGCACCAGGCGCGGGAATCCCACCGACACCCATTGCCGCAGCACC
>JAKPQQ010000020.1 GCA_029557215.1 Fibrobacterota bacterium | reverse complement strand
GGTGCTGGTGGCGGTGGGCGTGGAAGCCCGCATGGACGGCCTGCTCGGGCCCGACATCAAGCTGGATCTGGACCGCGGCTTCATCCGGACAAATTCCGACTACTCCACGTCGCTCCCCGGCGTGTACGCCATCGGCGACGTCAACGGCCCCCCCTGGCTCGCGCACGAAGCGTCCTGGGAAGCCGGACAGTGCATCGACGGCATCTACGGGGGAATCTCCCCGCGCAAGGGACATCTCGTGCCGGGCTGCACCTACGCCCAGCCGCAGGTGGCCTCGATCGGCGCGACCGAGCGCAAGCTCAAGGAGCAGGGCATCGCCTACAAGGTGGGCAAGTTCCCGTTCATCGCCAACGGCAAGGCCGTGGGCACGGGCGACACCGACGGCTTCGTGAAGCTGCTCTACGGCGAAAAGAACCACGAGCTGCTGGGAGCGCACATCGTGGGTTCGGAGGCCACCGAGCTGATCGGCGAACTGAACCTCGCGATGAACCTGGAGGCCACCATGGAAGACATCATGGCCACCATGCACGCGCACCCCACGCTGAGCGAAGTGATCGCCGACGCGACATCGGTCGCCGCCGGAAAGGCCGTCCACAACTGACATGGATCCGAGGGACGTGCTTGCGGTCGCGGAGCCCCGGTGGGAGCGGTTCGACGCGTTCCTCGTGAAGGAAGCGCTGGAGGAAATCCGGACGCTTCCAGGCCGATTGGCGGAGCTCCTGCGAGGAGCCGGGACGCCGGAGCTGGAAGCGCGGTATCGCGAGGGGGGATGGACCGTGGCGCAGGTCGTGCACCACCTGGTGGATTCGCATCTGCACAGCTACGTGCGCTGCAAGTTCGCGCTGCTGGAAAACGGACCGGCCATCAAACCCTACGACGAGAACCGTTGGGTGGAGACGTCCGAGTGCGGACCGGAACAGGTCGAGGAAGCGGTCGCCTTCCTGGAGCATCTGCACCGCCGATGGGCGCGCATGCTGGAAGCTCTGACGCCCGCCCAATGGGAGCGGACCTTCTTCCATCCCGAACGCGACGAATACATCGTGCTGTTCCGACAGGTGGGCGTGTACGCATGGCACGGAGAACACCACCTCGC
>JAKPQQ010000013.1 GCA_029557215.1 Fibrobacterota bacterium | reverse complement strand
GCCCACGTTCACGAGCTGGTTGTAGATGTAATTCCCGGTCTTGCCGCGAAGACGTTCTTCCTCCACAGGTTCACGGTAGGCGATGAGCCGGATCGGATAAACACCCGAACCAACCAGTCGACCATCCGCTCTTTGGCCCTTCCAAAGAATACCGACATCGACCATCCCAGTTCGGCTGGTCGTGACCTTGGCCAAAGCGTCGAGCATTTCTTGCGTGATCTGCTTCGATACCTGCCCGACGAACACGCCCATGTTGTCGTAGATGTAATACTTGATCAGCGTAGGAACATTGGTCTGGACGAACAGGACCGTTCCCAATCGGTCTTGCGGTTTGCTGCCGGGCTTGGGCGTATAGGTCGGATCACCCTTGATCGGATCCCAACTTCCAGATCCTCCCAGCGTCTTCCAAGGCTCGTCGCCATTTGGAGAAGATGCGCGTGCCACAACTTCAAACTGCGGGCCGTCACCCATATCTCCCGACTTGCGTGTCGGATCGAACAACAGCGAATTGGTGAGCTGGATGACCGGTGGGAAGACTCGCTTGTTCGCCACAACCTGGGTCCATTTGGCTTTGGCTTTCGGCATATTGCCGGCCTTGTCTTGCACCCCCACCCACGAAAGCCGCAAACTGTCACCGGTTCCAGGGTTGGAGTATCCTAAGGGGAAGGGCTTGAGAAAGACCTTTATGGTTCCCTTGATGCTGTCGTACACGATATCGAAGCGCGAATCCGCAAAAACCGCCAAGCCGCTATCGGAGAAATCTCCATCTGGGCGGAAACGGATCACCGGCTTGGTTCGATCGATCTGCAGCCACTCCGACACGTTGAGGACCAGGGTATCGACACTGGATGTGTCGCTTGTGTAGCGCAGCCGGGCCAATGAGATCACCGGTTCGGCTTCGTCGGCGATATTGAACTTGCCACCCTTGTACAGGTTGGAATCCAGCTTGGTGGACGGCAACAACAGCCCCAGGTCGGGCTTGACCAGCGAGGTCACGTTCTGACCCCAAGGCTGGGAGGCGAATCCGAATTCCAGCCGCGTCTTGCCGGCATCCGAAGCCCCGACCACGAATTCGCGGTAGGAGTCGGTACCGGCAGGATCGAACACCCGGATGCGGGTCCCTTCGATCACCGGGCTCGCGAATTCGAACACTGCGGTCTCGATCCGTCCATCCTTGTTCTCGTCGCGGTAGGCCGAAGCGTAGGGCACGCGCAGCGCACCGGACAACGCCACCCAGGGGTGGTCGGGATGCGGCTTGTTGGCCGAGCTCACGGTATCCTGCACCGATCCCGAAGTCGAAAGCCGCACCGAATCGCCGACGGATGGCCGATACGTGCTGTTGGGGCCCACCAGAACCTTCCAGGAACCGTCGCCCGAAGGCGTGGCCGACTGGAACTTCACGTCGGCGGCAGGAATGGTCGCGCCGTTGCGACGGAATTCGAGCAGGACCGAAGCGGTCGGATCCCGCAAGGGCTCGGAAGGCCAGACCACCAGGGTGTCGACCCCGTCCTTTGCGGCCGATGCGCCGAGCTGGGCCTTGGGCTTGAGCACCGCGCCCGCGCTGTCGCGAACGGGAAAGACGTAGGTCATGGATTGCGACAGCTGCTTGCCCAGGTTGGGCCGCACGCCCGAAGGCCCGTAACCGGTGGCGGCGAACACGCCCGGAGTCTTGAGGACGGCCACCCAACGCGTGGGTTCAAGCATGTAGGAAGAATCGGAAACCAGGGTCACCGACACGCCTGCCGAATCGCCCCATTCGAACTCGAACCGGGGCAACTTGGCCACACTGGGCTTGATCGCGTATTGCAGCAGCACGGCATCCACCCGTCCGTCACCGTCGCGATCCATCATGAGCGAGCGGCTGGGAGGTGCCGGATCGCCCAACACTTCGCGATAGGGACTGAGAGGACCGGCGCCGTTGTTGACCACGTCCAGGAGCTTGCCGCTTTCGGTGGAAGGCGTGGCGCGCAGCGAATCACCCGGAACCAGGGATGTTTCGGTGCGTGGCACCAGCACGATCCAACGCGCGCCTTCGGCCCTGAGGATCGTGGAGCCTTCGCCGAACTTGGTGCCGGGATTCACGCCCTGGGCGGTCAGGCATTGGGCCGGATCGCTTCCGACCGCGCAACCCACCACAGGTTCGGAAAAGTCGACCGTGAGGGTGTCTTGGATGTTGCCGGTGAACAAGATGTCGCTGCCCCACTTGAGGCGGGCGCGGATCAGCACCGGGGGAACCTGGTCGGCCAGCCATTCGCGGCTGTAGCCGCCATCGAACCAGGCGCTGTCCCAGGGCCCCTTGGTCCGCGGCGCGTTGCGGATGGTGTCGCCGTCGATGATGATCGTCTGGCCCTTCCAGCCGCGGGTCCAGACCGTGATGGTGGAATCCGAAGTCTTCACGCCCATTTCGATCAGTTGCGCCTTGGTCACCGTCAAGGTCTCGGCCGGCGATCCCCAGCGGATCAGGATGCGGTCCGGCAGCGTGCCGAGCGAATCCTTGAATCCCAGATGGACGGAATCCGCGTTGCCGTCGCCGTCGATGTCGATGACCTTGCCCTGCGTGGGGGTGTACAGCGGATTGAGCGTGATCCCGATCCTGTTGTTGTCGCAGGTGGTTCCGGAACGGTTGCCCGCGATGTCGGAAACCGACGTTCCGTCGATCACCAGCGAATCGCCCTGCTGGAACACACCCGCCCCGCTGTGGAACACGAACGCGTACCTGCCGCTGTCGGCGAGGGCGACCGCTGGCTTGGCCAACTTGAACGCATCCATGGGGATCAGGGCCCCGCCGCGCACGATCCGGAACGGAGGAACCGCGTCCTTGCCGAAGGCGGCCAGCTGGATGGTTTCGCTGAAATCGACCACCAGCGAATCGACCATCAGACCGTTCCAGGTCTGGCGATCGAAGGCGGAAATCGCCACCGGCGGCGCCATGTCGACAAGATTCGCGAGCGGGTAGGAAATGGATTTGCCGGGGACCAGCGGATTGCCCACCGTGACCATGTCGGCGCGCACATCGGAGGCGCCCAAGGCGCCTGGAGTCCAGGCGAACGACAGGACGCTGTCCATGTGCACCTTGGCGCGTTCGGGAGCGCCAAAGGCGGAAGTCGACAAATGCTGGTGCGGGAAGCGGGCATCCAGCGTGTCGCCCGCGACGGTTCCGGTGGCGGCCCGGAACGAGAGAGGTCCGTTCATGCGCAGCACCAGCGAATCGATCCTGCCATCGCAGTCGTGGTCGTGGAACGAAGCCGAAGCGATCTGGGGATAGCGGAAATTCAGGCCCCCCAGATCGGCGATCAGCGAATCGAGCTGTCCCCTGATCCAAGCCCCGGTGACGGAATCGTCGGCGCGGAGCCACACGACGGAGCTCAGGGAATCGCCCGTGAAGACCACGCTGTCCAGTTCGCTCAGATCGCCCTTGGCGGGATGGAACCGCAGCGGTGCGATCGTGGAAATGACCGCGGATCCCGTGTAGGGACTCCCGTTGCGGTTCTTGAC
>JAKPQQ010000007.1 GCA_029557215.1 Fibrobacterota bacterium | reverse complement strand
GCCCACGGTCAGATTGTGGTTTCCCTGTCCGTAGCACTCCGATCCGGAGGTCGGCGCGTTGTAGTACCACTGCTGCTTCAGGGTCGTTCCATCCCATCCCCAGGCCGCCACGGCCATGCGACCGTAGTACCCGCGCTGCATGATCGCGTAGGGCTTGATGCCGTCCAGCCACGCGGTCGCCGCGAGGAATCGATCCACGCGGTTGGTGGTCTCCGACGACTTGCCCCATCCATTGGCGGGATCGCGACCGGGGTTGTAGGCAACGGTCGCCAGCTCCTTGCCGTCGAGCCCCCGGAAGATCGTCAGATGCTCCGGACCACTGGTGACGAATCCACTGGAATTGCGATAATCCTTCGAATCGTCGTCGCCGGCCGCGGGCCCCTTCGAGAGATAGGCGCCAGCGCCGTCCTTGGTCCCGGGGGCGGTCTTGCAGATCACTTCGGCCTTGCCGTCGCCGTCGTAGTCGGCGACCTGGAACTGCGTGTAGTGCGCCCCAGCGCGGATGTTCTGCCCGAGGTCGATGCGCCACAGGCGCTTCCCCGCCAGCGTGTAGCCGTCCAGGTAGACGTTTCCTGTCACACCGCTCTGCGAATTGTCCTTTGAATTCGACGGATCCCACTTGAGGACGATGTCGAGCTTGCCGTCGCCGTCCAGATCGCCCGTGGATCCGTCGTTGGCGACATATCCCGTCCCCGGCTTCTTCAGCGGGATGGAGAGCCACGGTTTGGGACGCGCCGTCACCGCGGCGTCTGCGGTCTGCTCCACGCCGTTCAGGACGGCGCGCACCGTGTACTTCGCCGTGGCGCTGCCCGAGGCGTCGACATGGTTTGTCGCGGCTCCGGCGGCGACGGTCGCGATCTTCGTCCCGTCCCGATACAGGTTGAACGAAGTGGTCGCGGGGTCGGTCCCCAGGACGCGCCAGGAAAGGAACACGTTCGATCCGCTCGTGTTCACCGCGACCAGACCCCGATCGAGCCATTCCATGTTCCGCGTCACCGCCGCCTGAGCCGACACCGCGAGCGACACGCCCAAGGCCAGACACCTGATTTTCCCACCGTTCATTTCACGGACCTTTCTTCCACAGGACTTTCGAAAAGGATCGCCTCAGCGACCCACGGGAACCAGGACGCGCTGGACGCGCACGCCTTCGCCCTGGAACACAGCGATGCGCACGCGCCCCTTTGCATCCGGAATCGCGTACCACTGGTCGGACACGAGATCTACCGACAATTCCTGCCTGCCCGACGCGTCGCGGATCGCGAGGCGCCCCGCCACCGGCGCGTAGAATCCGTAGCGGCCATTTTCCATCTTCCATGCAGGGGAACGCGTCGCGCGGACCACGCCGGTGGATACGGATCCCGTGACGAACAATCCGATGCGGCGCGTCTTGCTCGAACCTTCCTTGTCGGTGACCGTGAACGTCGGATACGTCACGCCGCAGGCGCTCTTGGGCGTGATGCTCAGAATCGATCCGCTCACCGAAAGATCCGCGCAGGACGAGGTCGCCACCTTGAAGGTGGGGCCGTTCGTGTAGCCCGCCGTGAGGGTGGACATGTCGAACGTCACGGTCTTGCCTACTGCCGCCTCCACGTGCGGCGTGGCCATCCACTCCAGGTATTCCTCGAGATTCGTGTAGCCGTCGTCGTCGCGATCGGCGTTCGATTCCGAGAAGTCGCCGGAGGCCGACTTCGCATTCGTTCCGATGAAGGTCTCCCACCAGTCGGGCATGCCGTCGGCATCGGAATCGAAGCCAGCAGGACGGCTGGTGGTGGGATAGCTCTCGTAGCCTCCGACGTCCGATTCGCGATCGGGAAGACCCGACTTGCCCGAGACGCTTCCCTTGTACTTGTTCTTGCCCGTGATCGTTTCCTGGATGATCCGCTTGTCGTGGTCGTCGAACACCGGCATGGTCATGCCCACGTCCGAAAGTACGTCCTTGTAGGCGTCCTTGG
>JAKPQQ010000006.1 GCA_029557215.1 Fibrobacterota bacterium | reverse complement strand
GGAGAGTCGTGTCGGAGGTGGCCTGCGCCTTGGCCGCGTACTCCAGGCGCAGGATTCCGAAGGTGAGCAGCTCGATCGCGTATTCGCCTCGCGAACGCGCGGGCTCTTCGTTCCCGGCGCCAAGCAGCGCCAGGCGGGCGTCGATCAGGTCGCCCATCCGGCGCTCCGCTTCGAGCAGGAATTCATCCGCGAAGCGGGACAGCACGGGATGGAACGGGTCGCCTTGGGCGAGCGAGCCGATCTGGTAGGGGCGGGGAATGCGTGGGATGGGAGCAGGGGTGTCCATGGGAGAGGCTTTCGGAAATGGTCGCGAATGCCTGTGGAACACCTCAGGGAAGCGAATGTGTCACCTGGGTTCGGGGAATATTTTGCATCCGGCTTTGCGCGAGAGCCAAGCAGTTGACCACCCCGCCCGGCTTCGCCGTCCACCCCTCCGAAGGAGGGGAATGAGCTGGCAGAGCACCAGTTGTTTCTGCGGTTGAATTCCCCTCCTATGGAGGGGTGCCCCGAAGGGGTGGGGTGGTCTGCGGTTTCCCGACGAGGGTGGGCTTCGTTTACGCCTACATCCCTTGCGAGGTAGTTGTTGTCTTGTCTTCAACTGGTCTCGCATCACCATCCAACGCCTCGGGCGCTGGAAAGAGCTTTTGCATCAACATATCCATCACCGCCAAGAGGTTCTGCTTCACATCGGCAACCGGGATATGAATCACCTGTAAGCCAAGATCCGTCAAAAAGGCATCTCGTTGGGTATCGTAGTCCACCTTGTTGTCGTGGCTGTTGCCATCCACCTCGACAACTGTCATTTTCTCGGCGCAATAGAAATCGACGATGTAATTGCCGATGATCTTCTGCCGGTCAAAATCCAGCCCCATGAACTGGCCTCTTTTGAGTCGATTCCAGAGCAGTACTTCTGGCAGATTGCCGGCCTTCCGCAAGGCGTTCGCTCGCTCCCGTAGCGCCGGATTGTACGGCAGAGAACGGTAGCCGGTTGTGTTCCTCATTCGCATCTCTCCATTGGAGCGATAGTACCACCCCGTCCGGCTTCACCAAGGAACGAAGCAGCAGACCACCCCGTCCGGCGTTGCCGTCCACCCCTCCGAAGGAGGGGAATGAGCAGCAGAGCGGGCTGTAAGCTCTGGCGTTAAATTCCCCTCCCTTGGAGGGGTGCCCCGTAGGGGTGGGGTGGTCTGCGGTTTCCCGACCAGGGTGGGCTTCGTTTACGCCACCCCCCGCATCAGATCCTCCCATGTTTCCCGATGGCGAATCAGGAGCGGTTCGCCGTCGGCTCCGACCAGCACCTCGGCGGCGCGGGGCCTCGCGTTGTAGCTGGAGCTCATGGCCCATCCGTAGGCGCCGGCGTCGCGCACGCGCACCAGGTCGCCCGGTCGCGGCAGGGAGCCCTGGCGATCTGCGCCCAGGATGTCGCCGCTTTCGCAGATGTTCCCCGCCCAGGTGACGGGAACTGTCGGGCGATCCACGTCCTGCACGGCCACGAGGTCGATCCGGTGGTACGCGTCGTACATGGCGGGGCGTTGCAGGACGTTGAACCCGAGGTCGGTCCCGGCGATCGCGCCTTCGCCGCGCGGCTTCACGGCGAACACCGTTCCCAGCAAGGCGCCGCATTCGGCGCACCAGTAGCGGCCGGGCTCGATGCCGACTTCGATGGAGCGGTTGTTCTTTCGCATCCAATCCCGAAGCATGGTGTCCAGCGAGCGGCCGAGCAGACCGAGGTCCAGGCGCGATTCGTGTTCGCGGTAGGGGATCCCGAACCCGCCGCCGAAATCCACGAACTCCAGCTGCGGGAACGATTCGGCGATGGAAAGCAGGGTCGATGCCGCCGCGAGGTAGCGCGACGGCTCCAGGAATCCCGACCCGATGTGCTGGTTGAGTCCGACCAGGGTGATGCCGGATTCCGCGAGGATGGATCGGGCCTGGTCCAGTTCCGAGGGGACGATCCCGAACTTGGCGCGCTCTCCCGCCGTGACCACCTTCTCGTGGTGGCCGTCGCCCACGAGCGGATTCACGCGCAGCGCGACGCGGGAGCCCGGGAACGCCTCGGCCCAGGTCCGCAACTGGTCGATCGAATCGAGGCTCGTGAGGATGCCGCGGTCGTGCGCGAAGCGAAGTTCCGATTCCGACACGTTGTTGGGAATGAAGAAGATGTCCTTGGCGGTGAATCCCGCGCGTTCCAGGAGCAGGATCTCGCCGGGCGACATCGCGTCGCCGCGCAGGCCTTCTTCGCGGGCGATGGAAAGCAGGTGCGGGTTCCCGTTGGCCTTGACGGAAATCGACGCGTGGAACGGCCCGTGCCCGACCAGGCCGACCAGCTCGCGCAGCCGCTGGCGCAGCGTCGGTTCGTGGTAGACGTACAGCGGCGATCCGAACCGCTCCAGGAGCGGCCGGACCTGGGAATCGGCAAGCCAATGGGGGCGCGAGGTCATGGGGAGTCGTCCTTGTCGGGGGTGCGGGAGCGCACGAGTTCGATCTCGTGCGTGAGGGAATCCTTGATGAGGGAAACCAGATGGATGTTTTCCGAAAGCACGCAGGCGCCGGTGGTGGCGGCGAGCTCTCCGGTGAGCACGCGCGCGCCGTCGGCGATCAGGCGGACCTGCCCGCGCGCCTTGCGCCGCGACAGGCAGACCGCGCCTTCCAGCGGCCATGGCCGATTGGACAGGATCGTGATCCGCGCGCCGCGCGCCAGGGCGGCTTCCAGGCTGGGACGGATTTCGTCCAGGTCGTCGGTCGTGCACGACAGGTAGGCGCGGTCGCGGGCCGAATCGATCAGGATGCGCATCTTCTGCAGCACCTTGTCGCGTCCGGACACGGAAAGGAACGGAGCGGAATCCGTCTTGCGCGCGGGGGCCAGGGCCAGCATGGATCCGATGCCCGTCTCCGTCCGGCGGCGCAGCAGCGCGGCGAGGTCTTCCGGAGGCAGCGCCGCGTAGCGGGTGGAGTCGCCATCTACGCGGTCGGCGAATCCCTTGTCCACAAGGCTGGCCAGGGCGTGGTAGGCGTTGGAGCGCGAGATGCCGGTTTCCTTGGCGGCTTCGTAGCCGTTCAGGGCGCCGTGTTCCAGCAGCGCGCGGTACAGCGCGGCTTCCTGCCCGGTGAATCCGAGGGTCTCGAGGGTGGTCGTGAAGTCCATGGCAAGATAGTAGTTCTAAATAGCAATACTATCAAACCACGGCTTCCAGATCAGGCGGCTGGGACCGATTCCTCCTAGGTCTGCGCAAGCGGCATCAGCATCTCGCGGTTGGCGGCGCCGGGGGGCACCATGGGCCACACCGATTCCTCGAGGTCGAACTCGAACACCAGCACGCACGGGCCGTCGGTGCGCAGGAGGCTCGTCCAGGATTCGTCGTGGCGCCAGTCGGAGATCCGCAGCGATGGGATCCCGAACCCGGCGGCGATGGCGGCCAGATCGGGCGTTCCCGAAAAGCGGCTGGCCGAACGGCGGTCCTGGAAGAACAGGCTCTGCTGCTGGCGCACCATGCCCAATCCGCCGTTGTCGAAGATGCAGATCTTCACCGGGAGATCCAGTTCGGCGAGCGTCGCCAGCTCCTGGATGTTCATCAGGATGGAACCGTCGCCGGTGATGCACGCCACGGGAGTGCCGGGATGGGCCAGCGCCGCCCCGATGGCGGCGGGCAGACCGAACCCCATGGTGCCCAGGCCGCCGGATGTCAGAAACCGTCGCGTGTCCTGCAGCGGCCAGCTTTGGGCCGCCCACATCTGGTGCTGGCCCACGTCGGTGGTGGCGATGCGGTGCGAGGGCATTTCCCAGGCGATGGAGCGCAGCAGGTCGTGCGCGGCCTGCGGGGGCATGGGATGCGTTGCGCGCAGCGAGGCGGTCCAGTCGGCGCGGTGTCCGGAGCGGTCGTGGTCGTGCCAGGCTTCCAGGATGTCGCGGGCGTCGCCGCCGATCGTGGCGTGGGCGCCGCGACGGCGGTCGAATTCCGTGGGGTCGATGTCCAGGTGCACGATCCGCGCGTGCGGCGCGAAGGCGGCCATTTTCCCGGTGGCGCGATCGTCGAACCGCGCGCCCGCCACGATCAGCAGGTCGCATTCCTCCACGGCGCGGTTGGCGGCCGGGTGTCCGTGCATGCCCAGCATCCCGATGAACAGGGGGTCGTCGGTGGGGATCGCGCCCAGCCCCAGCAGCGTGGCCACGGCGGGGATGCCGCGGTCGCGGGCGAACCGGCGCAGCGCGTGCGAAGCGTCCGCGTTGGCGATGCCCCCGCCGATGTAGAGCAGCGGCCGAAGCGACCTGGCCAGTTCGCGCGAAGCGGCTTCGAGCTCCCGCGGATCGATTCCGGAGTGCGCGATGGCGATGGGATCGGGCAGCGGTCCCGCCGCGCACGGCTCCAGGAACACGTCCTTGGGGATGTCCAGGAGCACCGGACCGGGCCTTCCCGACAAGGCCGTATGGATGGCTTCGGTCACGATCGCATCGAGTTCGGACGCCGACGTCACGCGCCAGGTGGCCTTGGTGCAAGATGCGGCCATGGAGGCGATGTCGATTTCCTGGAAGGCCTGGGTCCCGATGCTGGAACGCGGCACCTGGCCTGTGATGGCGAGCACGGGAATGGAATCGCGCCAGGCGTCGGCGAGGCCTGTGACGAGATTCGTCGCGCCCGGTCCCGACGTCGCCAGGCAGGTTCCGATGCGCCCCGTGGAGCGCGCGATGCCTTGGGCGATGAACGCCGCGCCCTGTTCGTGGCGGGCCAGGATGTGGCGCAGCGGCGCATCATGGAGCGCGTCGTAGAAGGGCAGGATGTTCCCGCCGGGAATGCCGGCGACGGTGTCGATGCCGTGCCGGATCAGAAGGTCGATGAGGCGGCGGGCGCCGGTCGTGGTCTGCATGGAAGGTCTCCGGTGGGAGGTTGTGCCGGAGCGCCGAAGAAACGGGGGCCAAAACGAAAACCCCCGCCGGCGCTGCCGGCGGGGGTTGGATCGACGGGTGTCGTCGAAGTCAGCCCGCTGGCGACGCGTGGACGGATACGACCACGACGAGGACCACGAGCTGTACGAGACGAGCGAAATTCATGATGGTTTGAACATACGGCGCGAATCGCCGATAGTCAAGAGGGATCGGCATCGACGTCGTTCCGCGCCAGGGCGGACGGAGGGGACGCCTTCGGGGGTGGACGCGGGGGAAGGCGGAGTCGCCGCGGGACGGGGCGACCGAGCGCGAAGGCGCGATGCCCGGAGGAGGACCGGCGACGCCGCAGGCGGCGGGCGCCCAAGGCGGTTGGGAAAATGGTTTGCGGAAAGCGCGCGAGAAAGGACAGAATGGACCCGTGAAGAAATTCCTCATCCTGTTGCTCGTCTCGGTGGCGGGCATTTCGCTGCCGGGTCCGGAACGATGGCTGTTCCTGCCGGTGTGCCTGGCGATGATCTGGATGGTGTTCCGCGAACGGATGGAATTCGAGAAGAAGGCCGACGAGGCCCGACGGGAACAGCAGGAGAAATTCGAGGGATGCCACCGTCTGCACGCCGAACGCGACGAATTGGCGCGGCGCTACGACAGGATCGTCAACCTGGTTCCCGTGGGGGTCTACGCCTTCCGCGAGGAGCCGGATGGCACGGGCCGGTTCACGTTCGTCAGCGACAGGTTCTGCCAGCTGCTGGGATTGGAACGCGACGACGTGCTCCTGGATGCCGGAGCCGCGTTCGCGCGCGTCCATGCCGACGACCTGGGATCGCTGCGGAGCGAGCACCATCGCTGCCTGGAAACGACCTGCCCCATGCGATGGGAGGGACGGTTCGTGGTCGACGGGCTCGCGCGTTGGATGCGCCTGGAATGCGACGGAATCCGTCACGACGACGGGAGCAGTTCCTGGAACGGGGTGGTCATCGACAAGACCGGGCAGCACGAGGCGGAGCTGGCCCTGCACGAGAGCGAGGCCCGCTACCGCGAGCTGTTCGAGAACACGCCGGTCCCCATGTGGATCTTCGAGCAGCCGCCTTCCCTGCGGTTCCTGATGGTCAACCAGGCGGCCGTGGACCGCTACGGCTGGAGCCGCGAGGAGTTCGCGCGCATGACGCTCTGGGACGTCCGCCGCCCCGAAGCCCGCGCGCAGCTGGAACATGTGGTGGAATCCAACGAGGACATCGACTTCCACGGGAACCTGGAACACGTGACGAAATCCGGCGAGGTCTTCACGGTGGAGGTGACCTGCCGCAGGGTCTGGATGGACGGAAGATGGGTGAGGGTGTCGGCGCTCCACGACATCACCGCCAAGCTGCGGGTGGAAGAGGAATTGCGCCGCGCCAAGGACGCCGCCGAAGGCGCGAACCGGGCCAAATCCGATTTCCTGGCCACGATCAGCCACGAGATCCGCACGCCCATGAACGCGGTGATCGGCATGATCCAGATGGCCCTCAACGGCGAGATGAAGCAGGTGCAGAAGGATCGTCTGGACAAGGCGCACGGGGCGGCGAAGGCGCTGCTGTCCATCCTCAACGACATCCTCGACTTCTCCAAGATCGAAGCCGGGGCCCTGATCCTGGACGAGACGGAATTCGACCCGGCCGAGGTGGTGCACGGAGTGGCCGATCTCTTCGAATCGCTGGTGCTGTCCAAGGGGCTCAGGTTCGAGGTGGACTGCGCGCCCGAACTCCCGGTGCGGATCGTGGGGGATCCGCTTCGGTTGCGACAGATCCTGGCGAACCTTCTGGGGAACGCGGCGAAGTTCACCCACCAGGGGAGCATCCGGCTGGAGGCCTTCGTGGAAAAGGAGACCGGGGACGACGCGATCCTGAGGTTCACCGTGCGGGATTCGGGAATCGGGATCCTGCCGCAGGATGCGGAACGCCTGTTCCAGCCGTTCGTGCAGGCCGAACACGGGACCACGCGCCAGTTCGGCGGCACGGGGCTCGGGTTGTCGATTTCGCGGACCCTGGTGGAGCGCATGGGCGGCAGGATCGAGGTGGGCGGATCGCCCGGAACCGGAGCGGTCTTCTCGTTCACGATCGCCTGCCGCGTGCGGCAAGGTTCGGCCGCCAGCCAGATGGAGGTCGGACTGGAAAAGCCGAGCCATCCGTGCGGCAAGGCCGGCAGGATCCTCCTGGTGGAGGACAATCCGCTGAACCAGGAAGTGGGCAAGGGCTTGCTGGAGTTCGCCGGGTACGCGGTGGAAGTGGCGGAAAACGGACAGGTCGGCCTGGACATGCTGTCGGTGCGACCGTTCGATCTCGTGCTCATGGATCTGCACATGCCGGTGATGGGAGGGCTGGAAGCGACGCGCAGGCTGAGATTCATCCCCGAATGCGCCACGCTTCCCGTGATCGCCCTGACGGCCGACATGCTTCCCGGCGTGGCCGAGGAATGCTTGGCGGCAGGGATGGATTCGTTCGTGGGAAAACCCTTCGATCCGAAGGCCTTGCTGGAGAAGATCGAATCGCATCTGCGCCCGAGGTGAGGTTGGTCGGGGATCGGTCGCTCTGGACTTCCGCCGACGAGGGGTGGTAGGATATCCAGCGCCAGCCAATTCTTCCTACTACGAGGTGACCGATGGTCAAGGTGGCCCATTCGATCTTGGCGAATCCGCGCGAAGCCGCCGACGAACTCGCGGCGCAGTTGGGCGACGTCAAGCCCAAGGCGCTGTTGTGTTTTTCTTCCACCGTGCAGGAGCCCCACGAACTGCTGCGCCAGCTGCACCACCACTATCGCGAGGCGACGATCGCGGGAGGGACGACCGCCGGCGAGATCGTGTCGGGCAAGATGTTCAAGGGAGGCGTCGTGGCGATGGCGCTGGAAGCCGACGTGGTGGATCGATGCGCCGCCGTGGTGATCGAGGACCTGGGGCCGGGAATGGATCTGGATGCCGCGTTCGAGTCGCTGGAGCGGCATCTGGGCGAACCTCTGGACGAAGCGGATCCCGACACCACGGTCGGGATCGTGGTCATCGATGGAATGTCGGGGGCGGAGGAAAAATTGATCGAGGCGATCGGCAACCGGACCGACATCCCGTTCATCGGCGGTTCGGCGGGAGACGATCGCAAGTTCCAGAAGACCAAGGTGTTCCTGGGCAGGAACGTCCACGAAGGCGCGGCCCTGCTGATGCTGCTCAAGGTGCCGCGCGGGTACGAGATCGTGAAGACGCAGAGCTTCGAGAACACCGGGATCGTCCTGGAGGCCACCGAGGTCGACGAACCCTCCCGCAAGATCATCTCCCTGAACCGCAGACCCGCGGTGTACGCCTACGCCGAAGCGGTGGGCGCGATCCCCGACGCCATCGGCGACAGCTTCATGACCAATCCGCTGGCGCGGCTGGTGGGCGGCGAGCCGTTCATCCGCAGTCCGCAACGGATCGAGGGCACTGCCATCAAGTTCTTCTGCGCCGTCAGGAAAGGCGAAAAACTCGCCGTGATGCGCGCGACCGACATCATCACCGACACCAAGGCGGCCGTGGCCAGGGGCATCGCGGACGCCGGAGGGGCCAGGGGGATCGTCGATTTCCATTGCATCCTGCGCGCCCTGGAGCTGGAATCCAAGGGCTTGGCCCAGGACTACGGTGCCATCTTCAAGGATGTTCCCACGGTGGGATTCTGCACCTACGGCGAAGCCTGGACCACGCACATCAACCAGACCTCGACGATGCTCCTGTTCAAGTAGCCCGGCGTTTTCCGTCCGGGGGCATTGGGGCTGGACAGGTGGCGACGGGGGTGCCGGGAGCGTCCTGGAACGAGGCCTCGTGCGGATTCGACGGGCGTCGGTCCATCGCCGGGCGTCGGATATCGTAGATTCATGGACGGTTTCCGGCGTTGCCGAAAGGATGCCGCCCCCGAATGAATTCGGGGAACGCGGTAAACGGCGAATTCGCGCGTCAGGAACCGTGGATGAGGGAACCAACGATTCCGCCGAAAGGCAACGCGCCCATGAACATCGTCGAGATTCGGAATCTGACCAAGAACTACCCGCTGGGGAACACCACCGTGCACGCGCTGCGCGGCATCGACATGGACATCCCCAAGGGGAGCCTGATGAGCGTGGTGGGGCCGTCGGGATCGGGCAAGACCACGCTCCTGAACATCATCGGGTGCGTGGACAACGCCACGACGGGAAGCGTCAAGGTGCACGACCAGGAAGTGACCGCTCTCTCCGATCGGCAGCTCACGAACCTGCGCTTGAACAGGATCGGGTTCATCTTCCAGACCTTCAACCTGGTGCCCGTGCTCACCGCGCTGGAAAACGTGGAGTTCCCCCTGCTGCTGCAGGGCGGGCGTTCGACCTCCGAAGTGCGGGCCAAGGCGCGCAAGCTCTTGGCCGAAGTGGGATTGGGCGACCACGAAAAGCACAAGCCCGCCGAGCTTTCGGGCGGACAGCGCCAGCGCGTGGCCATCGCCCGCGCCCTGGTGACCGATCCCGACCTCGTGCTGGCCGACGAACCCACCGCGAACCTGGATTCGGAAACCGGCGAAAGCATCCTGCAGCTCATGCAGAAGATGAACGACGAGTTCGGGACCACGTTCATCTTCTCCACCCACGACGCCCAGGTGCTGCGCTACGCCAAGAGCGTGGTGCGCATCCACGACGGCCGTCTCGTGGAAGGATCGTAAGGTGCTTATCTGGCGCCTGGCGTGGCGCAATCTCTGGCGGCACCGCGGACGCAGCCTGGTGGTGGGCGGCATCCTGTTCCTGGGGGCGCTCTTGCTCACGTTCGGCAACGGCGTGGTCAGCGGCATGGAGCAGGGCCTGCGCAAGCAGGTTGTCGAAACCTTCACCGGCGACGTGGTGGTGGCCTCGGCCAAGCAGCAGGACGACAACGTGTTCATCTCCATGATGGGCAAGGAGATCGAACCGCTCTACCGGATCGGCGCCGTCCAGGCCGCGATCGATTCGCAGCCGTGGGTGAAGGCGTCGCTGCCCATCGGCAAGAACATGGCCATGGCTCTCCACGAGAGCGAAGGCAACCCGGGGTACATCTTCCTGCTGGGCGTCGACTTCGCGAAGTGGAGCGCGTTCTTCCCGGGTTCGTTCGACGTGAAGGCGGGCAAGCTCCCCGGGCCGGGCGAACCGGGCCTGGTCCTTCCCACCGGAGCGATCGAACAGCTGCACCAGACCATGGGCCAGGCGTTCCTCCCCGAAGGCGTGTTCGACACGAGCCTGCTTCCGGAAAAGGCGCGACGGATTCCGTCGTCGTCCATCCGTCGCGAAATCGTCCTCATGGGGTTTTCCAATTCCATGGCGGCCTCCGACCTTCGCATGGACGTCCACGCGGTGGGGCGGTTCCGGGCGCTGAACACCATCTGGGGGCATTTCGCGCTGGCCGACATCGAGTCGTACCGTTCGGTGCAGGGCTACCTGCGCCAGGACGAGAAGGCGGTCGAGCTGTCCGACGACCAGAAGAACGTGATGGCTTCCGACGACCTGGACGCTCTCCTGTCGGGTGATGTCGCGGCGGCCGATCCCGCGAAGGCGACCGCGGTGGACTCCAGCGACGACGACGGGGTGGATCCCATCTGGAACCTGGTGCTCGTGAAGCTCCATGGCGGGACGGCGGAGGACGGCGCGAAGCGGCTGGATTCGGTGTTCGATGCGCGCGATCTTCCGGCCCGGGCGATGCCCTGGCACAAGGCCGTGGGCGTGATCGGGTCGCTGGCCTTGCTGATCCGCGGGGCGCTGCTCGGGTTCGTGGGGTTGCTGTTCGTGGTGGCGGGAATCGTCATCGCCAACACCTTGGCCATGTCGGCGCTGGAGCGCACGACGGAAATCGGCATGATGCGGGCCGTGGGGGCCACGAGGGCGTTCATCGGACGCCTGATGCTTTCCGAGACGGCCGTGCTCGCGGCCGTGTTCGGGGGATTGGGCGTGCTCCTGGGCGTCGCGCTGGTCGCCGTGGTGCCGTTGCTGGGAATCACCACCGACAACGACCTCCTGCAGATGATGTACGGCGGCGAGGTGTTCCATCCGCTCCTGCGACCGCAGGACGTCCTGTCCTGTTTCCTGGAGCTGGGACTGGTGGTGGCGCTGGCCAGCCTGTATCCCGCCAAGCTCGCCGCATCGATCACTCCGCTCGACGCGATCGCGAGGGAATGACATGAACACGATTTTGTTCTTCGCCTACCGCAACATCCTGCGCCAGAAGCGCCGGGCCTTCCTGCTGGGGACCGCCATGGCCCTGGGGACGTGCTTCCTGGTCCTTGCGTCCAGCTTCGTGGCGGGCATTTCGCAGACCCTCTTCGATCGCGTGATGACCTACGTGGCAGGCCACACCAGCGTGATCGTGAGCGATCGCGGCTACCTGTACCGGACGGCCCTGCGCGGCCACGCCGACCTCAAGGACGACATCGAGAAGCTCCCCCACGTGAAGAAGGTGGAGGAGACCATCGGCATCATGTGCCGGATCGTCGGGCTCAAGAAGAGCGACAACGCGATCCTGATCGGCGTGGACCTGAGGAAGGAATACACCAAAGAGGAGCTGGAGGAGGTCAAGGACAATTTCCCCATGGTTTCGGGGGCCTTCGAGGACCTGTCGCGGCAGGACGTGGAGAATCCCGCCGTGATCTCCAAGTCCAAGGCCGAATTCCTGGGGATCGGGATGGGCGAGGTCATGTCGGCCCGCTTCCAGGACAGCCGCGGACGGATGCAGGTCGCCAAGCTCACGGTGATCGGGATCTTCCAGCCTTCCAACGCCTTCATGGAAGCGCCCTTGTTCGTGTCGCTGGACCGCGCCAAGGCGCTCCTGGACATCGATTCCACCGACCTGGTCTACCTGTACCTGACGCTCCAGGACCCCAAGACCAACGCGGTCCCCACGGCCGATACCATCCAGAAGATGCTGGCCCCGCGCTTGGCGGCGCTCCCGGGCAGGGTCGAATTCGGGAGCAAGACGGAAAATGTCGTGTCGGCCGGGATCCGTTCCGATTCCGCCTCCAGGGCGGCGTTCGGGAAGCTGGTGGCGCTTTCTTCCGAATGGAAGGGCGCCGTCGCGGTCCTGCCGGAATCCGTCGCCGATCGCCTGGGCGCCAAGCCCGGCGACACCGTGAAGGTGGTCTTGGGCATCTCTCGTTCGGGCGATCCGATCTCCGACAAAGTGGTGGTGGCCGGAACCTGGAATCCGCCGTCCGGGTCGGGCGATCTGGTGCTGCTGGAAGAAGACCTCTTCCAGGCCGCGAGATCGTTCCGCGCGCGCCTTCCCGGCGATTCGGGAATGGCGCAGGTCGACGCCGCGAAGTCCGTCCTGGATTCGCTCCTTTCGCCCCAATGGAAGCTCATGCCCCGGGCGCGCACCACCGACGACGTGGCCGACCAGTACCGCCAGATCGGAGCCCGGGAATGGAAGTCCCCCGTGGTCGCGGTCCGCACCATGTACGAGATGGGCGAGCAGATCATCAAGCTGGCCGACGCGCTGAACCTGATCACGCTGGTGGCGGTCCTGATCCTGTTCGTGGTGGTCCTGACAGGTGTCGTCAACACCTTGCGCATGACCGTCCGCGAGCGCACGCGGGAGATCGGCACCCTGCGGTCGTTGGGCATGCAGGCGCGCCAGGTGCGCTCGTTGTTCCTCGTCGAGACGGCCATGCTCGCGTTCTTCTCTTCGCTGGCGGGCACGGCCCTCGCGTTCGCCGCCATGGTCGGGCTTTCCCGCCTGAGCTTCCCCATCGAAGGGAATCCTCTTTCCATGCTCCTGGTCCGGGGGCATCTCGTCTTCGTCCCCGGATTCCTTTCCACCGTCGGGCAGATCCTGCTCGTGGTCGGCATGTCGGTGGTCGCGGCCTGGGGCCCGGCCGCGCAGGCCGCCAAGCTTTCACCGGCCAACGCCTTGAGGCACTACGAATGACCAACGCCAACGTTTCCGCATCGCGTCGCGTTCCGTTCCTCCCGGGCTCCTTCGCCGGAATCCGTCTTGCAGCCATCCTGGCCTTGCCGTTCGCGGCGGTCGCGGCCCCCGACGGGATGAAGATCCTGAAGGCGATCGAGGCCAACGAGGCCATGACCGAGGACGTGCGCTCCAAGGTCGTGCTCACGGAAAACCGCAAGGGCCAGGGCACCAAGGTGCTCACCATGGAGTACTTCCGGCGCGACAAGGACAAGTCGTTCGTGATCGCCATGACCGGCCCCGAATCCGAGCGCGGCAACGGCTACCTGCGCCAGGGCGACCACTTCTGGATGTACCGCCGCAACACGCGCACGTTCCAGCACGTGAACCGCGACGAAAGCATCGCGGGCTCCGACGCCAAGGGCGGCGATTTCGAGAGCCGCCCCTTCACCGAGATGTTCGCGCCGGTCAAGGACGCCGCCGGACAGGAAATGCTCAGGGCCGACACCGTGGGCGGCGTCCCGTGCTGGAGGCTCGAGGTGCGCGCGATCATTTCCGATGTCGACTACCCCAAGAAGACGCTGTGGGTTCGCCAGGACAACCTGCTCCTGGCCAAGCAGCAGTCCTATTCCTCCGGCGGGACCTTGATGCAGAGCGCCTATTTCACCAGGTACCAGCCGATCGCGGGACGCCAGCTTTCCACCCGGATGGTCTTCGTGGACGAGGTGGAAAAAGGCAACCGCTCCATGGTCGACCTCTCCGAAGTCAAGGTGGGCAAGGTCGACCCGAACATCTTCACCAAGGCGTGGCTGGAATCCAAGTCGCGTTGAGCGCCGCCGGGCGCGGTGTCCAGCCCCTCCGGTCCGGTTCTCGCGGCAGCCGCGTCGCCGGGCCTGGATCCGTTCACCTCGCGACGGTGGCGATCCTGGATTCGACGAATCCGCCGATGCCGCGGAACCGGACCAGGTACACCCCCGGCCTGACGCGCGCCGAAGCGCGCCCGTTCGAGACGGAAACCGTCTGGACGTGCCTGCCCGCCAGGTCCAGGATCTCCACCGACGTCGCGCGATCGGCCTGCTCCAGCTGGAAGCTCCCGAGGCCCAGGACGTCGATGCGCTTGCGCGAGGCCTGCTGCGCCACTCCCACCACGATGGGCGTCTGGTAGTCCACGACGCTGTCGCTGGTGGCCAGGTTCTTGAAGCCCATGCGCGCCATGTGGCCAAGGTCAAAATTTGCCGCCTTGATGGGCGACAGCCGGAAGCTGTGCTTGTAGGTCTTGTTCGCGAAGTTCATGTGGGCGTCCAAGGGCTTGGCTCCCCAGCTGTTGATGCCGCCAAGGCCCATCTGCCGGAAGTCGATGCGGAACGCGATGTCGCTTTGGCGCGCCAGGTCCCAGGGGTAGCGCGTGGAGGTGAGCTGGGCCGGCGTGTGGTGCTGGGCGTTGATCTCCATGAGCGGCGACCCGATGGCAAGGAGCCCCAGCCCGGCCGTGTTGGTGAGAGCGGCCCAACGCACGTCGGTGCGCTGTCCGGTCTCGCTGCCTTCGGGGTAGAGCGTGATGGTGGAATCGACCGCTCGCGCGTAGTGGCCCACGTAGCTTCCGCGGTTGCGGCCGATGTAGTTCTCGTGGGGGCCGCGTCCGAACCACCGGAGCGTCTCGAAGCCTTCGGGGATGGTCATGAGCGTGCCCACGTTGGGGATTTCCGACATGGTCGCGTCGGGCGAGAGCGTGTATTCCACCACCACGTCGCCGGTGCCGTAGAAGGTCCACGACATGGTCATGGACGAGGCGCCCGCGTTGGGCAGGTTCAGGTTCAGGTCGATGCGGGTTTCGGACGCGGTTACGGTGGTCACGGTGGACTTGGCCACCACCCGGTCGCGTCCCGCGTGTTGCCATTTTCCGGTGCGGTTGGCCATGCCGTTGCCGCGGTCGTTGTCGGTGGGCGCGCGCCAGAAATTGGGCACCGGGCCTTCCTTGACCACCGGGGTGGTTCCCAGCGTGTAGCTGGTGAGCGTGCCTTTCTTGGTGTCGAACACGGCGGCGAATCCGTCGCCCGACAGGTTCACCAGGCCGTTGGCCTGCGTGACCGCGAGCTTGGGCAGTTTGGCCAGATTGATCTTGGGCGGACGCGGAGTTCCGAAGTTCACCTCGAACTGGCCGTGCGCCACGCTGTGGCCGGCCTTGGCCCAGGAGGCGTCCCGCTTGAGCCGGAAGTCGATGTCGAGGTGGTACACGTGTCCGGCGCGCAGGGTGGGAACCGTGAACGGGATCGTGACGTTCCTGGTGGTCAGCGGGGCGATGTCCAGCGATGCCGCCGGCAGCGTCCCGGTCTGGATGGTCCTGCCTTCCTCCTTGAGCTCCCAGACGGCCTCGTACTCGTTCACGTTGGAGAAGTTGAACCGGTTCTCGATGGACACCACGCCCTTGGCGACGTCGACCCCGCGGACCACGATGCTCGCGAACTGGTGCTTGACCTCGTACGCCTCGGGGTCGGGGACGCGGTCGGCGTTGACGATGCCGTTGGCGCAGAAATTGTCGTCGTTGGGGCGGTCGCCCCACAGGCCGCCGTAGTTGAAGAACTTCGTGTTCCCCCGGCGCAGGCCCTGGTCGATGAAGTCCCAGATGAATCCGCCGAAGGATCGGGGGTTGGCGTAGAACGCGTCGATGTACTCCTGCATGTCGCCCACGCTGTTGCCCATGGCGTGCTCGAACTCGCAGAGCATGATGGGCTTGGAGTTGTTGTTGTAGGTGCGCACGGCGTCGGGGCCGTAGTACATCCAGCTGTTGACGTCGGCGTTGTTCCAGTCGCCTTCGTAGTGGACCGGCTTGGTGGGGTCGGCCGTGTGGGCGTAGTCGCGCATCGACGTGAACACGTCGCCGTTTCCGGCTTCGTTGCCCAGCGACCACACCACGATGCTCGGGTGGTTCTTGTCGCGCTGGATCATGGACGACATGCGTTCCACGGATGCCGCGCGCCAGTCTTCGCTGCTCTTGGGGACCTTGTCCCAGGCGCCGTGGGTTTCCAGGTTGGCTTCGTCGATCACGTAGATGCCGTACTTGTCGCACAGATCGTACATGCGAACGTCGTTGGGGTAGTGCGACATGCGCAGCGCGTTGATGTTCAGGCGCTTCATCAGGAGCACGTCCTCTTCCATGCGCTTGTCGGTCATGACGTGGCCCAGGTCGGGATCGATCTCGTGGCGGTTCACGCCCCGGAACTTGATCGGCGAATTGTTGATGTAGTAGCGGGTGATTCCTGCCGCGTCCTTCTTGAGCTCCACCTTGCGGAAGCCGATCTTGTTGCTCTCGTACTGCAGCACCGCTCCCGAAGCGTCCTTGAGCGCCAGCACCAGCGTGTACAGGTTGGGTTTTTCGCCCGACCACAGGGCGGGAGCGGCCACGGCCGTGCGGAAGACCACCTTGTTCTCGCCTCCGGCGGGGATGGATCCCACCGGCTGGCTGGCGGGGGTCCCCACCGCGGCGCCGGTCGCGTCAAAAAGCGTCATCTCGACCGAGAGGCCGCTCGAGGCGGTTGCGGTCGTGTTCTTCACCCAGACCGACGCGTTCAGGTCGCCGTCCTTGTAGTTGGAGGCCAGGTCGGCGTTGACCTGGAAGTCCTGGATGTGGGTCTTGGGCGTCGCGAACAGGTAGACGTCGCGATGGATTCCCGCGAGGCGGATGAAGTCCTGGTCTTCCATCCACGATCCGTCGCACCAGCGGAACACCTGCACCGAGATGTTGTTCCTGCCCTCGCGGAGCTTGTCGGTGATGTCGAATTCGTGGCCCGTGAACGAGTTCTCGCTGTAGCCCACGTACTTGCCGTTGACCCACACGTAGTAGGCGGATTCCACGCCCTCGAAGTGCAGCCGGATCCGTCGCCCGTCCCACGCTTCGGGTACGGTGAACTCGCGGCGGTAGTGGCCGACCGGATTGAAATTCTTGGGGGCGGCGGGGGGCTGGATGTTGTCGGTTCCGGCCCACGGGTAGGTCACGTTGGTGTAGATGGGCTTGTCGTACCCCTGTGTCTGCCAGTTGCTGGGGACGGGGATCTCCTTCCAGGCGCTCGCGTCGAAGTTGTCCTGGAAGAAGGTGGCGTGGCGGCTGGCGGGCTTGTCGACGTGGAAGAATTTCCAGGTGCCCGCGAGGGACTGGTACCACTGCGATGCGCGGCGCTTGCCCGCCTTGGCTTCCTCCAAGGTGCTGTAGGGCATGGACGTGGCGCGGGGAGTCAGGACGTTCACCCCGAAGATCCTCGGGTTGCCATCCCATTCGTCGCCACTCTGGGCGTGGACGTTCGTGCCCGAGGCCAGCAGGCCCAATGCGAGCAGGCCTGCGGCGACGCCGCGCCGAATCGTCGGATTTCGTTTCGAGGATGCCATGGTGCCTCCGATGCGCGGAACTCTTCCGCGATGCTCCCGATCCCGCTTCGCGGGCCGGAGTGTCTTGTCAAGAAATGTCTTGTCGCCTCGTCCGGTTCCCGGGGGTCATCGCCCGAGGACGGCGACGGGTTTTCCGTCCACCAGGTAGACGCCCCTGTCCAATCCACGCAGCGCGTCTTCGCGCCGCCGGTTGGAGCGCAGCCTGGTTCCCGATGCCGTGTAGACGTCCACCAGCGATTCCGGATCCTTCGCTTGCCGGGCCGGGTGGACGGATTCCGTCTGGTTGGGCGCGAACCGCCACCAGTCGAGGTTGAACAGTTCGCCGGTCCCCGATCCCTTGAACACCAGGTACAGGTCCTGCACACCGGTGGCCCCCGACACGGTGGTCGTCACGCTCTTCCAGGAGGTCGCGCCTCCGGTGTTCCCGACGGAAATCGTCCCGACGCTCCTGCCCGTCTGCGAACCCAGGCGCAGTTCGATCGTGCCGCCCTGTCCCGCGCTCGCCACGCTCGCCTCGACGCTTTTCGCGCCCCCTGCCCCGAAGTCGACCGCGCGCAACTTGATCCAGTCGTTGTTGTGGATGGACGTCACGTACACGCCCGACTGGTCGTTCCCCTGCGTCTTGAGGCCGCTGGAAAAGGCCATGGTCTCGCCTTCCACCCGCTGGAAGGGGTTCAGGCTGTCGACGGGGTTGGGCCCCTTGTCCGACATGCCGATCCTGGGGATGGTGCCGTCGGCGTTGAAGCTGAATTCCTCCACGGCCGTGGATCGCTTGTAGCCGCCTCCGCCGGGGAGCTTGCCGGTGTGGTAGAAGAAGTAGCCCTTCCCCTTGTACTCGATGATGCCGGGGTGATTGGTGAAGCTGCCCGTGTTGGCGCCCGACATGATCTCGCCGCGGTAGGTCCAGGGGCCGGTCGGCTTGTTGGAGGTGGAGTAGCCGATGGGCTCGGGGAGCGGTCCCGCGGCGTAGACCATGTAGTAGAGACCCTTGCGCTTGAAGATCCAGGGGCCTTCCTCGTAGGTGGTCTTGCGCTCGGCGTTGTCCTTGGTTCTCGTTCCGAACTGGGCGGTGGTCATGTTCGTCACGTTCACGCCGCCGCTGTAGCTGGTCATGTCCTTGTTGAGCTTCACCCAGTAGAGCTTGGGGTTGCCCCAGAACAGATAGGCCTGGCCGTCGTCGTCGATGAACACGGTGGGGTCGATGTCGTCCCACGACTGGCTGACCAACGGCTTTCCCAACGGATCCTTGAACGGACCCGTCGGATTGTCGGAGACCGCCACGCCGATCGCGGGTTGGCTGCCGGTTCCCTTGCCCGCGGTGACGTACCAGTAGAACTTGCCGTCGCGCGGGATGCATTGGGCCGCCCACGCCTTGCCGCCCGACCAGTTGAAGGTCTTGTGGCTCAGCGGCGATCCGCGGTCGGTCCAGTTCACCATGTCGGTGGTGGAATACACGCGCCAGTCGTTCATGGTGAAGAAGTTGTTGACCGTGACATCCTCGTCGTGGCCGGTGTACACGAACAGCGTGTCCTTCCAGACCATCGGGGCCGGGTCGGGCGTGTAGTAGGTCTGGACGATGGGGTTGTCGGCGAGGCACGACAGGGCCAGTCCGAGGACGGACGGAATGGAACGTGTGGATCGCATGGTTGCCTCCAGTGGTGCCCGGGATCTTCGCTCGTTCAAGATCGCGAACTTTTCCCGGTCGCAAGACCGGCTTTCACGGAAGCGCCTTGTCAAAATCTCAAAGCGGGGAAGTGCGGCCCCTTGAGAAAATCACATGACCGCCAAGTCGGAATCCGCCCATTGGCGAGGGTTGCGCGCCCTATCATGGACGAACCGGGCATCGTCGCCCGCGATCGCAGGAAGGATCCGCCGGAATGGACATCTCCGCATCGATCCGCGTTGTCGCGCGCAGGGCCGGGTTCGTGGCGGCGTCGCTGCTGGCGCTCGCGCCGTCCAAGGTTCCCGCCGCGAGCCTGATCGACTACTTCCTGCCCATTCCCGTGGTCAAGCAATTGACCTCCAACGCCTGGGGCTCGAGCGGAGTCCTTCCCCGCGACCAGGACAACGGCGTCGAGGACAAGGCCAACAAGCAGTGGTCCTACTGGGACGGCAGGATCCTGCGCGCCGCCGACGGCAAGTACCACATGTACGTGAGCCGCTGGAGCCAGAGCGCGGGTCACAACGGCTGGTTCGGATCGGTCTGCGTCCACACGGTGAGCGATACCTCCCCCCTTGGTCCCTACGTCGACAAGGGACTCTGCTACAACGACGAGAACGGCAAGGGCCACAACGTCATGGTCGAGCAGATGAACGACGGCACCTACTTCCTGCTGGTCAGCGAGACCCGACGCCCCGCCACGGTGTACACCTCCAAGTCCCTCGACGGCCCGTGGGTCAAGCTCGGCTCCCTCCGCTTCGAGAGCAACGGCTTCAACATCGATGTCGGCAACGGAAGCCAGCTCCACTCCAACACGGTCGTTCTCCCGCGTCCCGACGGCAGCTTCCTGTCCATCGCGCGGGAAGGGGTCGTCTCCCTGAGCACCAACGGCATCCTGGGGCCGTACAAGGTCATGACCAGGAGCGTGTTCCCCGTCGTCCCGGGCCTGAACAACGGCTTCGCCGAAGATCCCGTGATCTGGCGCAGCGGCGACAAGTACCACATCACCGTGAACTGGTGGGACGCCAAGCAGGCACGCCATGTCATGTCCGACGACGGCATCCACGACTGGAAGGACATGGGCGTGGCGTACATCCCGTCCAGGGACTTCATCAAGTACACCGACGGCACCGTGAACCACTGGACCAAGATCGAGCGCCCGCAGGTCTTCCTGAAGGATGGGCATGTCACCCACTTCACCTTCTCCGTGATCGACGTGGAGAAGGACAAGGACGTCGGCAACGACAACCACAACAGCAAGGTGATCGTCGTGCCGTTCGACGGAAAACGGTTCGACCAGGACTTCGGCTGGAAGCCGGGCGCGTACCTGTACCGGAACTACTCCTACGACGGCTTGGCCGCGCATCTTCCCGCCGGTTCCTACACTCGTTCCCAGCTGGTCGCGCTGGGCGTGAAGGACAACGACATCAGTTCCATGAAGCTCGACTCCGGGGTCGTGGTGGAACTCTTCGACGACGACGATTTCCGGTCGCCCCTTGGAACCCTCGACGCCGACCAGCCGAATTTCGGGAACATCGGGTTCAACGACAAGGCGACGTCCTTGCGGATCTCGATGGCGTCCTCCTCCGTGCACGGCGACGGAATCCGCGCGACGGAGCGTTTGCGCGCCACGGCGGGCGCGATCGAAGTGCCGGGAGGCGGATCGGGCGTGCTCCAGCTCGTCGATCCGCGCGGACAGGTGCGTCTGCTCCCGATCGAGCGTGGGCGCGCCGATGTCCGGGGGATTCCCGCGGGGGTCTACCGGGCCCGCCGCGAAGGCGCGCGGGAAGCGACCCAGCCGGTGGCGATCCTGCCATGATCCGCTTCCTTCGGGCAGGACTCCCTTTGTCAAAACCACAAGGTGCCCGACCGGAATCGGAACTCGATCCGCAGGATCTCCGGCATAGCGTAACAGGACTCACCCGTCGGCGCGAGCGCGATGGCGGAATCCGGAACATGGGAGCGCACATGAAGAACACACGACGCACCGGGATCGCGGTTTCAATTCTTGTCGCGTTGGGATCTGTCGCGACGGCGCGGGCCGCCACGCAGGCCACCTACCACGTCTCGCCGGATGGAAGCGACGCGAATCCGGGCACCGAGGCTCTTCCATTCCGGACCATCGAGAAGGCCCGCGACGTGGTGCGCACCCTCACGCCCGCCATGACCGGCGACATCCTCGTGTACCTGCGCGGGGGCACCTACCAGCTCAAGAAGACCATCGAGTTTGGACCTGAAGACGGCGGCAAGGACGGCAAGTACGTGAAGTACATGGCCTACGGGACCGAAAGACCCCTCGTGACGGGCGGAATCCCCATCGCGGGCTGGACGATCCACGACCAGGGCAGGAACATCTGGAAGGCCACCGGCGTGACAGCGCGGTTCCGCCAGGTCTACGTGAACAACACGAAGGCCATCCGGGCGCGCCTGCCCAACCTGGGCGCCAACAACTCGCCCAACTTCCATCGCCTGGTCAAGGTCGACACCACCGGCAAGGCGCTGAACATCGCGACGTCGGTCGGTTCCAACTGGAAGAACCTCGACAAGGTGGAAATGCATCTCATGATCGCCTGGGCCGACGCCACCCTGCGCATCGCCTCCACGACCAACATGGGCAGCTACACCAGGGTCAAGATCCAGAAGACCGAGGAGAACATCCTCTTCAACCGCCCGTACCCCATGCTCGGCGTGGCGTTCTCCAGCAATCCTCCCCGACAGCAGGCGTACTACCTGGAAAACGCCATGGAATTCCTGGATGTGGCAGGCGAGTGGTACCTGGACGAATCGACCAACACCCTCTACTACATGCCCCGCAGCGGCGAGGACATGACCAAGGCCATGGTGGTGGCCCCGATGGTCGAGACTCTCGTCAAGGTGGCGGGAAAGAGCACATCCGACAAGGTCGGATACCTCGCCATCCAGGGCCTCAACTTCGCTCACACGACCTACATGCGGCCCAGCCAGATGGGCTTCCTGAACGCCCAGGCGGGACAGTACAGCATCTCGTCCACCCTCCAGAACAAGCAGTACGTCGGCCGTCCTCCCGCGGGCGTCATGGTCACCAACGCCCACCACGTGCGGTTCGAGCGCAACGTCCTCGCGCAGATGGCCGCGACGGGAATCGACCTCGTTTCCGGCACCAACAACAGCGCGATCGTCGGCAACGTGGTCACCGACGTCGGCATCAACGGCATCTCCATCGGCAAGTTCACGGCGGATTCCACGGTCGAGTTCCACGTCCCCTACAATCCCTCCGACAAGAACGAGATCAGCACCAACGACACCATCCGCAGCAATCTCGTCACCAACGTGACGACGGAAGCCCAGGGCGGGGTCGGGATCGTGGCGGGCTACCCGCGGTACATCGTGATCGAACACAACGAGGTGTCGTACATGGGCTACACGGGAATCAACGTGGGCTACGGATGGACCACGACCCCCAACGCCATGACCAACAACAAGATCAACTGGAACCGCATCCACCACGTGAACCAGATCCTGGCCGACGGCGGGAACATCTACACGCTTTCCAACCAGGGAACGGGCGGCCAGATCCAGTACAACTACATGCACGACTCCAAGCAGTCCCAATGGGCCGACTACTGGATCCTCCCGATCTACCTGGACGAAGGTTCGAGCGGTTTCGACATCAGCCACAACGTGTCCATCAATTCGCCTTCGGGTGTCGCCTGCAACCGATGCGGCGCCTACACGCAGTCGGACAACAGCGGCCAGTCGCCCACCACGATCGCCAACGCGGGCATCGAGGAGCCGTACCGCGACATCAAGAACCTGACCACGATTCCGCTTCCCAAGTTCTCCAACACCTCGGCGGGAGTCCTGGACGGGCGGGGCGGACACCGGAGCCCGGGCATCACGGCCATCGCCGACGGCAACCGGTTGCGCATCGCGTCCTCCTGGCACGGCACGGGCGCCGATCTCCCCGGGAGGCTCGGGGTGTACGACCAGAACGGAGCGCTCGTGTCCAGCCACGTCCTGGAACCGTCGTCTTCGGGCGCGTGGTCCGTCGACATCGGGCGACATCCGGCGGGCCGCTACCTTGCGGTACTGGAGTCGGACGGATTCCGTCATGTCGCGCAGTTCGTCCGGATGCGCTGACTCGGGCGGTGCCGGCGGGAAGTGCACAGGAAATCGAGACGTTGTCGCAAAGGCTGCGAGCAGGTAGTTTGGATCCCAAGGAGATCCATCACATGAAAAAGCTCGCCATCCTCGCGATCGTTTCCGCCGCGATCCTGTCCGCCTGCCAAAAGCAGGGCTCGGATGCGGCCGCACCCAAGACGGATTCCGTCGCCTCCGCGCCGGCCTCCGATTCTTCGCTGGTGCTGCGACCCACCGCCGAACAGGTCGCCCAGGCCAAGCGGGTCGGGAACAAGCACTGTCCGGTGTCGGGCGAAAAGCTGGGCGGGATGGGCGCGCCGGTTCCGGTCATCTACAAGGGAGAGCTGGTGGAGCTCTGCTGCGCGGGCTGCGTCAAGGACTTCGAGAACGACCCGGAAGGGATGCTCGCCAAGGCCAAGGCCGACACGGTCCTGGGAGAATAGCCCGGCGGTCGCTCCAAGGTCGGCTCGGTGCGCTTCGCGGGCCAACGCGGCGCAGATGGTAGATTGGGTGGAACAACCCACACCGAGCAAAGGCCCCCCAAAAGATGGAAGAGAAACGCGTCGTGATCATCGGGGGCGGGTTCGTCGGCCTCAATTGCGCCAACATCCTGGGGAACGCCGGTGGCCTGCGGGTCACCGTGCTCGACCGTCGCAACCACCATCTGTTCCAGCCGTTGCTCTATCAGGTGGCCATGGCGGGTTTGACTCCCGCCAACATCGCCGCGCCCATCCGCGCGCTGCTGGCCGACTACGCCAACGTCCAGACGCTCCAGGCGGTGGTCACCGGAATCGACCTTGAAGCCCGCAAGGTCCTGACCAGCGCGGGCGAGCACCCCTACGACTACCTCGTCGTGGGAGCGGGCGCCAAGCACAGCTACTTCGGGAACGAGCACTGGGAGGAATTCGCCCCCGGGCTCAAGACCTTGTCCCAGGCGACGGAAATCCGCAACCGCGTGCTGCAGGCGTTCGAAGATGCCGAGACCTGCACCGATCGCGACCGTAGACGACAACTCCTGACCTTCGTGGTGGTGGGCGGCGGCCCCACCGGCGTCGAACTGGCCGGAGCACTGGGCGAGATGACCCGCTTCACCCTCACGCGCCAGTTCCGCAACATCGATTCGCGCCAGACGCGCATCATCCTCGTGGAAGGCGGTCCGCGCATCCTGGCCAACTTCACCCCCGAGCATTCGGCCAAGGCCACGCGGGTGCTGGAACAGCTGGGCGTGCAGGTCTGGACCAACGCCTCCGTGACGAATGTCGACGCACAAGGCGTCGTGATGGGCAACGAATCGATCAAGGCCGCGACGGTGCTGTGGGCCGCCGGGGTGCGCGCCAGCTCGCTCGGCGCCAAGATGGGCGTCGAACTGGACCGCGCCGGGCGCGTGGTGGTCCAACCCGACCTGACGGTTCCCGGCCACCCCGAAGTCTTCGTGGGCGGCGACATGGCGCATGTCGAGATGTCCGACGGACGCCTGGTTCCCGGCATGGCGCCGGGAGCGCTCCAGATGGGCCGCTACATCGGCAAGATCATCCTCAAGGAAATGGCGGGCGCGCCGCGCAAGCCGTTCCAATACTGGGACAAGGGCCAGATGGCCACGATCGGCCGCACCCAGGCCGTGCTCGAGTCGGGGCGTCTGCGGATGTCGGGCGTGTTGGCCTGGTTCGCGTGGGTGGTCATCCACATCTACTACCTGGTGAGCCTGCGAAACCGCGTGTTCGTCCTGTTCTCGTGGCTGTGGTCGTGGCTCAAGTTCGCCCGCGGCTCGCGACTCATCATCAAGAAGGAATGGCGCTTCTGGGGGCCGGGCGGAGAGGTCCGGTGAGGGGGCTTCCAAATCCTGTCCATCGGCTGATCCGCCAATCCATGGGCGCCACCCCGCTTCGCGGGGTCGGGTGCTGCTCGGCCACGCTGTTTCCGGGCGATTCATGACTGGCACCTAAAGGTGCCCCGCCTGCTTTGTGCCTGCCGTAGCGGTCGCCCCTACAGTTCTCGTGGCCTCGTCGTGCCACCTATGGTGGCACGCCCCATGCGGGCGACGCCCCCTGGCGCGGTGGATGCGGCTTTGCAGTTGATTCCCCTCCGTGGAGGGGTGGACGGCGCAGCCGGACGGGGTGGTCTGCGGTTCGGTCTCCGTGCCTCGCGCTGGAGGTCAGCTCTTTGAACAGCCACCCTGGCGGGTGGCGAGCTTGCCACGGGGCGTAACCCGACGCCCCGTGAACCCCGGCGGGCCAAGGACCCTCCTGCCGGGTCCTTGGATCCAGGCACCAAAGGGGCCGCTGCTTCCGGACGACCCGGCTGGCATTTGCACCCATCGGCCTTGCCAGGCCGATGGTCGTCGGGTCGCCCTCCATGAACGCGGCCCCTTTGGAATCCCCGACAATTTTCGGCGGCTCGCGCCGCGGGTCAGCCGGCGCCCTTCGGGCGCCGGGGGGTGAGGCCGGTGTCGGCGTTTTTTGGCGGCAAAACGCGAGGGGAAGGTCTAGTTTTCACGGAGACCCAGCAAAGCGAGCCGTCTTGACCCTCGGTGATTCTCCAGCTCGGTGTGTCCATGCTCCTGTCGCGCCGACGGTGGTGGACGCGTTCCTACACGTGCTCCCGGCACAGGGCACCCTCGCGGCTCATCGCCTCCCGGCATCGAGCCAAGCTCACCGCAGGAGCACCTGCGCCTCCGCACAAACAGGAATTGCACATAATGCGAAATTTTGCGTATTAACCACAAGCAGGCAGGGCCAAACCAACCCACCGCCGCCCCCAGAAGCCCACATAATACGAAATTCTTCGCATAAACCAGAATTCCACATAATAAGTGTGTTAGGCAGACCCTCCGGGCGGATGTTGCTTCGTGAACTGGGGTTCTGACTAGCAACATCTGATCTGCTTTGTTGAACGGCCTTCGGCCGTGATCCGCGTTGTCAACGACGTACTTTGAACACAAAGCCGGATTTTGAGCCGATGGACTGCCGGTTTTGGTCGTATTTTTGGACAAGCCAATTCTGATCCGTGTTTGACCTAGGATTCTCCAGCTTGATGCACTCAAGATCCGAACTCAATCTCAGTCTTACCGGTGCCGACCGTCGGTCTTGGGGTACCAGTTGCGTATTATCTACAAGCGAAACCGCGATTTTGACGAAAATTCGCGGTTTCTTGCGTATTAAATGCAATGAGCATAATATGCTGTTAGGCAAACCCTCTGGGTGGATTCTGCTTCGTGAACGACGAACGGCCTTCGGCCGATGATGAGCGGCCTCCAGCCTGCTTTGCTGGACGGCCTTCGGCCGACTGACCTGCTTTGCTGAATAGTTGACCCCCTTAGTGAGTCGCTCCGTCAACAACCTGTTTTGAAGAACAACTGACCTGCTTTGTTTGACGGCCTACGGCCGACTGACCTCGTTTTTGGATAGTTGACCCCCTTTGTGAGTCGCTCCGTCAACGACATGTTTTTTAAGAACAACCGATGAACTGCCAGTTCTGGAAGTCGCTTCGTGAACAGGGAGCGGCTCACTGCAAAACAATAGGACTATCTTCTACACTGAACCGCCTGTCGGCAACCTTGAGTACTTGAGACGGCAATGGGAATGAGATCCATTCCGAAAGTCAAACAAGAAAAGTAAGGAAAAGAAATGAGAATTCGTCATCTTACGGCAATATTGCTGTTGATTTGCTCTCCTGTATTCTCCCAATTTGAGAGAGATTCAACTACACTGGCAATCTGGCGATTCGATGAAGGGACTGGATCGTCATTCAAAAATGAAGTAGGAGGCGCTGGTACGCTTTATGGGAAATATGAATGGGTTGATGGGCGATTTGGAAAGGCTGTAAAGTTGGATGGGGCAACTGCTTATGGGAATTGTAATATTGCTCCTCCATCAAAAAATGCCACTTATGAAGTTTGGTACAAGCCAACGGATTTAGCAAAAAATACAGGCTGGATTACGATGGGATGGGGGTCATATAACGCTGGTTTTGCTGTTGCCAAAGATTCAATTTCGATGGTGGAATTTAAAAACAGGAATACGAAATCTGGAACTACAGAAGTCTTTACTAATGGCTTGGAATGGTATTACTTGGTGTTTGTTATTTCAGACGATACAACTCTGCAGGCTCTTTATGTAAACGGCAAAAAAGTTGCAAGCCTGCAAAAATTACACGATCCAATTTGGAATTCTCTGTGGATAGGTGTCGATCGTACGAACGGATATAGCGGATTTAATAACGGGATTATTGATGAGATCAGAATCTCGAATACACCCAAAACATCCGTTGAAGTTGAGAGAGAGTGGAATAAGTATAGTGGCCATTCAGGCTTCATTGCGGATTCCTCAACTGTTGGGCTCTGGCGATTTGATGATGGATCTGGTACGGAATTTAAAAATGAAAAGGGTGGCTCTGGTTCCCTTTTCGGTAATTACAAGTGGGTTGATGGGCGTTTTGGAAAAGCAATAAAGCTTGATGGCAGTACTGCCTATGGGAACTTCAATATTGTTCCCCCATCAAGAAATACGACATATGAAGTCTGGTATAAGCCAGATTCGCTTTCATCAAATTCGGGATGGATATTTATGGGTTGGGGATCGTATAATGCAGGGATTGTAGTATATCAGGATTCAATCACTCTTGTCGAATATAAAAACCCAGATACAAAATCAGGAACGACTCGAGCTTTCTATAATGGTGTTGATTGGTACTATTTGACATTCGTGATTTCAGATGACTCCTCGCTTCAAGCTCTTTATGTAAATGGAGAAAAAATCGCAAGATTGGAAACTCTGCATAATCCAAACTGGAATTCATTGTGGCTTGGGGTTGATCGGACAACGGGTTATAAAGGATTTAATAATGGTACAATAGATGAATTTAGAATTTCGAACAGAGCTAGGACGCAAGAAGAGATTAGGAGGCAATGGGCATCTGGCTCATCAACAAGTACTGTCCCAATGGTAGTCAATAGAAATCGCAACACGATATTGTCGAAATCCATTCGAAATGAATCGCTTGAATTTTCGCTAAATGATGATATTCTTGGTGCGCAAATATTGAGTCTGAGTGGCAAGATTTTGATAAATTCCTACGAATCAGTTCGCGCTCCAGGGAATACATACAGAATGGATCTGCGCGGCGTAACAGGGCCAGTTGTCTTTTTCGCTAAGTCAAAGAGTGGCATATCTTCCCAAGCTCTAGTTATTCCGTGATTAACTAGAGGATTAGTATATCCATTTAAATCCGGCCTTGCATAGAGCATAGCATCGATGCAAGGCGCAAAATTTGGAGAAAATAATGCCGCAAAGATGCACTAATACCCTCCACATATCAATTACATGTAAAAGCTGTGAGACGAATTATTGTCACACGTGCAACGCTGATGCTGAAAATGGGGTGATTTCGTTTTGCCCAACGCCAAGCTGCAATGCAAAAAACGCCTTGGGGGAAATATATCACCGCGACAAATTATTGCGTTTCGAAGGTAATAATATATTGACTCCAGAAAGTGAAGAAGGATTCAGGGAAATCGCCAAACTCCAAAATAGATCTGTGAATGACTTTATGTTTGAATTCTTTTCTTCATCAAATAATGATAAGCTCGTTGAGAGATGAGTAGCTGGTAACGTGAGCAGAGCATGCCTCGGAGTAGTGCCCGTAGTGTGATTCTCATGAAAGATGTGACTGAGCCGCATTTGAACGACATGATCCTAACAAGAAGCCGTTGTCACCTGCTTTGTTTGAAGATAGGTGATCAACAACGACTGCCGTTGTGATCTACGGGTGCCTAACAACGCCTTCCACTGTGACCTCGCCTCGTTGTTGTGCCGATTTGCTCGGCACAGTGAAGACCGGCGTTAGGTACACGGCTCCGCCGGGGGATGCGCGTTGTGACCATCTGCAACAGAACACAAACGCCCTTCGGGCGTGAACTTATGACCTTATCATCATGTTAAATATGATTTTGAATCACAATTCTTCGACGTGATTAATAGTGCAAAGAAAATGTGATTTCAACGCATAAAACCACAAGGCGTGAAAGAGCAAGGAGAAACACAAATGAGTGATCGTATCAAATTGTGGAAGACGATTGACGATGCAAATATTTTGAAATCGAGGCTTGAGAAATTAACGCACGAATCAAGCAGTTCAAACTCAATAAATGTCAATCAATTGATTGCGACCTCGTTAATCTCGAAATTATTGTCGATATACGATAAAAAACAATACGAAAATGGTGACTTGGTTAGGAATATATCCTCCCTGCGATATGCATTTGAATCATTGATTGTTACCAAGCTTCTTTTACAAGAGCCAGGATACGCATTTCAACTTCTTCTTGGGGTTCATCGCCTTCAGGAAATACAAATCAATAATTCAATCGCGCGGCTCAAGCAAGAAATTCAAATTTTCAATAATCTGGGTGATTTAGAAAAATCTTATAACACAGACATAAGCAGGTCAAACGAAAGTATTGAATCTGAAATTGACGGCTTGAAGGATCAAAAGATTCTTGTTTGGTCTGATGGCGTTGAAGAACGTGGATATCAATTCCATGCGGATTATCTTGAGAAAACTGTTCTGGTAGAATATGAAAAGAAAAAGAAAGTTTTTGATGAGTTGCATCAGAGACGCGCAAAAGAACTAGTAAAAAACGGTATATTTAATATT
>JAKPQQ010000291.1 GCA_029557215.1 Fibrobacterota bacterium | reverse complement strand
GGTGGAAAGCATCATGATCAGGTGGCCGTCGCGGACACGGACGTTCGCTTCGGAGAAGGTCGCGTAGTTTCCGTCGAAGGTCCAGTTGCCGAAGGCCCAGCGAGTGCGGTCGATGGTCTTGAAGGTGTCGATCCATTCCGGGGTGAAGTGGGATCCTCCAGGGCCTGCGTTGGGAGTGTACTTGGAGTAGCGCATCCAGCGCACGATCTGCAGCTGGGGGAGCTTCGAGTTGTCCAGAGCGCCCACCCATTCGGGTGAGGTCGATGCCCAGACGTTCATGCGGTAACCTTGGTCGGTGTCGCGCAGATCGACCACCTGCTGGCTGGTAGAGGCGGCGGTCCTGCGGACCCTGGTGCCGTCCAGGCGGTACACGATCGAGTCGGGAGTCCACTCCAGCACGTAGGTGTGGTACGAATTCGAGAGATCTGCGTTGTTGGCGGCTCTGTGGTATTGCTCGCTGGTCTGCTTGCTGTTGGCTTTGCCCGTGATCAGATTGCTCTGGAACTGCATCGGATTCTTGCCCAGGATCTCGATGTCGATCTCGCGCCAGTTGTTGGTGGCGATGTAGGAGTCGTTGTAGTACGTGAAGAACGACGAGACCGTACCGGATGCGGCCGCGGCCTTCATGCGGATCTCCCAACGTCCGTAGCGCACGACTTGCTTGGAGTAGATCTCGACGCCGCGCAGCTCGGCCCCGGCGTTGAAGAGGGTGGCGAATGCGAGCAGGATGCTGATCATGGTGTCGGTCCTTCCGGTTCCTTGTTGTATTGGCATTGAACTTGTCGCCGTAAAGGCCGATCGCGATGTTGAAGTAGCCACGAAAGGATGTAAACTGATGCTGTGACATTAAGGGTGGATCAGGTCGAACTGGCTCTGGAGCAGGCGCTTCCAGGGGAGCCTCCGGGGCGACTGCCGTCGGTGCGGGCGTGGGCTTCGCGCCTGGGGGCGGGAACCCATACTGTCCAGGAAGCGTTGGACAGGCTTGTCCAGCGGGGTGTATTGAGGAAACGCGGTCGTTCCGGCCATTGGCGCCAGGACGAATTCCCGCGTGCGGGAGGGCGCTCCGCGCGGACCGATGCGACGCGCATCGAGGAGGCTCTCGCCGCCGAACTGCGATCGGGGCTGCATCCCTGGAGCGTGCCGTTTCCGTCGGTGAAGGAGCAGGCCCGACGCTGGGGGTGCCACCCCCAGACCGCATCCCGGGTCTTCGCGTCATTGCAGTCGGCGGGATTGCTCGAGCGCCGAGGGCGCAGCTACCATCCGGTCTCTCCGCGGCGGGGGCTGCACCGCACCAAAGCAGCCCTCCTGTGCGTGGGTGCGGCGGGGCTGCGCGGCGATCTGCGCATGGACACCGATCGGGAGATCGATTTCTGGAAGGAGCTCGGGATCGAATCGTCGCGCCTGGGGCTCGAGCTGCACCGTGTCCCGTGGGCTGGGGGGAAGCTTCCCGTCGATCCCTCCGTCGTGGGTGTCGTCGCCTCGACCTGGCATCTTCCCGATCCCGAAGCATTGTACAAGGTGCTCGATCGCTTGCGGGTCCCCGTCTGTGTCTGGATCCAGGATCCCTCTTCGCATCGCAGCCCGGTGCGCTCGCACCCCCGCCTGCGCTTCCACGACCAGGGCTATGGCGCGGCGTCGGGGCGGCTGCTGGCCACCCACATGTTAGATCGTGGACATGTCCACCTGGCCTTCGTCTCCCCCTGGCACGGAAGCGTCTGGTCGCGCGAGCGCTTGAAAGGCATCCGCCAGGAAGCGCTCCTGCGCGGAGGCGAGGTGAGCGTCTTCAGCCTGGACGGCATCTCGGAGTGGGACAGGATGGCGCCCGCCTGGGAGGATCCCGCGATCTGGGAGGGTTTTCCCGCCGAAATCGTGGCGCGAGTCGTGGAAGGCCGGGTGGATCCGGTGCGCGAACAGGCGATCCGCACGCTCGGGTGGAACCGCATTCGCCGCGACATGGAGCCCTTGCT
>JAKPQQ010000272.1 GCA_029557215.1 Fibrobacterota bacterium | reverse complement strand
ATGAAACGCGGGCGAGGCGTAGGAAAAACCTCACCAACAACGCTCTTTGCTCCACCACCTACGCCCACGCGATCGCCCGCCGAGGTCGCCACCCAGCCGGCGGCGGCTTCAGCCTGGCATTCATCGGAGATTGGAAGCCCGATCCGAATTCGGGCTTTCCAAAAAACGTCAATACACCGCGATCCGCCGCGTCGCGATCGTCCGATCCCCCTTCACCTGCACGACGTACAGACCTTTGGCCAGGTTTCGCAAGTCGTGAGCTTTGGTGCCAGGTCCTTGTCGATGATCCGCGATGCGGTGACCGAGATGGTCGTAGATGGCGAAGCCGACCGCGTCCGGACTGCTGATGGTGAGCATCCCTCCATTCACGGCCATCTTCACCGCGGAAACCGCTGGTCGGCCTCCGACGGCAAGATTTGTCGTGTAGTTCGCCCAACCCGGCATCTTGCCCAATCCGATGACCCTTGGATCCTTCAGGTTCTTCGCCCAGACATCGTCCGCCGTCTGGTTCAAGAATCCGCTCCCCCAGGTGTTGTACCAGGGCATCCACCACGACCAGACGGCGCCGTCGGTCGCCATGCTGTCCACGTCGGGGATCGGACCGTTTTCCGTCAGAGCCAACACCTTCTTGGAGCCCATCGCATCGACGATCTTGCTGAACGATCCGATGTTGGACTTCTGGTCGTTGGAGCTGTTGTAGATGTCGACGCCGATCACGTCGACGACGTCGTCGCCGGGATACCATGCCGGATTCAAGGCCGCGAAATCGTAGCCGATGGCTGGATCGCGTTCGATGTTCCAGGTCCAGATCAGGTTCTTGACCCCGTTCACGTTCACCATGCGATCGAAGACCAGCCGGTATAGGGACTTGTAGCACGTGCTCCCGCCGACACCCCACCAGAACCACCCGCCCGCCGCTTCGTGGAGCGGTCGCCAGACGGCAGCGACTCCCGAATCCTGCAACTGCAGAAAGTCTTTGGAAATGCTGTCGAGGTCCGCCATCAGCGACTTGTACTCCGTCGAGGCGGTGTTGGCATCGGTGCAATTCTTGTCGGTGAAGGCCTTGGTGTAGTTGAAGCAGGTGTTGTCCGCCGAAGTCCCCGCGACGCCGTCGGTGCAGGCCGCGTTGTTGAATCCTTTGGATTTCGAGTAGAAGACGGTGTCCTTCCCGACCTTCCAGTGCCAGGTGAAGGCAGGGATCCCACCGAGATTCCAAAGTTGTCTTGCCATTCGGATGTTGTTGTCGGTGTAGCCTCGGAACCAGCCTTCATCCGAATGTCCACCCGTGGCGAACAGCATGTCGAAGCCGCCAAGGGCCGGGTATTCCCCGGTTTTCTGTTTGAACAGACGGATGTCTTCCTGCCCCAGGAACGTGGTGAGGGAGTCGGCGACCTTGCAGGAGTCCGTAGGGACGCACGTTTCGATGAGACGCATGTTGCCGTAGTCGTAGTTGAAGGCGTTGTCGCCGATCATCATGCCGGCGATCGTCTTGCTTCCGAAATTCCTGGTCAGGAAGGCCTTGACTTTTCGAGCCGCCTCGGTGGCGTTGGGCACGACGGGTGCGGCATCCAGATCGAAGACGGCCTTCGGATGAGGCTCCACCGTCAGAAAGTCGAAGTTCGCGACCCCGCCGCCGACGGTGATGGTGTTCTTGCCCGCATTCAACTTGCCGCTCGCCGTCAGCGTGTAGGGGGTGAAGGCCAGGCTGGGGGAATTCGTCAGGAAGGTCGCAAGTGCGGTGGAGCCCCCGTTGACGTAGATGGAACTGTTGAACCAATCGTACTGCTTCACCCAAATTTTGACCACCAGGTCGTAGATTCCCGCGCTGTCGACCGTGACACTGAACGTCATGCCGTTGGAGTTGACATACCTGTCGCCCGAAACCCCGGCGCTGTCCCGGATGATCGCGCCGGTGCTCAGGGTCTGCGTTTCCGCCTCGTACGTCGCCCCCACCGCCAGGGTGGCCATGGAAAGAAGCGCCCCAGCGATCAACTGTTTTTGCAATCGACGAATCTTCATCACCACGCTCCCCTGTTCTTGATCTTGGACGGGAATTCAGGTGTTTCCGGTCCCTTGCTGGATCATCGGCCAGGACACCACTGGCTGTCGAGAATCCTGAGAACATAGCGGGCGATCCCGCATCCGTGTTCCGATCTCGGCCCGTTCCTTCGCTTGCCGAACGCATCCGGCGATCCCTGATCAGGCGATCGCTCCCCTAAGACCACCGATCATCTTCCTGGATCGGCTCACCGCCAATGCCCCTCGAAGTCGTAGGAAAGCCGACGGTGGTGGCGGATGGACAAGAGGCGAAGGGTTCCGCCTGCGTCGAGCCGACCCGAACCAGATCCACTCGCCAACCACCAGTTTCCTAGCTTCCCGCCATCTCATGCCGAACCGCAGCCCATCGACCCTCGTCGCGCCCATTTTCCTGACGGCGCTCGTTTGCCTTGGAGGAATCGCGCGCGCTTCGCTTTCGCCAACGCCGTCCTCCGTCCAGAAACCCGATCCGGTCGCCGCGAAGCACACCGATCCGGCAGCGAACCTCGAAGCCGCGCTGATCGCCGATTGGCACGCGGCCGTCGACGGGATCCTGGAGCGGGATTCTGGGAAATCCGCGGCGTTCGTGATGGACAAGGGCGAGCACGCCCTGCGCATCCGCGGCTGGCTGGGCTTGAACGCCAAACGAAGCATCGACGTCCAGTACTTCATCTGGTCGACGGACAACGTCGGACGCCTGGCGCTGGCGGGCCTGCTGCAGGCCGCCGACCGAGGCGTGCGGGTTCGCATCCTGGTCGACGACCTCATGCTCGAGGAACCCTACGAGCTGCTGCTGGCCATGGACGCCCATCCCAACATCGAGATCCGCGTCTACAACCCCAACAACACCCTGGGGGTCGGGTTCTGGAAGCGCTTGTGGACCGCGCTCACGGGCTTCCGGGACCTGAACCAGAGGATGCACCAGAAGACATTCGTTGTCGACGACCGCGCCGCCGTGGTGGGTGGCCGCAACATGGCCGACGAGTACTACGACTTCGATCCCGAATTCAACTTCCGCGACCGCGACGTCCTTTTGGCAGGCCCCGTGGTCCAACAGGTCGGGCATGGCTTCGCCGAACACTGGAACAGCCCGCTCAGCATTCCTGTCGCCCACATCCTGGTCAAGGAAACCGCGACCCTCGAGGCATCCGCGGTGGATTCCATCGGCCGCGAACTGCTGGCGCGCTGGGACGACACGACCCATTTTTCGCCGGAAATGAAACAAGGCATTCTGGAAGTGCCCCGCCGCGTGCCCGACCTGCTGCAGGACATGGACCTGTGCGATGCCCGCTACATCCACGATGTCCCGGGAAAGAACGACGGGTCGCAGGGGCTTGGCGGCGGCGGAGTCCTCACGAGCGCCTTGGCCGCGCTCCTCGATTCGGCCAAACAGGAAGTCCTGATCCAGAGCCCGTACCTGATCCTGGATTCGAACGCCCTGGAGCTCTTGCGTTCGCTCGTCAAACGCGGCGTGAAGGTCCGCATCAGCACCAATTCGGCGGCCAACAGCGACAACCACTACGCCGTCAGCGGTTACCAAAAACAGCGCGAAGAAATCCTCGCGGCCGGGATCGAAGTTCGCGAACTGATGCCCCATCCACGTAACCGAACCCGGATCCTGCAGCGCCACGCCCGGTTCGGGGAGCATCCGCCGATCATCGTCCTGCATGCGAAGACCGCCGTGATCGACCGCAAGATCCTGGTGGTGGGAACCTACAACCTCGATCCCCGCAGTCAGAATCTGAACACCGAAGCCGCCGTGGTGATGCCCAGCACCAAGCTCGCCTTGGAGGCCGCCGCCGCCATCGAAGACGACATGCTGCCCGAAAACAGCTGGGATGCCCAAAGCGGCGAAGGAGACCGGGCGCTGTCGTGGTGGCAGCGGCTCAAGCTCTGGTTCTGGCGACTGTTGCCCCTGGAGCCCATCCTGTAGAGCGCATCGCTCTCCAATCGGGTTCTCCGCAGCGGGCCATTTCCGGAGTAAATTGTCCTGATATGCCGAACAGACAGATTTCCGAATCCGCCCTGGCCACGCTGAGACGCATGCAGCAAGGCGAGGTCGACAGCCACGCCATCTACCTCCGCGTCGCACGCACCGTGAAGGACGCCAACCGCCCGATCCTGGAACGGATCGCCGCCGACGAACTGGGCCATGCCCGCGTCTGGGAGACCTACACCAAGCGTCCGTGTTCGCCAAACCGCATCCGCGTCTGGTTCTACACCACGCTTGCCCGGTTGTTCGGTTTCACCTTCACGATCAAGTTGCTGGAAAGCGGCGAAGTCGCCGACCAGGGAGTCTACGCGAAGCTGGAAGCCGAGGTCCCAGAAGTCGCCCAAGTGCGCGCCGACGAAGCGCGCCACGAGCAGGACTTGATCGGGATGCTCGACGAGGAGCGCCTCAAGTTCGTGGGTTCCATGGTGCTGGGCATGAACGACGCGCTGGTGGAACTCACCGGGGCGTTGGCCGGATTCACCTTCGCGTTGCGCGACACGCGGCTGGTCGCCTTGGCGGGTCTGATCACGGGGATTTCCGCCACCTTGTCCATGACCTCGTCGTCGTACCTGTCGGCGAAGGCCGACGAAAACCCCGACGCGATCAAGTCTTCGCTCTACACCGGCACCATGTACCTGGTCACGGTGGCCCTGATGGTGCTGCCGTTCCTCCTGCTTCCCAGCGACATGTCGATCTACGCCCTGGGCGCCATGTTCGCCGTGGTGGTGACCATCATCGCCGGCTTCAACTTCTACATCGCGGTGGCCAAGGAACTCGATTTCCGCAAGCGCTTCCTGGAGATGCTGGTGCTGTGCATCATCGTCACCTGCGTGTCCTTCGCCATCGGAAGCGTCGTGAAATACTTCCTGGGGATCGACCTGGCCTGACGGATTCCGGCGTCTTTGCCTGCATGCGGTCGGGCGCCACCCCTGGTCAGGGGTCGCCACCCTTCGGGCTCGCCTGATCGGCTCGGGCGAGGCATGCCTCGCCCCTACGGGCCATTTGGCCCTACGGCCCTGCGGTCGGCTGGCGCGGGGATCGCCGACGCAGCAACCTGTCCCGCATTCGAGACAACACCTTGCCTGCGGGTCTCGGGATGTCGATCTTCGCATCCATGACCATCCTTCTTCTCGTCCTCCTGCTCGCCGCGACCTTCGCGGGAATCGCCTTGCTGTTCCGCGCGTTCGACCGCACCCGACAAGAACTGCAGGCGTCCGTCGCCGAGGCCGCGCGATTGCGGTCCGAACGCGACGCGGCCCGCGAAGAGATCTCCCGCTTGCGCGAGGGCGAGGCCGAACGCGCCGGGCATCTGCGCGCCGAACTGGAACTGTTGTCCAACCGGATCTTCGAAGAAAAGACCGGAAAATTCAAGGAAATAGGCACCACGGCGATCGCCGAACTGGTGACGCCCGTGCGCGAGAACCTCGAGCGGCTCCAGAAGGCGCTGACGGAATCCGAACGCAACGACGCGATGCGCGAACAGAGCCTCAAGGAGGCGCTGGAACGCGTCGCGCAGATCAACGGACGCCTTGGCGACCAGGCCGACCATCTGGCTCGGGCGCTGCATGGCGACAACAAGATCGTGGGCGACTTCGGAGAGATCCTGCTGGAGCGACTGCTGGAATTTTCCGGGCTTCGCAACGGCGTCCACTTCGTGGAGCAGGGCGCGGGCTTGGGGCTCAAGGACGATTCGGGGCGCCACCTCAAGCCGGACGTGGTCATTTTCCTTCCCGAGAACCGCTGCCTGGTGGTGGATTCCAAGACCAGCCTCGCATCCTGGACCGACGCCCAGTCCGACGATCCCGCCACGCGTGCCACAGCGTTGGAATCGCTCGCCCGATCCGTGCGCGCCCATGTGTCCGACCTCGCCTCCAAACCCTACACCGAGTCGTTGGCGACTTCGGGCAAGGTCACCGTGGACTTCAAGTTCCTGTTCGTTCCCATCGAATCGGCCTTCCAGGCTTGCCTGGCCACCGATCCCCGCATCTACGCCGACGCCTTCGCGCAGCGCGTGATCCTCACGAGCCCCACCACGCTGCTGGCGGTGCTGACCACCGTCACCCACACCTGGAAGCAATGGGAGCTGGGTCGCAACGCGGCGCGCATCGGCGAGCGCGCGAACCTGCTCCTGGGCAAGCTCCACGACTTCCTGGCCTCCATGGAGCAAGTGGGATCGCACCTGGACAAGGCGCGCGCCTCGTTCGACGAAGCCCGCATGCGGCTTTCCCAAGGACGCGGGAACCTGGTCGGCCAAGCCCTCAAGCTTCGCGAGCTGGGAGCCAAGTCCGACAAGATCCTTCCCAAGTCCCTGGAGGCCGTCGCCGAGTACGAAGACGATTGACCGTTTCCTTGTAACCTCGGCGTCGGGATCGACATCCATTGGTGGAGAACAAGGCCCTCCTTGGGGCCACCAACACCAAACTGGAGGACTTCCATGTCCAATGTCGGAACAGCCGATCGCATCGTCCGGATCGTGGTCGCCATCGTCCTGCTCGCGCTCGGGTGGGGAGGCCTGGTCGACGGAATCGCCGGCACCATCCTCAAGATCGCCGGATTCGTGCCCTTGATCACCGCCGCGGTCGGATTCTGTCCCTTGTACCGCCCCTTGGGGATTTCCACGCGGAGCCGGGCATGACGCTCAAGGAACAGATCCAAAGCCGTTCGCACCCGGTGGTGGTCCAGTTCCACGCCCCTTGGTGCGGCCCCTGCAAGGCGATCTCGCCGCATGTGGACGCCGTCGCCAAGGAATTCGAGGGCCGGGTGGAAGTCCTGCGCATCGACGTGGACGTCCAACCGGAACTCGCCCAGGAGGCCGGGGTCCGCGGCGTCCCCACGCTGGTGGTCTACCGCGACGGAGCGGAAGTGAGGCGCCACTCCGGCATGCTCGGCCGCGACGGGCTGGGAACATTGTTCCGGTCGGCCCTGGACGAGGCGTCTTCCAGCGAACCCGTCGGCAAACCGAAATGGCATCTGGCGGCCAAGCTGGGGGGCGCCTTCGCCTTGCTGGTCCTGTCCAGTCAGATTCCGTCTCTGGACTGGACCAAATGGGTGGGAATGGGGCTTCTGTTCTGGGGCATGCGCGAAATGTGTCCGGCCTGCCAGGCACCCGCCACGCGCTGACCCCGTTTTCTCGCGACCTCGGCCTAATGCCAAAAGCGCCATCCTCCAGGGATGGCGCTTTTCGTTTCCGCTCCAATCCCCCCTTTGCCGGCGATCCCAACCGAATCCCGCTCCCCCCCCTCGCGGTCTTGGGATCAGCAGGAATGGCATTCCTTCCAGGCTCGCCGCAGGACATCGTGGAGCTGCAACTCGAACGTGGGAGGGATCCGCGGCGTGTAGCCGTGGCGATACAGCCGCACCGTCCTGCGGGTGGTGTCCACCACCACTTGGCACTCCGGGCAATTGGCCATGTGCCGCTCCAGCCGTTCGCAGAGGTCCCGCCCCGCCTCGCCATCGAGGTATTCGTTGAGCTGCCCGAGGATGTCGTGGCATTTTCCGCCCATGGATCACTCTCCTGGTTCCGTCCCAGCATTGGACGACTTCCAGCGATCGGAAGTTACGGTTGTAACTTGCAACGTATGGGATCCATCGAAGAATTGGATCCTCCCAAGAAAGGCGATCTCCATGCTTCGGACCATTTTCATCGTCTCTGTCCTGGTCTTCACTTCTTGCCAGGCCAATCCTGCCGACCTGGCTCCCGCCAAGGCCGACAGCCTCATCCAGGCTTCCAAGAAGGATTCCCTCTTTCGCCTGATCGACATCCGCACTCCGCAGGAGGTCGCCACCGGTCGGATCGGGAACGCGACCGTGATCGATTTCTACGCGCCGGATTTCCAGGCGAACATCGGAAAGCTCCCCCGCGACGCGAAGATCCTCCTCTACTGCCGATCGAGCAACCGCACCGGGCAGGCGCTCCAGTTGATGAAATCCATGGGATTCAAGGATGTGCAGCACATCGTCGGCGGAATCAACGCCTGGCGCTCGCAAGGCCTGCCCCTGAATCCTTGATCGCCTTGCGGTCTCGCGTCCGAGAAGCGTTCAACGCGCCAGACGGTCGCGCCACCTGACCAACTCGTGGATCAGACGGTTCGCGTTGCGACGGAAGGCGCCGTCGAACAGGATCTCGCGCTCGACTTTCCGGCCGCATCCCTTCCGGATCGAGTCGAGGCTTTCGGCCACGTCCATGTGGAACAATTCGTGTCCGGAATACACATCCTGGAATTCGGGGTGGTCGCCCAGGAGCGATCGGTTGGAATCCATCCATCGTCCAAACTCGCAGCTGCAGCCATCCGCCTCCCCGGAAGAGCCGAGACCCAACGTCTTGCCCCGCGAGGCATCGAGCAGACGGGTCCTCCAGTAGGCATGGGAAACCGCGGCCTTGTCGATGCGCACGATCAAGTCTTCGTTCATGCAACACCTCCACCGATCCCGCGATCCAACGCGAGAGGCGCCCCGGTGTACGCTCCGGACCGCGACGCCGGGTCGGCTTGCGCCCGCCGATTGCCGTGTGCGCAACACGGCGCGCGACCGATGGCTCCAGGTGGAACCCATCGAACAGGAAAAGGTGAACTCGAAGACCACAAGCGCATGGCGCCAACTATCCCATTTTTCCACGATCCGATGCCAATGGTCCGGCATCGGGGTCTCGTGGCGGCTTCAGATCTGGACGCAGCCCAGTTCCTGGAGCGCCGGCGGGCAGATCTCGCATGGAGGCTCGTCTCCCATGACCGCTTCGTGGTCGATCGTCCTTGCTGCGTCGATCCCTGCCACGGTTCCGTCGGCGACGGCCATGGTCACCTGCTTGACCGGCTTCTTCACCAGATCGCCCACCGCGTACACGTGGGGGATGCTGGTCCGGCGCCATTCGTCCACCTTCACGGTGCCGTCTTCGTCCAATTCCAGCTTGTCCTTGGCCAGATCCAGGTTGGGCAACATTCCCACGAACAGGAACACTCCACCGACCGTGCGCCGGGTCTTTTCGCCGGTCTTCACAGATTCCAACTCCACATCCAGCATGTCGCCGTTCTTCCAGAATCCCGTGGGCTTGGTATCCAGCACGAACGAGATCTTGGGGTTGGCCTTGGCGGCTTCAACATGCTGGGGCTTGGCGCGGAATTCGTCGCGCCGGTGCACGATCGTCACCGAATCGGCGAACTGCGCGATCAGCTGGCTTTCTTCCAGGGCCGCGTCGCCACCGCCCACCACGATCACGTCCTTGCCCACCATGTACTTGGCGTCGCAGGTGGCGCAAGTGCTGATCCCCTTTCCCAGCAATTCCTTTTCGCCGGGAACACCGATCGCCCTTGGCGTGGTCCCCATGGCCAGAACCAATTTTTTGGCCCGGATCGTCTCCAGTCGATCGACCACGGCCAACCGCTCGCCCAGATCCAACCGGGTTATTTCCGAGGCCAGTCGCCACTGCACTCCGGCATGCGCGGCTTGCTCGCGGAAGTTTTCGGCCAGCTGCCAACCCGGCACGGGCTTGGCGAACCCGGGGTAGTTGGCGATCTGGTGGGTGGCCCCCATCGCCCCACCCGCCAAAGCCGAATCCACCACGATCACCGACTTCTTGGCCTGCGCGGCGTAGAGCGCGGCCGTCAACCCCGCCGGCCCCGCCCCCACCACCAGCAGATCGCAGACGGTTTCCGTCTTGGATTCCGAAGAACGGATCTGTTGGGCACGCGAAGCTCCCACCATCGCGTCGAGTTCGGCCTGCAGCGCCGACCTGCGGATGCCTCCCGAAAGCATCGGGCCGACCCTCTCCCCGTCCTTGAAGAACAGCACCGTGGGAGACCCTCGCACTCCCAGGGATTCGGCCAAGGAACGGTTCTTCTGGCGGAAGATCTTCACGAACGCGACATCCTTGCCGTACAGTCCGGCCAGCGCCTCGAACTTGGGAGCCAGCGCCTCGCAAGGCGGGCATTCGTCGGAATAGAAATCCACCACGGCAAGGGGCGCCTTCAGGACGACGGATTCGAACCGATCGGCATCGATCTCGTGGATGTTCTCGTGCATGGCGGTATTCTCCTGGATCTCGGATACGACGGGTTGTTCGATTCTCGGATATTGGATGCGAAGAGCGACCTAAAGGTTACAACACGGATCCGGATGCGAGCGAGCGGTGCCGACGACATCCGATCCATCTCCGCCCGACGAACGATTCCGGACGAAAACGGGCGTCCGAGGTCCTTGTATCTTCCTGGCAGGAACAGGGAGGTCGACGCATGGCAGACACGACAGGAACCGACCGATTCGACGCCTTGGCCAGGGAGTGGGACCTGGCTCCGCACCATGTGCGCAGGACCACCGACATCGCCGACCTGCTCAATGAACGGATCCCGCTTGCCGGCATGTCCGCTCTGGAAGTTGGGGCGGGAACCGGCCTGTTGTCGTTCGCGCTGGCGGGTCGGCTGTCCAGGGTGGTGGCCAGCGACCCTTCGCAGGGGATGGTCGACATCCTGGAAGACAAGATCCGTCAAAGCGGGATCGGGAACATCGCCAGTCTGCGTTGCGGCGACGACCTGGACGGGGTGGATGGACCGTTCGACCTCGTCCTGCTCCAGATGGCGCTCCACCACGTCCCCGACCCGCGGGCGTTCCTGGGGCGCGCCGCTGGCAAGATCCGTCAAGGAGGATGGATCGCGGTGGCCGACCTGGACACCGAGGACGGCAGCTTCCACGGTCCCGACGTCGCGGACATCCATTTCGGGTTCAAGCGGTCGGAAATCGTCGAATGGTTCGCGCTGGCCGGGTTCGAGCCCATCTCCATCGAAACCGTCCACACCATGAGCCGCCAAGGCCCCCAAGGCTCCCGCGAGTACCCCATCTTCCTGGCGACCGCCCGGAAGCGATAGCCGCGCCCCGCTCCGGATCCCGGAGCGACCGACGATCCCGAAGCCTTGCCTTCCAAGCTCGCAAAGAAAGCGGCATCGATTTCCGACACGCCGGCCACACGCGATGCATCGCCCCCGCCAAAGCGGTACTTTTAGCCACGATGCAGTCTACATCCATTCCATCCGTCCTTTTGGCCGCAGCGATCGCGGGAGCCACCCAACCCGCTTCCGTCGCCGATTCCACGCAATCCAAGCCTCCCTCGTGGATCGCTCCGACCATGCAGATCTTCGGGATCAACATGGCGATGGGATCGGTCAACCGGTTCGTCCGCGACGTGGAATACGCGAAGATCGACCGCGAGACCATCTGGCACAACCTCAGCTCGGAATGGGTCTGGGACGACAACAATTTCGAAGTCAACCAGATCGGACATCCCGTCCAAGGATCCCTGTACTACTCGGCCGCGCGCGCCAACGGCCACGGTTACCTCATGGGGCTGGCCTACACGACCCTGGGCAGCATCCACTGGGAATATTTCATGGAGACCGAGCCTCCGGCCCTGAACGACCTGATCACCACGCGCATGGGCGGCGCGATGATCGGCGAAACGACCTGGCGCCTTGCCGAGCTTCTCTCCGGAGAATCGACCGGCGAGCGGGTGGGATGGTTGCGGAAATCCGGCGCGTTCCTCGTGAACCCGATGTTCGGGATGGATCGTCTGATCAACGGAACACGGCACCGACCACCAACCGTCGCGAAGGGCAGGTTGATCGGCCTGCGCATCTCCAGCGGACGCGTGATCGGCAAAGGAATCACGCGCACCAACGGCACCACCGGCGAGCCGTCTTCCCAGATCCCCATCGCATCAACGAATATTCGTCTCGCGCACGGCGATCCGTTCCAAGCCAAGCGTCCATTCGACCATTTCACCCTCATGGGGGGCGTCTCCGTATTGACCGATCCCGCGTTCAACGTGTCGCTTAGGGCGCAGCTCTGGCAGTTGCCGGTCCGCGACTGGGGAGCCAGCCGGCATGTTTTCCAGCTCACCCAGAACTACGACTATCTCGACAGTCCCATCTACCGCCTGTCCGCGAACAGCTTCGGGATCGAATGGCTGGAACGGATCGATTTCGGCGGCAACACCTCGCTCTGGACGCGCGTG
>JAKPQQ010000251.1 GCA_029557215.1 Fibrobacterota bacterium | reverse complement strand
CACGACGCGGTCGGGACTCATGAAGTCCTCGATGGCGTTGCCTTCCTTGAGAAACTCGGGGTTGGAGACCACGCTTACCGGGATGGACGTCACGGCCTGGATGGCGGCCTGGACCTTTTCGGCCGTGCCCACGGGGACCGTGCTCTTGTCGACCACGATCTTGGGTTCCTTCATGAGCTTGCCGATGGTCTGCGCGGCGGACAGCACGTACTTGAGATCGGCCGAGCCGTCCTCGTCCTGCGGAGTACCCACGGCGATGAAGATCACCTTGCCGTGGTCGATCGCCTTCTGGGCGTCGGTGGTGAAGGAGATGCGGCCTTCGTGCTTGTTGCGGCGCACGATTTCTTCCAGGCCGGGTTCGTAGATGGGGATGCCGCCCTGGTTGAGGATGTCCACCTTGCGGGGATCGACGTCCAGACAGACCACGTGGTTGCCGCTGTCGGCGAAACAGGCTCCGGCGACCAGGCCCACGTATCCGGTTCCGATGATGGTGATGTTCATTGGGTAAAGCCTTAATAGGGGTTCTATCGCACCGATGTGTGCGAGGAAACATACAAGGTGCAAAAACGATTCGGAAACGTCCGGGGGGCGATGCTGCGTGAATGTCTAATTTCCTGCATGTCCCAGTCTGCTCCCAGCTCTCTCGAAGATAAAGGGGATCGAACCCAATGCTCCGTCCGAAGACGATGATTTCCACGGCACTGGTTCTCGCCGTGGTGGTGCGTGCGCAGATCGACCTCCCGGTCGGCAAGGACCTGGATCCGTACCTGTTCCCGTCGGTGGACACCCTTTATCTGCTCGAAGAGGGGCTTGATTCGCTTCCGGCGCCGACATCACCGGATTTTGTCAGCAAGATCCGCAAGAGGACGGAAGATCCCACGATTTCCTCCGTGCGCGTCGACACGGCCAATCGAGTCCTGCACTACGCTTCGCGATCCGTCGGTAGCTTGAAGCGGACGGACGGAGTGGTGTCGGGGACGGAAACATCCTATCCATCTCCTGCAGCAGGCGTGGATTACACCCGGTGGCTCTTCGACGCCCAGGGAAGGCGCGTATCCCAGATCTTCGGGACCCGGTCGGGTGGATTCGAATTCGGATCCGATACCATCTCGTACGACTGGAGCCGTTCAGGTTGTCCGGACGAATTCTGGGCCGACACCAAGCGTGAATGGACCGTGGATGCTCAAGGACATTGCTCCCGTGGTACCATCTATGCCAAGTCCGGCGACACCTGGAGCGAGGTGGGAGTGGTCGACCAGTTGGTCTGGGACGGCAACAAGCTGGCTGCCGCGATCGAGTTGGAAATCGATGGTTCGACTGTCGATACGGTTGCCAAGGACATCTATTCCCACGATGGCGACGGGAATTGGGCCAAGGTGGACCGCTTCAGCAAGACCGGTTCCGGCGTGTGGCGGCTCGATGCCCGTTCGATCAACGAGTGGGATGGGGGCAAGTTCGCCAAGGGGCTCGACACCGAATACGATCGGGCTGGCAATGTCGTCTGGAGCCTGCAGTTGTCCACGGTCCCGCCCTCGACCAGTTCGGCGCGGAACCGGTCGCTTTCGCGTGGCGGACTGGAAGCGCGCGTGGTGGGTGCCGAGGCGGTGTTCGCCAACCCCCAGGTCGGCGAGGCGCAGGTTCGGATCACCGACCTCCAAGGGCGCACGGTGGCCGAGTTCGCGGTTCCGTCGTTGGGCAAGGTTTCTTGGAGCGGAGCACGCGGCGGAATCTGGCTTTGGCGCGCGTCGTCCTCGGAACACGGTGCCGCCGCAGGCCGTCTGGTCCTGCGGTGACGACATCGTGGAGGCGGTGCCGCTCCATCCCGGGACGGGTGAAGGTTCGTTGACCGATCTCCCGGATTCCGTCGGCGATCCGCTCGGAACGCTTCCGATCGAGGGGGCCAGCGTGGTCTGGAAGGATCACTTGGAGGAACTTCCCGGATCGGAGGAGATCTTTGACGGAATCCGTCGCCAATGCGACCGGGTGGAGTTGGAGATCGAAGCGATCGCCAGGTACCACGTCGTGGGCGGGACCTCGATCGAGGTCGAGGTCCATCCCGAGTCCGACCGCGAGACGGCGTGGTTCTTCCTCAAGGCAACCCCGTTCGGGATCCTGGTCCTGCAGCGCGGGGAGCTGCCTTTGCACGCGGCCGCGCTGGTGCCGCCCGGCGGGGACAAGGCGCTCTTGGTGGCGGGCGAATCGGGGGCGGGGAAATCCACCACCTCGGCGATCCTGGTGCAAAGGGGCTGGACGCTCCTGAACGACGACATCAGTAGGATCGTGTTCCCGCAAGGGGCTCCGGTGGTCTGTCCGGGATTCCAATCTCTTAAGCTCAACGCCGACAGTTTGGCCCTGCTGGGTCTGGACAAGGATTCGGCTCCGCGCACGCGTGGATTCAAGGAGAAGTACTACTGGCATGTCCGGGGAGGGCGATCGGCTTGTCGGGTGGGGGCGATGGTCGTCCTGGACGACCCGGAGGCCGATCCTGCGGATTCCGTCCGGTTGGTCGGCATGTCGGTGTTCCAGGAACTGTACCGCCAGACGTTCCGGCCGTACCTGGTGGTTCCGCTGGGCTGCCAGAAGGAGCATTTCCTGCAGCTTTCCAGGCTGGCGGCGACGATTCCCTGCCATCGCGTCTCAGGGGTGCCTCGGCGCACGCCATCGGACATCGAATCCATGTTGCGTCGGATCGCCTTCGATCCGGAGGCGGGTTCGTCTCCGGATCGGCCGGGATCCGCGGCATGATGGACTGGCGCCGGATCGATTCGGTGCATCCCGAGCTCCGGTTCGCCGCAGCCTGTTCCTACTTGCCGGCGAACGGATCGGGGGGATGGGAGAACTGCAGGACGGTGTTGGATCGGGCCGTTCAGGAAGGGGGAACACCGGAGGATTTCCTGGGGCTTTTCAAGAGGCACCGGATCCAGGCCTTGGCCGCGGAGGTCCTTCGGCGATCGGATCGGCTCTGGATCATGGGCGACCAGCAGGATGCGTTGCTCGGAATGGAACGGGAGATCCGGTTGCGCGCCCTGCGGCTGGGGATGCTCGAGCAGCGGCTGATCCGCGATTTCGGTGCGGCGGGAATCGAATGCCTTTCCATGAAGGGTGGTCCCGGCCTTTCGCGGAAGCTCTACGGCGACATGGGGCTGCGCCAGTGCAAGGACATCGATCTCGTGGTGCGGCCCGAAGCGTTCTTCGACGCCGTTCGCAAGCTCGAAACATGGGGATGGGAAGCGGCCCAGCCGGTGTGGACGCGCGATGCCGGACATCGCTGGCTGTGTCGGCGGTTGATGCGCGATCTCGTGTTCCTGCACCCCGGGGACGGTGCCGTGCTCGAACTCCATTTCCGCTTCGAGCGCGCCTGGGAGCCCCGTCGGGAGGAAATCTGGTGGCGGGAGTATCGGCAGGCACCCACCGGCTCGCTGGGCGATGCCGAATTCCTGTACCTGTGTCTGCACGGCGCCGAGCATTCCTGGCTGCGCATGAAATGGCTGGGGGATCTGCAGGCCCACCTGGAACGGGTTCCCGACGCCTTCGATCGATGCCGAGACCTGGCCGGGGAACTGTCCCTGGTCGCTCTGACGGATTCCGTTCGCGCCTTGCTGGGGCTCCTGTACGGCGGGGAAGACGGATTCCCGGTCGAGCGCGTGGCGCTCGAACAGGTCCGCATTTCCCTGCGGGCCCTTTCGCATCCCGAATTTTCCGAGATGGATCCGTGGGAGGTGAAGGCGATCGCCCTGGAAGAGCGATCGAGCCGGGACCGGTTCCTGGGGGCCAGGAACGACCAGGCGAGATCCATCGGGAACCGCCTCTTGTCGGCGTGGGTGCGCGCGGGCGACGTGGTCGGGGTCGGGGGGATGCCGGGGTGGTTCCTGGTTCTTCCCTTCGCGCGTCCGGCGAGCCTGGTCTACCGCTACGGGGTGCTCGGCGGGCGGCGGATCGCCGACCGGGTTCGACGGAAGTTGTCCAGGATCGTCTTCCTCGCCGAGGTGGGCGGGGCTCTCGGGGCGGCATGGGCCCTGAAGCGTCTCGTGCCGTTTTCCAGGTTGTCGGCCGTGCTCGGGAAGCCGACGGGCGTCCCGGAATCCCCGTCGGCCGTGCCCGCTCCCGTCCTCCGGGCGTTCGCCTGGGGGTTCGAGGTCTGGCACCGGAGATGGCCGTGGCCGGCGGTGTGCCTCACCGAAGTGCTCGCCTTGAGGCTCATGATGAACCGCCGCGGCATCGAAGCGACCGCCGTGTTCGGAGTCCGTTCGAGCGGGACCAAGGTCGGCATCGACGCCCATGCCTGGATGCTCTGCGGCGGGCGCATCCTTCCTCGCGAGCAGGACGTGTCCGGGTACCGGGTGGTGTCTACTTTTCACCGTTGAGGTCCATTCCGCCCGGAACCGGGACCGTTCGTCGGGAGCCGTTGGGCCCCCACCGAGGGAAACCAAATGCCGATTGCCTCCGATTCCGTGTTCGCCAGGAACGCCGATCTCCTCTCCACCGATCTGGAGGACGCGGTGGTGTTCCTCGACGTCGAGTCCGGCGACTACCTGAGATTGTCCGGTTCCGCCCGGGTCGTCTGGGGGCTGCTGGAATCCCCTTGTACGTTCGAGAGACTCGTCTCGTGTCTGGTGGAGCACTACGGCATCGACACCCAGGTGTGCCGTCGAGACACGGAGCCATTCCTTGAGGAGCTGGTTCGGGCGAAGATCGTGGTCGAAGTGGCCCGGGAAGGCGCGTGAACGGCGATTCCGGGCCCCGCTGGAGGGATCTCGTCCGGTGGTCCAAAGACTATGCCTGGGGCGTGTCGCGCGCCTGCAGGGTGGCACCCGGCATGGCGGCCATCTGGGGGGGGCTGCAGATCGCCACCGGGTTCCTGCCGCTGGCGCTCCTGTTGGCGTCCCGCCGCGCCTTGGCCGTGCTGGAGACGGGAGCGGGCCGTTCCGAGCTGGTGTCGGCGTTCGCCGTGCTGGGATCGGTGCTCCTGGCCGCGCCGGTCCTGTCGACATCGCTGCAGTGGATGCGCAGACGGTTCGCAGATCGCGTCCAGCAAAGCCTCGTGGAGTCCATGCACCACCAGGCCTGCCATGTTCCGTATTCCTTCTTCGATCGCGCAGATTCCCACGATCTTGTCCACCACGTGCGCGTGAACACGCTGGGGCAGCCCTTCAATCTGCTGGAACAGACCGGGCTGGCCCTCCAGAACCTGATTCTCCTGGGAGGGGTGCTGGGAGTCCTGGTCGGCTACGCCTGGTGGCTTCCGGCCCTGCTTCTGGGGACCGCTCTCCCGGGATTGGTGGTCGTGGCGAAGTTCAACGTGGAATCCGTCCGGTTCAACCGCGCGACCACCCCCTTGCAGCGCAAGGGCTCCTACCTCTCGTGGTTGATGGGCGAGAAGTGGTTCGCGGCGGAAATCCGCATGTTCCTGCTCTCCAGGCTGTTCGGATCGATGTATTCCCGCACCCGCGAGGAATACCGCCGACTGGAGACGCGGATGGACACCAAGGAATGGCGCATCGAGCTCGGTTATTCCGCCTTGGGGGTGGTCGGGTTCCTCGCCGGGATCTGGGGGCTTCTGGAGCTCAGGATGGCCGGTGCCGTCCTGGTCTCCGACATCGTGATCGCCTTCCACGCCTTCACGATGGGACAAAAATTGTTCCGGGGAACCCTGGACAACGCCGGACAGCTCTACCGAGCGGGGGCGTTCCTCAAGGATTTCCGGGATTTCCTGCGCCACCCATCCGATCCTCCGGTGGATCCGGAAGCGGTTCCCCTCCAGCCGCTGGGCAAGGGCATCGAATTCCAGGGGGTGCGGTTCCGCTATCCCAACGCCTCCAGGGACTGCCTGGATGGATTGGATCTCCTTGTTCCGGCGGGAAAGGTCACGGCCCTGGTCGGGCCGAACGGATCGGGGAAGTCGACCCTGATCAGGTTGCTTTGCGGGCTCTACCGGCCGGATTCGGGAAGCATCCTGCTGGATGGAACGGACATTCGCGACTTCCCCGTGGATCGCTTGAGGGCTTCCATCGCGGTCCTGTTCCAGGATCCGGTGGGATTCGACGCGACGCTCCGTGAAAATGTGGAATGGGGCAATCCCAGGGTGGATGCCGCGCGGCTCGCAGCGGTGGCCCGATCGGCCGGACTGCAGGAATTGATCGAAAAATGCCCCGACAAATGGGACACCCTGCTCGGCGGGCGCTTTGGTGGACGGGAATTGTCAGGAGGGGAGTGGCAGAAACTGGCGTTGGCGCGGGCGTTCGTGCGCGATTCGCCGATCTGCCTCCTGGACGAGCCCACCAGCGATCTCGATGGCTGGGCGGAGGCCGACTGGTACGAGCGGTTCCTCGCCTGGTCGGCCTCCCGCACTTCGATTCTCATCACGCACAGGTTTTCCACGGCCATGCGGGCCGACCACATCTGCCTGATCGACGATGGGCGCATCCTGGAACAAGGAACCCATGTCGAGCTGCTGGAGCGGGATGGACTCTACGCTTCGGGTTGGAAGAGCCAGATGACGCGTCAGGATCGATGAAACGAGAAAAGCACCGCATCCGGGATGCGGCGCTCCGTCACGCTAGGATGACGCCGGAAACGAAACCGAGATCAGGAATCGTCGCGATTGCAGTTGCGGCCGCGGCCCCAGCGCTTGTTGCCTCGGCGTTCTTCGCGTTCTTCGCGGTCGCGCCCGAATCCGCGGCTCAGGGTCAATTCCGCGACATCGAGACGTTCGAGGGTCGGCTTGGTCCAGATGGATTCAGTGTTCATAGGATGCCTCCAGTGATGCAACAGAAAAGAAAGCAAAAATCGGATACATAGTCAATTTACATGTAAGCCAAGCGATATGGCAAGGATCATGGAAAAAAGCTTTTGATCAATCAGAGACGATTTCGTCTGTTTTTCCGTTTCGAAAGCTCGCGGAAAACGGAAATCAAGAATGCCGAATTGGTCTTGGCGTAGCGAACGAACAGTCGACGCGGATCGGAAGAAAGGCGGAACAGCCACTCCAGGCCGCGTTCGATCATCCACCGAGGCGCCCTGCTGGCGCGTCCGGCGTACACGGGGATCGCGTAACCGAGACCGAACATGCAACCCTTGACGCGCCCCTTGTGGGCGGCCATCCACTTCTCCTGTTTCGGGCACCCCAGAGCGACGAAGATCATGTCGGCGTTGGCCGCATTGATCCTTTCGACGAGGGCATCGTCTTCTTCCGGAGACAACTCGCGAAAGGGAGGGCTGAAGGTGCCGCAGAGGATGTCGGGGCCGAACTGGTCGATGGCCCGAAGCTCGAAAGACCGCAGGACCTCGGGGGTGGAGCCGAGCACGAACACCTTTTTCCCGGTCCGCTGCGCCAGATGCAGCAGGAGAGGAAGCGTGTCGGGACCGGCCACTTGCCGTTGCCGGACCGCGTAGAACCATCCGATGCTCTTGGCGATCGGGAGACCGTCGGGGCAGTTGAGATCGGCTCCGTTGACGACCTCCGCGAACTTGGGGTCCCGACGGGCCTCCATCACCATGTGGACGTTCACGAAATTGACGTAGGCGCTGCTCGAATGCTGCGCGAGATGTTCCATGCTTTCCAGCATGGAACTCACCGAACCGGAATGGACATCGACCCCGAGTACCTTCATCCTCACCAAGGATGAAGGGATCGCCAGATTCTGGGAAGACTCGGATAAAACGTCTGACATAATTTGTTCCGATCGTTTCCAGGAAAACTACACGCTTCGGATCGCCTTTTCCCTGCGTGCTTCCAGAAGATCGTTTTCCACCATTTCCTTGGCCATTTCCTCGACGGTGATCTTGGGAACCCAGCCGAGCTTGGCCTTGGCCTTCTCGGGGCTGCCCAGGAGCGTTTCCACTTCGGTGGGCCGGAAGTAGCGGGGGTCCACCGACACGATCACCTTGCCAGTGACCACATCGATACCCTTCTCGTCCACGCCCGTGCCTTCGAAGCGGATGTCGATGCCGGCGTGCTTGCAGGTGAGCTTCACGAATTCGCGGACCGAGATCTGCTTGCCCGTGGCGATCACGAAGTCTTCGGCGTGGTCCTGCTGCAGCATCAGCCACTGCATCTCCACGTAGTCCTTGGCGTGGCCCCAGTCGCGAAGGCTGTCCATGTTGCCCAGCTTCAGGACCGTGTCCAGGCCTTCCTTGATGCGGGCGATGCCGCGGGTGATCTTGCGGGTCACGAAGGTCTCGCCGCGCAGCGGGCTTTCGTGGTTGAACAGCACGCCGTTGCAGGCGTAGATGCCATAGGCCTCGCGGTAATTGACGGTGATCCAGTATGCATAGAGCTTGGCCACCGCGTAGGGGCTACGCGGATAGAAGGGCGTCGTCTCGCGCTGCGGCACCTCCTGCACCAGGCCGTACAGCTCCGAGGTCGAGGCCTGGTAGAAGCGCGTTTTGGACTCGAGCCGCAGGATGCGTATGGCCTCGAGCAGGCGCAGCGTGCCGAGGCCGTCGGCATTGGCCGTGTACTCCGGCGCCTCGAAGCTGACCGCGACGTGCGACTGCGCGGCGAGGTTGTAGACCTCGTCCGGCTGCACGTCGCCGATGATGCGGATCAGGTTGGTCGAATCCGTCAGGTCGCCGTAGTGCAGGATGAGC
>JAKPQQ010000242.1 GCA_029557215.1 Fibrobacterota bacterium | reverse complement strand
GGCGGCGATCATGTCTTCGTCGGTGATCGTCTTGTTGATCAGCTTGCGCAGCCGGGCCGATCCCGTTTCGGGCGCGAAGGTGGCGCTGCGGCTGCCGCGGGCGCGGGCGACCTTCTTGGCCAGGGTCTGTCCGAACATGTTGGCGCGAAGCGACGGCAACGAGAGGTTCACGTTGCGGAAATCGGGGTCGTCCACCAGACGGTCGGTGAGCGGCGCGATCTGGGAATAATCGGCGGTGGAAAGCGACAACAATCCCAGCTCGTCGGAACCGGTGGCGGCCAGGCCTTCCTTGGCGATCATGACCACGTCGTCGGGCGACAATTCCCGGACGGGTCGGTACCAGTATCCCGCCTGGCAGAATCTGCAGCCCTGGGTGCAGCCGCGCAACAGCTCCACCGCGAACCGCTCGTGCACCACCTCGCCGTTGGCGGTGGGGGTGAGCCTGGGAACATCGTCGGGATCCAACCGTTCGACCCAGGTGCGCTTCACGCCCTTGGCGCGGCCGTAGGGGCCGTTGCCGTCGATGCCTTTGGGGATCAGGTCGCCCTGCGGTCCCATTTCCATTTCGATCCGCGAGGGGACGTACACGCCCGGGAGGGCGGCCAGCTGGTCCAGGATCCAGGAGCGGTCGCGCTGTTCTGTCTTGCGGCGCTCCACCAGTTCCAGGATGGTGCGCACCAGGATCTCGCCGTCGCCGATCACGAAGGCGTCGAAAAACGGCGCGATGGGCTCGGGGTTGGACATGCACGGTCCGCCGCCGATCACCAGCGGATCGGATTCGCCGCGTTCGGCCGCCCACACCGGGATCTTCCCCAGATCCAGCACGTAGGGGACGTTCGTGTAGTTGAGTTCGGTCTGGATGGTCATGCCCACGACGTCGAACTCGTGCAGGGCGCGGTGGGATTCCAGGCTGAACAGCGGGATGTCGTGTTCGCGCAGCTTCGCGCCCAGGTCGGTCCAGGGGGCGAACACGCGCTCGGCGGCCCAGCGGGGGTCGCGGTTCACGATGTGGTAGAGCACGCGGATGGCGTTGTTGCTCATCCCCAGTTCGTAGATGTCGGGGAACACCAGGGCCATGCGCGAGCTGGCGTGTTCCTTGACCGTCTGTCCGGTTTCGCCTCCGATGTAGCGGTAGGGGTTCTCCACGCTGGCCAGCAACGGCGCGATCCGGGACTTCAACGACATTTCTTGTTCCTTGCTGCGCCTACAAGCGCATGGTGCCGGAGAGTCGAACTCCGGTCTTTGGATGGAACGGCGCAAAGTACCTTACTTGCCGCCCGCCGAGGGAATCCCGATCGGGAAAGGCTCCCTTATTCCACCGTTCGGCGCGAGCGGATCTCGTGGAGCAGGGCGGTGCGGGCGGCGATCAGCCCCGCCAGGATGCCGTCTTCGTAGTGGAAGATCGGCTTGTCCTTGAGGATCTTGAAGTCTTCCGCGTTGCGCAGGTCCTCGTCGGTGGCGTGGGGGACCCATTTGCGTCCCAAGGCCAGGACCTTGGCGGTCTGCTGCTGGATCATCTGGTCCAAAAGAGCGGTCGTGGCTTCGACGGGATCTTGCATGGCTCCAAAAATACCACGGTGCCACCACTGGCCGGTTCCCCTTCGGTCGTCTTTCTTTCCTGGGCGGAGCCTTTACACCAACGCCGACGGATCGATGCGCGAACCCAACCCAAGACGCCCGACGGGGATCTCCGAGATCCCGAACTTCCAGAAATGGATGACGGCGTTGCGCATCCTGATCGATCTCGTCGCGTCGCTCTGCGGCCAGGCGCTGGGGCTCGTGGTCTGGTTCGCGCTGTCCAAGGACGCCCCTTCGGCGTTGCCCGACCGGATCGACGAGATCGTGGTCGTGGGCGAGGTCGTTCTTCTGCTTTGCATCGGGCTGTTCGGCCTCTACGTCCCCCACCGGTCGCTTCTGGATCTGCACGAGCACCGAGGGGTTCTGCGGGCCTGGATCACCGCTCTGGCGGGCACCCGCCTGTTGCTGTTCCTGATGGGCGTTCCTGTTTCCGTTCCGCTGCTCTTGTCGATCTGGGCGATGGTATTGCCATCGGTGCATCTGGGAAGGCGCGGATTCCATTGGATCGGGGAGCGTCTGCGCCGGGCGGGTGTGGGCGAGGTCGCCGCCTTGGTCTACGGAGCCGGCGAAACCGGAATCCGTCTGGTTCGGGAACTGCGGCGACAGCCGGAATCGGGTGTCCATGTCGTGGGGTTCGTGGACGATGGACCGGGCGAGGCCGTTCGGCAGGTGGAAGGCGTTCCCGTCCTGGGCGATTTTTCGCGTCTGGATGCGTTGTTGTCGGAAGGAACCATCGGGAAGCTCTACATCGCGTTGCCCCAGGTTCCGCGCCGGACGATTCTTGACATCCTCGCGATCTGCCGACGTCGCGGGGTCGATTTCCGGATCGTCCCCAACCTTGCGGAACAGCATTTGTCCCTGGTCGAACTGCAGGACATCGACGGGGTTCCGCTGCTGGGCGTGCCGTCCACCACCATGCCGGTCGGCGCGCGTTTTCGCAAACGCATCCTGGATCTCGCGTTGGCGGTGCCGCTGCTGGTGCTGGCCGCTCCGCTCCTGTTGCTGGCGGCCCCGTTCGTGCGGCGTGCCACCGGGGGCACGGCTTTGGTGGGGATTCCGGTCGCGGGGGTCGATGGTCGACCGTTCCGGCTGCTCCGGCTGCGGTCGCTGCCCGCGAAATTCCGTCCGGAACTGCGCCGGATTCCGGGCGACGAGCGCCTGCCCGCGTTCTGCGGGTTTTGCCGGGCGAGCCTCCTGGAAATCGCTCCCGAACTCTGGAACGTGATCCGCGGGGAGATTTCCATGGTCGGACCCCGTCCGCTGGGGCTTCGGGAGGCCGCGACGCTGGAACCGCGGCATCGGTTCCGGCTTGGGTTGCGGCCCGGATTCACGGGGTTGTGGAAGATCGACCCTCGCCGGGAGCTGGATCCGGCCGAAGAATTGGAGCTGGATCTCCAATACCTGCGACTGCGTTCGTTCCTGCTGGACATCGCGATTCTTCTGCGCAGTATGGACGAGATCTTCCGCCGTCTTCGCACATAACCTTATCTTTCCCCCCTCACATGCTTTTTTTACCAGGCTCGCCGGAACTGCAGATCTACCGCGACTACGCGACGCGGATGGGGCCCACCGTGCCCCCTCCGGAGATGCCCGCGACCACTCTGGAAGAACTCGCCTCCCGCTACGACGGGTTCCTGTTGGATTCCTACGGGGTTCTGAACCGTGCCGAAGAAACCATCCCTTGGGCCGCCGAAGGCGTCTCGTGGCTCAAGTCCATGGGCAAGAAGGTGCGGGTCCTGACCAACAACTCGGCGCTTTCGGAAGAAGACAACCGCCAATTGCTTTCGTCCATGGGCATTCCCCTGGATGCCGGCGAGGTCATCTGTTCCGGATCGCTCCTTGCCCGGGAAAAAACTGCCTTGGGCATCACCGGGCCGGTCTTCTACATGGGATTGCCTTCCGGACGCGAATACCTGAAAGCCGCCGGACTGGAAACCACCGACCGCGCCGACCAGACCAAGGTCGTGGTGCTGGCCAGCTCCCGCGGATACCGCATGCGCCGCATCGCCGAAGCCCACCGGATCCTTCGTCAGGAAGGAAGCCTGTTGGTGGTCCTCAATCCCGATGCCGTCGCTCCGCGTCCCCAAGGCGTGATGGCGCGGGTTTCGGGTGTCACCGCACGCTCGCTCGCCCGGGAAACCGGGTGCAAGGTGGCCCTCTTGGGCAAGCCGTTCGGCGAGATTTACGACCTGGCCCTGGAAAAGCTCAAACTGCCCGCCCAAAAGGTGGTGGCGATCGGCGATACCCTGGCCACCGACATCCTGGGCGCTCGTCATGCGGGGATCGACTGCGCGTTGGTCCTCACCGGGGTCACACCCCCTGAACGAGCCAAAATCGAAGCGAAGTCCTGGCAGATCTGGCCACAATATCTTCTTCCAGATCTCCGGCCTCCGCGTACCGTCCAATTCCTATGATTTGTCAGTTTGGACCGGTTGTGCAAGCATCGAAGGAATCGTTAAACCAATGAAGTCTCTCTCGTCGTCCGTCCTCGCCCTGGCTCCCTCCATGACCGTGGCCATCGACACTCGCGCCAAAGAGCTGCAGGCCGCGGGGCAGGATATCGTCGCGCTCGGCGTCGGCGAACCGGATTTTGACACTCCCGAACACATCAAGGACGCCGCGATCGCGTCGCTGCGCGAAGGCAAGACCAAATACACGGCTCCCACGGGGATTCCCGAGCTCAAGAAGGCCGTGTCCGACAAACTGCTGCGCGAGAACGGCGTCAAGATCCCGGCCGACCAGGTCGTGATCACCTCCGGTGTCAAGCACGCCGTCGCCAATGTCCTGCAGACCCTTCTGAATCCGGGCGACGAAGTCGTGATCCCGGCTCCGTACTGGGTCACCTACCCCGAACTGGTGAAGCTCTACGGCGGAACTCCCGTCTTCATCCCGACCTCGGTGGATACCGGCTACAAGTTCACGCCCGAAGCCCTGGAAGCGGCCATCACGCCGCGCACCAAGGCGCTCATCCTGTGCAATCCGTCCAACCCCACCGGGATGGTCTACGGCAAGGCCGAACTGGAAGCCTTCGCCAAGATCCTGGTGAAGCACGACGTGTACGTGCTCTCCGACGAGATCTACGAACACATCCTGTACGACGGACGCAAGCCGGTCTCCATCGCTTCGTTGGGTGGCGGCATCGCCGACTTGACGCTGATCGTCAACGGCGTGTCCAAGGCCTACGCCATGACCGGTTGGAGAGTGGGATACTTCGCGGGCCCTGCCCCCATCGCCAAGGCGATCGGCGCGCTTCAGAGCCAGGCCACCCATCACCCGGCCAACGTTTCGCAGTACGGCGCCGTGGCGGCGCTCAACGGCGGACTCGAACTCGTCCAGAAAATGGGCCAGGAATTCAATCGCCGTCGCGAGTTCGTGATCGAATCGCTGCGGGCGATTCCGGGGATCAAAGTGGCGATGCCCGAAGGAGCGTTCTATGCGCTTCCCGAAGTCTCGAGCTTCTACGGCAAAAAGACGCCCAAAGGCAAGGTGATCGGCGGATCGCTGGATCTGTGCGAGTACCTGCTGGCCGATGAGCTGCTTGCCGTGGTTCCCGGTGCGGCATTCGGCGACGACCGCTGCATCCGGCTTTCCTACGCGACATCCATGGACGTCCTGGGCAAGGCGTTGGAACGCCTGCGCCGCGGACTGCTGGCTTTGGTCTGATGCCCAATTCCCCTGCGCACATCGGGCGGTATCTCCTGGAAGAGGAGATCGGACGCGGAGGTGCCGGCACGGTCTGGCGCGCTCGCGATCCCCTGTTGCAGCGCGAGGTGGCGATCAAGCTCCTGAGCGGTCCCATGCTGGGCGAAAACCGCGACGACACCCAGCGCTTCTTGGCCGAAGCCCGCGCCATCGCGCGCCTGGTGCACCAGAACATCGTGGTCCTGTACGACTACGGCACCGAAGACCGCCGCCATTGGCTGGCCATGCAGTACGTGAAGGGCCGCTCCCTGGCCAAGGCCGTCAGCAAGGACGGTCCGCTTTCCGCCGCGCGCACGGTGGAAATCGCCCGACAGATCCTGCGTGCGATCCGCTATTCGCACGGGCAGCATCTTCTGCACCGCGACGTGAAAAGCTCCAACATTCTCCTGGACGAAGAAACCGGAATGGCTCTTTTGGGCGACTTCGGGATCGCGCTCTTGCAGGATTCCGAACGGCTGACCACCGAAGGCGTGGCGCTGGGCACCCCCGAATACATGTCGCCCGAACAGTGCCAGGGAATGCCCCTGGACGAACGTTCCGACCTCTATTCGCTGGGCGTGGTCCTGTACGAATGCCTGTCGGGCAAGCCGCCGTTCTTGGCCGAAGCCCCGTTGGCGATCGCCTACAAGCACGTGCACGAACAGCCGCCGCCCATCCAGCGTTCCGAACTGCCGCCCGCCCTGATGGCCATCCTGCGCAAGGCGCTGGCCAAGAAGAAGGAAGACCGGTATTCGTCGGCCGAGGCCATGCTCGAAGCGCTCGACCAATTGGGCGACCGCAACCGTTCGCCGTCCAGCGGGCTGCCCGTGCTCCCGGCCGAAACCAACCTTCGTTCCGGCCGCGAACGTCGTCTGATCGACCGCCGCCGTGGCAGCCGTCGCCAGGATTCCCGTCGCGGAGGCGATCCCGGTTCCGAGCACGACGCGCCATCCAGCATTCCGCACAAGCAATTGCTCTGGATCGCGGTCGGGGTGCTGGGCCTGGTGGCCGCCACCTTCCTGATGGTCGCGTGGTTTGTCCTCTTCAAGGCCTGAGGGCGACACCCGTAAGAGCTGGGGAGCTTATGGCGAGGATCGCGCCGCCGACCTGCTGCGCTCGCGCGGCCTGGAGGTCATCGACAGGAATTGGCGGTTCGGGCGCGGCGAACTGGACCTGGTCTGCCGCGACCGCGACGGCACCGTGGTGTTCGTGGAAGTGAAGAGCTCCCGAGGCCGCTGGGCCGGCGACCCCGGCGAATGGATCACCCCCGCCAAGCAGCGCCAAGTGGCCAAGATCGCGCTGGCCTGGCTGGTCAAGCACGAGTCCACCCACAAGATGGTCCGCTTCGACGCGGTGCTGTTGCGCATGGGTCAGGACCCCGAACACGTGGTGGACGCCTTCCGACCGGGATTCGGCGGGTTTTGGGGGGGGGGGGGGCTCGCGGGCCCTGCCAAACCTTGCCAGATCGGTGACAGCTTCGGGTGGATCCTTGACAACGGAGGCGGAGGGGCTGCACCCGTTCGTCCGAGAAGGAGGTGGTTGACGGTTGGCCCGGGAAATGCGATAAGGTCTTACTGGATCCGGAAATTGGCAAATGGAGGTCATGGCTCCGGATCCCCAAAACCCAGGAAAGCAAACCCAAGTCGCGGAGGTGTCCGATGAACATGACGACCATGGCGTTCGCGGTCAACGAGACCGGAATCAGCGTTCCTCTGGAGCAAGCCTGCTCCCTGCGGGTCTACGATCTGCAGTTCGGAAAATGGACCGTCTCCCGCGAATGGAACATCCGCGAACTGTCGATCACCGTCTCCGAGTCGATCAACGACGCGGTTCGGGCGATCGCGGCCCTCCTGCAGGATTGCTTCACGCTGGTGGCGGGAGAGCTTGCGGAAGCTGTCCGTGCCGAGCTGGAGCGCAAGGGGATCGACGTTTGGGAGTTGCGGGGCGAACCGACGGAACTCGCCGAGGTGATCTCCGCCGACGAGGACCGGATCGCGGCGTAGGGGCAATCGCCAAACGGGCGGCGATCTTCCCTCGACGGCTATGATGGGGGCGGTTCGAGTGCCTCGTCGACGGTGTGGAAAACTCTCGTCCATCCTTGATCTCTGGGTGAGGTTCTGTCTTGGGTGCCGATAGGGAACTCCTACTGGTCATGGCGCTTCGGAAACCATTTTGGCATATAGAGTGTCATCAATTATCGCGCACATATTGACAGTGTTATAAAAAATGTTGACAATTATTCCCTGCTACTTGGTGAGACTCCGTGAAGGGGAGCGGGCCGGGATGGCGTGGCAACTGAAAACGGGTTGCTGGATCCAGAAATTGACAAATGGAGGTCATCGCCCTGGATCCGTTCAGAAAACGACAACACCCCCCCAATGCGTGGAGGCGTCCGATGAGCAAGAAGACCATGGCGTTCGCGGTCAACGAGACCGGAATCAGCGTTCCTCTGGAGCAAGCCAGCTCCCTGCGGGTCTATTCCCTGCAGTCTGGAAAATGGGTCGTCTCTCGCGAGTGGAACCTCCACGATCTGCGGATCACGATCTCCGAATCGATCGGGGATGCCGTCCGCTCGCTTGCCGTGTTCCTCCAGGATTGCTTCACGCTGGTGGCCGGCGAGTTCGCCGATCCGATCCGACAGGAATTGGAACGAATGGGGATCGACGTCTGGGAGCTTCGTGGCGAGCCCTTGGAGCTGGCCGACGTGATCCACGACGACGAAATCAGGCTGGTGGCGTAGCCGCTACCGCTCGGAGAGCGTTCCTCGCGTCACTCCGAGCTGGTTCACCGCCTTGAGTTCGCGCCAGAGCCCGTTTCCTTCGATGCGCCCGGCCAGCAGGTCGCGGTAGCGTCCCAGGATCCGGGCCATTTCGGCGGGCTGTTCGTCCAGGAACTCGATGCGGAAGCGACGGATTCCGGCTTGCACGAATTCCGTCGCGTATTCGGCGCCGGTCTGGGCCTTGGCGTTGAACACCGTGTTGCGGCAGCCCGCGTCGGCCTTGACCACGTGGGACGCGCCCGTGTGGTCGCGCAGGCGCACCTCGTGCCGTTCGCACGGACGGCCGCAGTCGCGGAAGTCCTTGCCGCTGGACAGGAACGCGCAGAACACGCAGTGCTCCATGTGGAACATGGGCATGTGCTGGTGGATGGTCAATTCCAGCCGACCGGGATCGGTGGTGCGCGCCAGGTCCAAGGTCTGCTGGGCGGTGAGGTCGTAGGAGCAGGTCAAGCCTTCAAGTTCGAACCGGTCCAGGAACCATTCGGCGGTCAGTCCGTTGGCGACGTTCAAGGAGAAATCCCCTCGCAGACGGGTCTTGCCCTGGAACCACGACAGATGGTCCCAGGCCCGTGCCAGGACGCCGTCGGCGCCGCCGGCTTCCACCTGCCGCAGGATCCAATCCTCGCCGGCCTTCGCGATGCGCGGAGGCGCCGCCCAGATCTCGCGTCCGGGAGCGAGTTCGCGCCACCGCGCGATCGCCGCCGGATAGCGCTTGGGAAATTCCAGTTCCAGGTAGAGCGTGCCCACGCCCAACCGCGCGGCGGTCTCCATCTGCTCTTCGGTGCGGACCAGAACCACGATGTCGGGGGCCATGCCGCTCCCTGAGCGGAGTTCGCGGTGAGCTTCGTCGAACCGTCGAAGGGCGGCATGGTTTGGGGCGATAACTTTTGTTGAAATCGCGGGGGTGGCGGAAATCGTCCAAGGAGCGCGATGGCGCCGGTGACGGGAAAGCGCATCCACCGCCTTGCGACGGACCTCGTTCAGGGCGCTCACCGGAACCATGATCTCGCCTTCCAGGGCGCATTCCAATCCCGCCAGGAAATAGGGCGTGCCGCCCAGCCGGCCGATCTGCGCTTCCAGGTAGGCCGCGTCCAACGGGCGCTTGCGCGCCGGTTCCAACACCACGTCGGTGGTGGCCGATACCTCGTGTCCTTCGCCATCCGACAGTTCCAGGAGCAGGGGGTGTCCCGCGGATCCCGTCACCTTCGCCGAAATCGGGCGGCGGTGGGCGGGTTCTTCCACGTCCCAGGTCTTCTTGATCTCCTTTTCCAGCAGCGGATCGGAGGTCTTCCAGACCAGATTCCCGACCTGCACCTTGCGCAGATCCACACCCGTGTCGCTGAAGGCCAGCCAGGTGTAATCGGCGTCCTCCTGGACCTCCCACACGCGTCCGCCCACTTCGCGCGCCTCGGGCTTGCCCGCGTCGAACACCACGCCATCGCCCGCGCGCACGGGCCCGGTGAGCTTCAGGCCGACTTCGTAACCGGTGACTTTCTCGACGCGGCCCAGGAACACGCCGCGTTTCTTGGGGTAGCGTCCGTGCACCAGGGTCTGGTTGTCGATGCCGCGCATCCAGCCGGTGTGGATCCCGCGCGAAAAGGCCATCTCCACCCGGTACTTGGCGTCGGATGTCAGAAGCTGTCCTGTCGGGACGTTTTCCGTCGCGGCCTGCCAGGCCTTGTCGATGGCTTCGCGGTAGATGCGGGTGATGGACGCCACGTACGACGGCTGCTTGAGGCGGCCTTCGATCTTGAACGAATGGATGCCGATGCGCACCAGGTCGGGGACCAGATCGACGCCGCAGAGATCCTGCGGCGAAAGCAGGTACTTGCGATCGCCCAGGTCCACCGGTTCGCCGTCGCGCAGAAGCTCGTAGGGCATGCGGCAGGCCTGCGCGCATTCGCCGCGGTTGGCCGATCTCCCTCCCAGCGCCTCGGAGGTCAGGCATTGTCCGGAATAGGCCACGCACAGCGCGCCGTGGACGAACACTTCCAGCGGCAATGGATCGTCGGCGAGGCCCGCCTGGATCCTCTCCATCTCGGAAAGCGTGTTCTCCCGCGCGATCACGGCCAGCGAACAGCCCAGTTCCCGCGCGAACTTCGCGCCTTCGGCCGACGCGATGGTCATTTGGGTGCTGGCGTGGATGGGGAAATCGGGGCTGATCGAGCGGATCAGGCGACAGATCCCGACATCCTGGACGATGGCCGCGTCCACTCCGGCGAGGATGGCCGCGCGCAGCGTCCGCTCGGCGAGTTCCAGCTCGGAAGGGAACACCAGCGTGTTGAACGTCAGGTACCCTTTGGCGCCGCGGAGGTGCAGGAACTCCATCAGGGCGGGGAGGTCGGCCAGCGTGAAGTTGTCGGCCCGCATGCGGGCGTTGAAGACTTCGGATCCGAAGTAGATGGCGTCGGCGCCGTTTTCGATCGCGGCCTTGGCGCAATCCCAGCCGCCGGCGGGCGCGAGAAGTTCAGGTTTGATCACAATGGGCCAATGTAGCAGGCGTGCCGGACCGGCAGGAGCCGATTCGGCACCACGCCCGCGACTGGCTTCAGGAAGCCTTCTTGGGGCACTGTTCCTTCTTCTTGGGACATTCGCCTTCGGAACCGGCCTTCTTGCAGCAGTCCGTCTTCTTCTTGCACTGGGTGGTGTCCATGACCGCCGTGGAATCCGACATGCGCGGGCATTCTGCCTTCTTCTTGGGGCATTCGCCATGATTGGGGCCGGCGATGGCGGCGACGGAAAACGCGAACACGAGAGCGAGCAGACGCATGAAGCCTCCTGGTTAGGGTTCCCATAATCTACAAAGAGAATGCGTCTCTATCTACGACGGGCGATCGTTCCGGTTCCGTCGCCGGTGGGCGATCTCACATCGCCCAGTGGACCCCGATGTTCCAGCCGGTGCCGCTCAGCTTGGGCGAATCGGGAGCGTCGTCCTTCCAGCTGTCGAACACGAGCGCGGCGTCCAGTCCGACACGTCCATCCAGGAGGCTTCCGCCGAGTCCCAAGGAAATGGCCATCTCGTCGCCGCCTTCGCCCAGTCGGGGATCGAGCCCCACCGCGTGTTCCCTCCCGGACCAGTTGCGCGAATCCGGGCGGTAGGGTTGGACGAATTGGGGCTCGTCCAACGTCAGTCCGGCCAGGAACCCGGGTTCCAGTTCCATTCCGGCCAGGCTCTGCTTGCGCATCCCAAGGCGCACGCAGGCGGCGGTGCCGACCGGGAACGCTTGGCGCAACGCGGGGATCAGGATGTGCCCCGCCTCCACGCCCATCGACACGCGGTGGTCGGTGTGCGCCTCCGACGCGCCGGCCTGGAATCCCGTGCCGCGCGAGAGCTTCAGGGAGGACCGCTCCCATTCGATCGCGGCCTTCACGCCGCGCGCCCATTCCCAACCCAGACCGATCGCGAATCCCGAGTTCTTGTACGTCCAGTTCGTGTCCTTCAGGGCTTCGCCCTTGCGGGAAAAATCGGTGGACTGCGCGTTCGGAATCGGAGCGTAGGCCTGGGTTTCGGACGAGATCAGGTGGAATGCCAGCGCCGGTCGGAAGAGGTGGTCCGGGAGCTTGTCGATCCGCCCGATTCCGGCCAGCAGGAATCGCGAGGTGTCGGTGGTCAGTTGCGGCATGTCGATGTTCTCGCCGCCGATCACGGTCGCGCCCAGGATCGTGCCGGCCGGCTTCACGACGCCCATCCGGTAGGCGGTCCCGAACCCGTATTCCATGACGGCGGTGGCGGGCAGCCCCGGACGTTCGAACTGCGCGCCGATTCCCCACCAGGGAAGCAACACGCGGCCGGTCCGATGGAGCGACTTGGAAACGGTGCCTTCGGGCGTGTGGTTCAGGGAGTCCACGCTCGCGGCGGCCTCCACGCGCGCCGACAAGGTGAGGAAATCGGCGATCCGCGAACCCAGCGAGAGGCGAAGCGCCTCCAGGGCGGGTTGCCAACGCTCGAAGCTTCCCGGAGTGGCGCCGCCGGCGGTGTCCTGCGTCTGGTTGGACGGAAAACGTCCGTGCAGTCCGAACCCAGTCGCCAGGTAGCGGTTGCCCCACAGGTTGGCTCCCGCGTCCAGGCCCCAGCGCAGACGGACCGCCTTGTAGGAAGGAACCTGCGCGCCGGAAGACAATTCCTGGTTTTCCAGTTCCAGCCCGAGGCGCAGGCCGTACTTGTTCGCGTCCTCGGTGGCCAGGACCAGTCCGACCGGATGCGATTGGGAGACCGTGGCGCCGCTTCCCGCCAGCGAGACCCCGGAGGTCCGGATCTCCACCGACAACTTCTTGCCCGAACCGTGGACGAGTCCGACGGGATTCCCCGCCAGCGAGAACAGGTCGTGGCGCGAGGAGTCGGTCCAGAAGACCGAACCCAGCGCGGCGGAACGCGGGTCGGGACGCGAGTCGGTGCCGGCCTGTTCGACCGTCCGCCAGGATGCGGCCGCGAACGCGGCGAGACTCAGGACCATGGCGCATGGGCGCATCGTGCAACCTCCGGATGGATGGGGCGCACCTTCGCCCCGCTCGTCGATGGAGAAATCCGTCGTGGATGGCCAATGGAGAACCTGATCCGCCGCTTGTGGAGGAATGTCACCACCGCGTCGACCGGAACTGAACGCCGTCCGTGGCGCATTCCTTGAACGACTCGGGAAAAGGCCGATCGCGGATCCATCGAAGGACGTGCGGGGGCGATTTCGGTGTCGATCAGCCCCGCTTTTCGGGGGATTCGCCGGCGAGCTGGCGCAGGATCGCCAGGAATTCCTCCCGCTGCTTGGACGGCGGATACCCGGTGAGGTCGGCGACCATGCGCAGCGGCGCCACCGCGGTCATCCATTCGATGCGCGGCCGCAATCCGTTGGCGCGCTCCTTGAGTTCGACCAGTTCCGGGCGCCAGGCGTCGTCGAACTCCAGGATCATGCGTCCCTTGGCGATGCCGCCCACCGCCACCCCGGCGATCCTCGCGGCGATGCGGCATTGCATCATGCCCAGGACCATCGCGGCGGGCTCCGGGACCGGCCCGAACCGTTCGCGCAGTTCCTGTCGCATCTGGTCCAGTTCCAGCGTGGTCTTGGCGCGCGCGATGCGCTGGTACAGCTGGATCCTCAGATGCGAATCCTCGATGTACTCCTCCGACAGGTATGCGTCGCCGTCCAGTTCGATGCGCGGCTCCAGCGGCGCCTTGGGCGGCTCCTTGCCCATGAGCTGCTCCACCGTTTCCTTGAGGATGCGGCAGTAGGTCTCGAATCCGACGGCGGCCGTGAAACCGCTCTGCTTGTGGCCAAGCAGGTTGCCCGCGCCCCGGATCTCCAGGTCGCGCATGGCGATGGCGTAGCCCGATCCCAGATCGGTGAACTGCTCCAACGCCTGCAGGCGCCGTTTGGCGTCCTGCGGCAGGCGTTCCAGGTCGGGGACGAACAGGTGGCAGAAGGCGTGGATGTCGGAACGTCCCACGCGTCCGCGCAGCTGGTGCATCTGCGACAGTCCGAACTTGTGCGCGTCGACCACGCAGATCGTGTTCACGGTGGGGATGTCCAATCCCGCTTCCACGATGGTCGTGCTCACCAGCACGTCGAATTCGCGTCCCAGGAACGCCGACATCACCTGTTCCAGGGCGTCTTCGCCCATCTGGCCGTGTCCGATGCACACGCGCGCCTGGGGTACCTGCTCCTCGATGACGCGGGCGAGGTCTTCCAGGCCCTCGATGCGCGGCGACACCACGAACGCCTGTCCGCCGCGTTCCAGTTCGTCGCGAACGGCTTCGGCCAGCGATTCTTCCCGGAAATTGCGCACCCGGGTCTCCACGGGCAGGCGGTTGCGCGGCGGGGTGGAAATGATGGAAATGTCGCGTGCGCCGGAAAGCGCCATGTGCAGGGTGCGGGGAATGGGCGTGGCGGTGAGCGTCAGGACGTCGATCTCGTGGCGCATCTCCACGAGCTTTTCCTTCTGCTTCACGCCGAACTTCTGTTCTTCGTCCAGGATCAAAAGGCCCAGTTCCCGGAATTTGACATCCTTGGCCAGGATCCGGTGGGTGCCCACGATCACGTCGACCTTGCCCTGGGCAAGGTCTTCCAGAATGCGTTTTTGCTCCTTGGGCCCCACGAACCGGTTCAACAGTTCCACCCGGATGGGCCAGTCGGCGAACCGCTCCTGCAGGGTGCTGGCGTGCTGCGAGGCGAGCAGGGTGGTGGGCACCAGCACGGCGGTCTGGCGGCGCGACATGACCGCCTTGAAGATGGCGCGCACGGCCACTTCCGTCTTGCCGAATCCCACGTCGCCGCAGACCAGGCGGTCCATGGGCTTGTCGGATTGCATGTCCAGCTTGGTCTCCTGCACGGCGCGACTTTGGTCGGGCGTGAGGTCCCACGGGAACGAATCCTCGAACTCCTTCTGGAAATGGTCGTCGGGGGGAAGGCTCGGGCGTTGCGCGACCGACCTCTTCGCGTACAGCTCCACCAGCTCGCGGACCATCTCCTCGATGGCCTTGCGGGTCTTGTCCTTGAGGACGTCCCAGGTGCGTCCGCCCAGCTTGTGCAGCTGCGGTTCGGAGCCGTCGCGCGATCCGTACTTCTGGATGCGCGACATTTCCGCGATGGACACCCGCAGCCGGTCCTTGCCTTCGTACTGGATGACCAATACGTCGATGTCCTGGCCGCCCGCGTGGATGCGTTCGATGCCCAGGTACTTGCCGATGCCGTGGCTGTCGTGCACCACGTAGTCGCCCTTCTGGAGCGACTCGATGTCCAGGAGGTTGGCGCCGCCGCGGCTCCTGCCGCGCCGCACGCGCCGCGCGAAGCGATGGAAGATCTGGTGGTCGGTCCACCAGGCCTGGTGGTCGGTGGCGATCGTGAACCCGGCCGAAAGGTGACCCACCGCGATCCCCGCGATCGGCAGGTCTTCGACAAGTTCCGTCAGGCGCGACGCCTGGCCCTGGTTCACCGAAACAAGGGTGACTTTGGTGCCCGCCTTGTCCAGTTCCTTGATGCGTGCTCCGGCTTCGGCGATGCCGGTGCCCGCCCGTTCCTGCACGCGGCAGTCGATCCGGACCCCTTCGCCGTCGCCCAAAAACGGCGCGAACCTGGCCGAGGCCGCCTTGGCCAGGCGATCCGACAATTCCTGTTCGCCGTACCAGATCGCCTCGGGGTCGGCCACCAGGTGCCCCGCCTGGACCGACGCCTTGCGCGCGGCCTTGGCCGATTCCAGCAGGGTGCGTTGGGACGCCGACGGGTCGCCGAACACGAAGGCTTCGCAACCCTCGCCCAGGTGGTCGATCAGCGTCCAATCGAGCCTGGCGAAGTACGGGCGCTGCCAGGCCCAGCCGGTGCGGTCGCCTTCGTCCTCCAGGCGCTGGCGTTCGATCTCGAACCGCCGGTCTTCGCCGGGAAAGGCCGACAAGAGTTTGAGGAGGCCTTCCTGGAGGGCCTCGTGGTCGGGGAAGCCTTCGTCCAGGGGCAGGACCTCGACTTCGGGGACGTCGTCCTGGCTGCGCTGGGTGAACAGATCGAAGCTCTTGAGCGATTCGATCTCGTCGTCCAGGAGCTCGGCGCGCACGGGGTTGTCCATCCCGTATCCGAACACGTCCACGATCCCGCCGCGGACGGAAAACGTCCCCATTTCTTCGCACAGGGGCTCTTCGCGGTAGCCAAGGCGGCACAGGTCGCGCCGCAGCTCCTTGAGGTCGGCCAGATCGCCCTTCTTGAGCACGATCGCCTCGCGTCCGATCGCGCCGGGTTCCGACAATCTCTGCCCGAACGCCGCGTGGGTGGCCACCACCAGGGCGGGAACGGGGCGGCGAAGCGCGTCGAGCGTGGTGAGGCGGCTTTCCAGCGCGGCCCCGAACGGACGCCGCCATTCGTAGGGCTTCAGTTCCAGCGTGGGGAACGGCAGGACTGCGTCGTCGCCCAACAGGGCGCCCAGGTCGTCGCGCAGGCGTTCCAGTTCGCGGGCGTCGGAGGCGAGCACCAGTGTGCGGGCGGCGGATCCGCGCGCCAGATGGCGAAGCGCGATGGCCACGGCGGGAGCCGCGCCGTCCAGTCCGGCGACATCAAGCCTGGGGCGGCTTGGGACGATGGCGCGAAGAGACGGGAAAAGTCGCGGATCGTCCAGAAGCTCACGTATCGTCTGCATTGCTGGAATGACTCGGGAGGGATTTGAACCCTCGACCCACGGCTTAAAAGGCCGCTGCTCTACCGACTGAGCTACCGAATCTCACCCTGCCCAGGACGGAAGTCCGGGTAGAGGGGGGTAAATGTACACACTTGTCGGCCAGCGCCAACCCTGGTGGAAATCACCCGGAGCCCCCCCACGGCTCCAGGTACAGGGGCCGCGACGGCTCGATGTCGCTTCAGTCCTTGGCATCCGGTGGGTTCGCCAGGTCCCTTCGGTTCCAATCGATCTTGCGGGTGAGCCACATGACCAGGGTCACGATCAGGAACAGGCCCGTGGATCCCATGAGCAGCGCCCAGTCTTCGGCCTTGAGCAGGGTGAACAGGAATCCCCACAGGATCGCGAGGCCGGTGCCCAGCAGGAGGCCGCGCTTCCAACCCGCGAGCGCCGCCGACGCGTAGCCCGCGACGGTTCCCGTCACGGCCGAGGCCGCGATGGCGTAAGCCGTCTCGAACCCCAGGTGTTCGGAAATCGAAAGCAGGAGCAGGTAGAACAGCGCCAGCGAGAGGCCGATGAGTCCGTACTGGACGGGGTGGAGCGCGCGGTTCAGGAACGACTCGAACAGGAACAGCGCAAGGAACGCGAGGGCGATCACCAGGGCACCGTACTTGAGGGAGCGGTCGATGCTGTCGTAGCCGTCGACGGGTTCCACCAGGCTCACCGCGAGGACGGGGGCCTGGAGCCGGGACGAAGAACTCGACGCGACCTGGTCTTCGCCGTAATCGCGGCGAACGGAGGCCGGGAGCGGTGCGTCGCCGTCGCGCCAGATGGTGGGGATCCCGAGGTTCATCCCGGATACACCCCAGGACGCGTCGAAGCCCGTCGCGGAGATCGTGGAACGCTCGGGAAGGAAATCGCCTTGGAACGACGGCGATTTCCAGTCGGACTTGAGGCGCACCGTGGTGGCGCCCGCGGCGGGCGCGATCGAGAACGATTCGGTGCCTCGCTGCGACAACGCCAGGTGGAAGTGCAGGCGGCGGGATCCTCCCAGGGCGAAGGGACGCGAGTGCAAGTGCATCGCGTGGACGGATCCTGTCGGGCGTTCGGCGGCGATCTCGACCGCGTGTCCGTCGAGTTCCAGCAGAGGCGCCTTGGACAGCGACCTCGCCGTTCCCGGGTCCACCGAAACCACCGCGCGGGTGGGATCGAGCACCCAGCCCGCCCCGGGGGAGTGGCGACGGATCTGGTCCAGGTTCCAGGCGCCGTTCCAGTCCAGCGCCGCGGTGTAGACCGGAACCTTGAACAGACCGCGGCGGCGGGTCTGGGTCGACAGCTCGCCGACCACTTCCAGGGTTTCGGGGAACAGGCGCACCCAGGATTCCTTCCGTTCCGTCTTTCCGCTCTTGAGAACGGTGGTGCGCACCCAGGGGACGGAAACGATCGGCGGCAGCAACTGTTGCGGCATGCCCCATTTGCCGGCGATTTCGTTTTTCACTTCGCGGGAACGGGATTGGCGTTCGTCCACCAGGCCGCGGACCATGGAAAGGGGGATCAGGAGCAGAAGCCCGAGGACCACGAGGGTTCCCAGGCGGAAGGGGGTCTTGAATGGGGATGCGAGCGACATGTCGATTCTCCGTGATTTGGTTGGTGCGCCGGGTGCGTCCGGCGGCTTCGGAGAAACGATCGCTCGGGAACGTGAAGATTCCGTGAAGGGAGCAAGGCGGTCGGGTGAAGTCGGCGTGAAAGCTGGAATCGGTCCAGAGCCCACCGACGGTGGATCAGAAGACGACGCGCGCCACCGTACCGCCATCCGGGGCCGCCAGCAGTTCCACCGATCCGCCGTGCAGGCGCAGCGCCTCGCGCACGAACGGCAGGCCCAGTCCCGATCCTCGCCGGGATCCGTCGGGGCGCGCCAGCGAATAGAACCGTTCGAACACCTTGTCCTTGGCGAAGTCGGGGATCCCGGGGCCGCGGTCGCGGATTTCCACCCACGCTCTGCCGGATTCCGTCCGCAGCGTCGCGTCGATGCTCGATCCGTCCGGCGAGAAATCCAGCGCGTTGGCCAGCAGGTTGCGGAACGCCCGTTCCAGGAGGAATCGTTCGCCGAGCACCGTGGCCGCCCCGACGATGGAAAAGGAGATCCCGCGGCGTCCGGCCAGGGGTTCCAATGCGCGGCATTGGCTTGCGAGCAGCGAGGCCAGGTCGATCGCCTCGGGATTGCGCAGCCCGGTGCGCGTCTCCAGCGCGGCAAGTTCCAGCAGGTGGTCGACGGTGTCGCGCATGCGCGATGTCTCGCCGCGGATGTTCTCCACGAACCGCGCGCGGACGGATTCCGGCGGGTCTTCGGACAGGATCTCGGATGCCGCCTGGATGGCCGTGAGCGGGCTCTTCAATTCGTGGGTCAGGCTCTGCACGTAGGTTTCCACGTAGGCGCGGCCCTCCAGCGCGATCTTCATCTCCTCGAAGGCCTTCCCCAGCTCGCGGACCTCGCTGGCTCCCAGGTCGGGAAGCGGTGGCGACGCTCCGTCGCGCACCTGTCGCGCGTAGAGGGCGAGTCTTTGCAGCGGACGCGAAAGCCAGAGCGAAAGCAGCCAGGCGGCCAGCGTCATGGCCAGGCCCGCGAGGATGGCCGCGAACGCGATCTTGGGGCGGGCCATTTCCAGGAAGAGGTTCACCGATCGCGTGGGCTTTGCGACGGTCACCACCCCCGCCACCCGTCCATCGAAGCGGATCGGCGCCGACACGAACAGGGTGGAGCTGGATTCGTCCTCGGGATCGCGCCGGGTGGTGCGAGCCCCGTAGGCGCCTGCGAGCGTCCTGCTCACGTCCAGCCATCCCGAATAGTCCTTGCCCAGATCGCCGCCTCCTGCGCGGCTGTCGAACACCACGATCCCGGCGGAATCGGCCACGTACACGCGCAGATCCACCCCGGTCTTCACCAGCTGGTAGATCCGCGCCTCGAAGCGACGGTTCTTGACGGCTTCGAGCCCCCGCGAGATCCCGTCCGACACGACGGCCTCGGAGGTCGCCGTGGATTCGAGCAGGCTCGCCAGCAGGTTGGCCGTGTCCACGAGGTTTTCTTCCACGGCCTCCAGGTAACGGGTGCGCAGATCGTCCAGGATCCACCGCAGGAAGAACGCGCCTCCCGCCGCGGTCAGGACGAAAATCGCCAGGAAGACCCGGGTGCGCAGCCTCATGCCGACCGCCGGGCGGCGTATCCGAACCCCCTGCGCGTCTCGATGGGATCGGCGTCGGGGGCGATGTCGCGCAGCTTGGACCGGAGCGTCTTCATGTGGGCGTCGATGGTCCGTTCCAGGCTGGGCGAGTCTTCTCCCAGCGCGCGCTCCAGGAGTTCCGAACGCGACAAGATTCGACCAGGCTGGGCCACCAGGTTTTCCAGGATCCTCGTTTCCGCCGGAGTGAGGACGAGCTCCGCGCCGCGGAACCGGAATCTGCGCCCGGCGGGGTCGCGTTCGAATTCCGTCTCCCGGCAGGGGTTCCAGATCCTGGCTTCCGGGGCGTCCATCGGCGCCGGTTCGCCGGCCGATCGGTCGCGCAGCCGCGCCCTCACCCGCGCGACCAGTTCGCGGGGGCTGAACGGCTTGACCACGTAGTCGTCGCCGCCGATCTCCAGGCCCACCACCTTGTCGGTCTCCGAACCTCGCGCGCTCAGGAAGACCACCGGCAGGGCGGGGTGGCGGCGCCGGATCTCGCGGCAGGCGTCCAGACCCGATCCGTCGGGGAGTCCCACGTCCAGAAGGACCAGACGGATCCCGTCCGACAGGCGGGCCAATCCGTCGGCGATGGTGGAAGCCCACGCGACCTGGAATCCCTCCTGGCCCAGGCTCCAGACCACGGCGTCCGCGATGGCGGGTTCGTCTTCCACGAGTAGGATGCGTAGGGGTTCCGGCATGGTTGGAAAGGTATCCAACGGAAGGCCTGTTCCCGCCATCGCCCATTGATGAAACATCAACGCTTTCGTCGTCCAGCGCGGTGCCGAGCGCGTTGGCGGCGGGTAAATCCAAGCCATGGCCGCAATCCGGAAGTGGTGCCGGGGCGGCTTCGGGAGGAGCATGGTCGTGGTCGCAGCAGGTTTTCCATTCTTCCGGGTCGCGGTCCTGTCGGCGTTGCTGGGGCTTGCCACGGTCCCCAGCGGCCATGCCATCGGGAATCGCGTCGACCAGGAGATGACAGGCGCGGCGGGTGAGCGCTTCGCCGATCCCGACGCCAGAGCCAGCGACAGTTCGACTCCGTAGCATTCCCGTCGGAGCGGTTTTGGGGCATTCCCCGCCGCCGCTCATCACTCGGCGCCCGGAAGCCGGACGTCGCGGCTTTTTCCTAACGGGACTTCGTGTCTTCCTTGGGTGCCAGCGAGTCCAGGATCCTGCCGCACAGGTCGCGGCTTTGCGGATCCAGAGGGAACCCCGCGAATTCGGTGGCCTGCAACGCGGTGAGCAGCGTTCCCAGGGCTTCGGCCTGTTCGGGAGTCCATTCCAGAAGGGCTGGCGTTTTCTCCTGCGCCTCGGGGCTGGTCCAGGCTCGCGATTCGTCGCCCAACCGCACGGCCAGGGCGTCCACCAGAATTTGTCGGATCTGCCCCGCGGCCTTCTTCTCTTCCTTGGACGCCTGCAGTTGCGCGAGCTTCTTCCGGAGCGCCTGCAGTCGTCGGCGTTGGCGCGCCGGAACCGAAAGCCGATCGCGCAGGAGCCGCACCGCACCCCAGACCACACCGGCCAGAGCCAGCAGCGACCAGATCACCGCCGAACCTTTGCCGAAAACGATCCAGAACTTGTCGACAGGGCGCAGCGCCGGTCCCGCCGCGCCTGTGGCGGCGCGTGAGGTGTCGATGGCCGCGCCGGCCGGAGCGGGAGCCACGCGCAAGGGCGCGAGTCCGATGGCGCGGGTGCGGAACTCCTTCTTGGATGGATCGAACCAGGCGAACCGGACGGAATCCAGTTCGATCTTCCCGCTCTGGCGCGGCACGAGCACGATGCGGCGGGTCAAGCGGGTGCGCAGCACGCCGTTGCGCCACGAACGCGACCAGTCGTCCTGGGGCGGGTAGGCTTCCACGCCGTCCGGGGCCACCCACACGGGGGTGCCGCTGGCCTGCGGCTGGCCGTCGCCTTCCAGGACCAGGGTGAGCGTCGCGCCGTCGCCGGCCCGGAGCGAATCTTTCTCGAGCTTGGCTTCCAACGAGAAGTCGCCCACGCCGCCCTGGAACTCCACCGGACGATTCTTGTCCGGAACCGCCAGGATCTCCAGCGGGATCTCCTGGGTGCGGGCCGATCCGTCGACCACCCGGCGGCGGGCCATCATGGCCTCGAACGGATCCTGTCCGTTCAGGATCGCTTCGAAGGGGTCCATCCCCATGCTTTCTTCCACGATGCGGTAGTCCATGGACGTGGACGGCAGCGTCTGGCGTCCCGGCTTGAGCGGGAACAGGCTTCCGGTCATGTCCAACTTGCCGAACCGCCTGCCGTTTTCCGTCACGACCTGCATCTGCAGGCGCTGGCTGTCGGGGGACGCGCTGTAGAATCCGGCGCCCAGGGCGGTGCGGACGTCCGGGAACTTGCGGACCTCGAAGGGACGGTCGGCCGTGAGCCTCCAGGTGAACGGCACCTGTTGTCCCACGTAGACGGTCCGCTTGTTCACCAGCGTGGAAATGCGCACGTCCTGGGGGGCATCCAGGACCTGGACCTGCCCGCTCCCGAGGTCGCGTCCCTGGAAGTTCACGGGGCCGATCGTGTAGGTGCCGGGCTTGGCCGCCGAAAGCCGCATGGTGAACTGCACCTGCGTGGTCCGCTTGCGGGTCATCTTGAAATTCACGATCGAGATCTGCTCCGAGCTCGACTGCCCGCGGTCCTTGGAAGAAAGCGTCATCCCCGCCGGGAGCTGGACTTCGGGCCAGGGGAGGTCCTTTCCGTCGTCGTCCACGGACACGCTCACGATCAGCGGGATCTGTTCGCCCACGCGCGCCTGGCGAACGGCCAGTTGCGCCTGCACGTCCAGCACGGCGCTCCAGGCTGCAGCGGCGGCCACCAGCACCAGCGCGGCGAGTCTACCAGTCGGGGCCATCGTCGTCGTCCTTCTTCCTTTGCGGAGCCTTCTTGGCCTGGTTGTTCTCCTGGGCCTGCGCGGCTTCCAGCAGGCGCTGGGCATCCTGCTGCTGCATCTGGTTCTGCGGCTGGGGCTGCGGGTCCTGCTTCCGGTCCTGCTTGTCGTCCTTGTTCTTGTCGTCGTTCTTGGGCTTGTTGCACTGGCTTCGCAGACGCAGCGCGAGATCCAGGTTGCGCGCGGCTTCGTTCCAGCCCGGACGCAGTTTCAGGGCCTGGCGCAGATCGGAGATCGCTCCGTCCACCTCGTTCTTGCCGTTGTCGTCCTGGTTGCCCGCCGCGCCGCCCGGAGCGGGAACCGTGGATGCCTGGTGCTTGGCCTTGGCCGTCTCGTAGCGCGAGGTGCCGCGGTTGTACAGGATGCGGGCCCTCTCCTGCGGCGATTTGGCATGCGACAGGGCTTGTCCCAACGCCGCGTCGGGCGACGCCTTGCGGGTGCGCGCCTGCACGGTGCCCAGGTTGTAGGCGTAACGCGCGTCGGCGGTGTCGGCCTTGGCGGCCTTCTCCAGATGCTTGAGCGCCTTGGCGGTGTCTCCTTTGGCCAGCGCGTCCAGGCCTCGGCGGTTCTCGCGCGGGGCGTTGGCGCCCAAGGCCGACCACAAGGCCAGAGTCAAGACGAATCCCGTCATTTCTTCCTCCTACGTCCCGACGGAAGCGAGATCTCCAGCAACAGGAACAAGATGGCCGCCCCCAGGAGCCAGGGGAACCGGTCGATGTGCTCCAGCCGGAATCCCGGTTTGCCGGTCTGGCCGGATGCCTGGTTCACCGCCAGCGCCACCGGGGCCAGCGCCCACGACGTGGGTTGCAGTTCCAGGTAGGTTCCGCCCCCGCTGGAAGCGATGTCGCGCAGCGTTTCGCGTTCCAGCCGCACCGTCACGATGTTGCCTTCCTTGTCCTGCTTCACGCCGCCTTCGGGCAGCTGGATGGGCACGGCCTGGTCGGTCCCCACGCCCACCACCACGAGCGTCGCGCCCGTCTCCTGGATCTTCTTGACCGCGTCCTTGGTGGCCTTCCCGTGGTCGCCGCCGTCGGTCACCAGGACCACCAGCCGCTGCGCGGCTCCCGGACCCTGGAGCATCTGGGCAGCGGTGGACAACGCTTGTCCGAGGTCGGTTCCCGCGTAGGGGAGCAGATCCGGCGAAAGCGCGTCCAGGAGCGTCGCCAGGGCGGAGCGGTCTTCGGTGAGCGGGATCTGCTTCATGCCTCGCCCCGCGAACCCCACCAGCCCGATCCGGCAGGGGCCCAGCGAATCGATCAGGCGCCGCAGGTCGCGGCGCGCCAACCCGAGCCGGTCGGGAGGGACGTCGCGCGCCAGCATGGAAAGCGAGGCGTCGACCACCAGGACCAGGTCTGCCCCTTTGGTGGGAGCCGGGACGAGCCGTTCGCCCCACTGGGGCCGGGCCAGCGCCAGAACCAGGCTTGCGGCCGCCAACACGCCGAGCGCGGCCTTGGCGATGTCCAGCGCGAGCGAATCGTGGAGCACGACATGGGGGATCAATCCCGCGTCGGCCAATTTTTGTCGGTCCCGTCGGCGCTTCCAGATCGCCAGCGCCAACAGCGATGCCAGGACGGGAACCGCCCAAAGCCAGACCAGATGCTCGGGTGCGCCCCACTTCATGGCAGCCTCCGCAGCCAGGTGTGTTCCAGGATCCAAGCGAGCGCCAGCAGGCACAAGGCGGCGACGGCCCAGCCCATGAAGCGCTCGTGCACTTCCCAATGGGTCCGGGTGTCGATCTTGGTGCGTTCCAGTTTGTCGATCTCGTCGTAGGCCTTCTGGAGCGCGTCGCGATCCAGAGCCCGGAAGAACTTTCCGTTGGCCGCACGCGCCACTTCGGTGAGGGACTTGGCGTCCATGTCCGACTGGATCTGTCCTTGCTGCACGCTGCCGTCGGGGAGCTTGAACGTCTGCGAGAACGTGCCCACGGTCCCGAACCCGATCGTGTGGATGCGGATTCCCAGCGTGGCCAGCGCCTTGGCCGCGGATAGCGGATCGACGCTGCCCATGTTGCTCTGGCCGTCGGTCAGGAGCACGATCACCTTGCTCTTGGCGGGAGATTTCTTCAGGCGGTTTCCGGCCATCAGGAGTGCGTCGCCGATCGCGGTGCCGTCGTCCAGGCCCTGGTTGGAAGTGGAATCGAGCAGGTCGCGCAACACGTTGCGGTCGGTGGTGAGCGGGCAGCGGGTCACGGGACGCCCTGCGAACGCCACCAGTCCCATGCGGTCGCGGTCGCGTCCGGCGATGAACCTCGCGATGACGTCCTTTGCCGCCTCTTCGCGGCTGGGTTTCACGTCCTTGATCTGCATCGATGTGGAAACGTCCAGCGCCAGCACGATGTCCACTCCGTTCACGGAATCCTCGTTCCAGGCGGTGCGGTGGACGGGACGGGCCAGGCCCAACACGACGCAGCCCAGGGCTGCCACCTTGAGCCACAGCGGGACCGGCGACAAGATCCGTCGCAAGCTCCTGCGCGGCGCGAATCCGGCGGGCAACCCGGGGTGGCGCATCCGCGGCGCGATCCTGCGGACCGTCCAGCCGATCCATCCCGCCAGAGGAAGCGCCAGCAGGAACCAGAGCACCCAGGGGTGCTGCCAATCGGTTCCCGGCATCATGGCTTGACGCCTCGTTGGCGTTCGATCGCATCGAGCAGGAGCTGGGCCTTGTCCAACAGGTGTTCCGCGTCGCGGGCGGCGTCGGCGTAGCGCAGCGCGTCGGCCTCCGAAAGGAATCCTTCCAACGCCAGGAGTTCTTCCGGGGTGCGGGCCTTGCGGGCCCACGACTTCCACTCGAAGGAGGTCGATTCCACGGATTCCGCCCAGCCGTGCAGGTTCCCGTGCAGCTCGCGCAGGAGTTCGCCGCAGGCGAAGGCGGTTTCGCGCGCGGGTTTGCCGGCGCGGGACGATGCCACGATCGCCTGGAGCTGTTCCCGGGCGACTTCCACCGGGTCGCGCGGCGGAGGTGGCGGTGGCGGCGGAAGCCGCGAGGCTTTCCAGGCCTTGTAGCGTTTCCATCCCCAGATGGCCAACAAGACGGCGGCGATGCTCCCGGCGGCGATGCCCGCGTAGTCCCAGGGAAACGGCTCGGGGACCTTTTCCGGAGGCAGGAGGGTGGCCGCGGCGCTGTCTGCGTCTTCCACCTTGGGCTTGGCGGTCCAGGCCGGGACGATTTCCGTCACCGTGTCGCCGGTGGGCGAAACCGCCCTGAGCGTGTCGCCTCCGTACCCGGCGGGCGAAAGCGGCTGCAGGGTCCAGGTTCCGGGGCGTGTCGAATCGGACGCGACGACCAGGCTGTCGGAGGCGACCGGAGCCGAAACGATCCGGGATCCCGCCGGCAGGGACCAGGCCAGCCCGAGCGTGTCGCCAAGGACGACGGTGTCGCGGGTGAGGGTGATCATGGGAGGATTCCTCCGTGCACCAGGGCGCGTCTGCGCACGAGCTTGCGGACCGCGTCGACCGGGTCGTCGCCGGTGCGCACCCGCAACAGCGCCGCGCGGGATTTGCGCGCCTCGCGTTCCAGGTTGTTGACGGTTTCCGTCTCGCGGCGTCCCAGCGCCTCGCGCAGGGACTTGTCGGAGACGTCGAGTTCGAACTCCAAGCCGGTCTCGGCGTCCACGAACCCGACCAGGCCGCTTCCCGGCAGCGGGTCGAATCCGGCGGGTTCGATCCGGACCAGGTTCAGGTCGTGCCCGATCCCCAGTCGCCGCAGGGCCTGCGCGTAGGTGGCCGGATCTTCGCGGAAATCGGAAACCACGAACACCACCGAGCGGCGCCGCAACCGGCGGGCGAGCTGGTCGCAGGCCATGGCGATGTCGGTGCCCCGTCCTTCGGGTTCGCGCTCCAGGATCTCGCGCAGGAGCCTGGACAGCGCCTGCGGGCCGCGGGCGGGCGGGAGCCAGGTTTCGACTTGGTCGGAGAACGTCAACAGGGCCAGGCTCTCCTGCGACCCGAAGCACGAAAGCGCCGTGACCGCGCAGAATTCGGCGGCGGTTTCGCGCGAAAGCGCTCCGCGGCTCCCGGCCAGCGTGCTTTCGGAAAGATCCAGCAGGAAGGCGGCGGTGAGCTCGCGTTCCTCTTCGAACACCTTCACGAACGGCTCGTTCAGGCGGGCGGTGACGTTCCAGTCGATCCCGCGCGGGTCGTCGCCGTCCACGTAGGCGCGCACCTCGCGAAAGCGCATCCCGGTGCCTTTGAACGTGGACAGATGCCCTCCCGCGAGCAGGTCCGAAATCCGTCCACGGGCGCGGAATTCGATGCGCCGGACCCGCTGCGTGACGCGGCGGGCCAGGCTCGGCCCGACCGGCTTCACGGCACGTCCACTCCGGCCAGGATCTTTTCCACCACGTCTTCGGCCTTGATGCCTTCGGCCTGGGCCTCGTAGGAAAGCCCCAGCCGGTGGCGGAGCACGCCGCGCGCCACCGATTTCACGTCGTCCGGGGTCGCGAAGGCGCGTCCGTCCAGGAACGCCTGCGACTTGGCGCAAAGCGCGAGCGCGATGGACGCCCGGGGCGATGCTCCCCAGCGGACCAGGCCTTCCAGAGAAGCCAAGCCGCCTTCGGAGGCGCTTCGGGTGGCGCGGACCAGGTCCACGATGTACGCCTGCACGCGGGGATCCATGAACACTTCGCGGACCAGTCCCTGGGCGGTCAGAATCTGCGCGGGATCGGCCACCGGTCGCGATTGCGGCAGACCGGGTCCGGAGACCAGTTGCAGGACCTGCAGTTCGGCGTCGCGGCTGGGGTATCCCACCTCCACCTTGATCAGGAACCGGTCCACCTGGGCTTCGGGAAGCGGATAGGTGCCTTCCTGCTCGATGGGGTTCTGGGTGGCCAGCACGAAGAACGGCTTGGGCAGGGAGAAGGTCTGCCCGGCGATGGTGACCTGGTGCTCCTGCATGGCTTCCAGCAAGGCCGATTGGACCTTGGCCGGCGCGCGGTTGATTTCGTCGGCCAGCACCAGGTGCGCGAACACGGGACCTTGGCGCACCTCGAACGTCCCCGATTGGGGACGGTAGATCTGGGTGCCCATCACGTCGGCGGGCAGCAGGTCGGGAGTGAACTGGATGCGCGAGAAGCTCGCCTGCACGGCCCCCGCCAGGGCGCGTACGATGGTGGTCTTGGCCAGTCCCGGCACGCCTTCCAGCAGCACGTGGCCGTCGGCCAGGATCGCGATGAGCAGGTCGTGGCAGAGCGCTTCCTGGCCCAACACGGAGCGGTTCAGTTCCGAACGCAACTGTGGAACGAAACCGGATGCGTCGTGGATTCTACGGGAGAGTTCCTGGAGCTGGGCGGTCGACATCGAAGATGGTCTCCTTCGAGATGGGAGGGAATGGCGGATAATATCGTGTGGCGTGGGTGTAACGGCAAGAGGTTGGGGATCATCCAATCGCGGTGGACCACGGGTTTTACGGTTCCGTGACATGATGCTAACTTGATGCTTCCACTGCGCCTCCCATCAGTGCGCAGCCTCCGATCGGCCACGACAAGGAAGAGATCCTCCATGCGCCTCGATTGCAAACTGATCCGATTCCCATCTGCCATATTCCTATCTGCGTTGACTTTGGTTGGCATGGTCTTCATGTCTTCCTGCCAGACCAGCACGAATTCCAATCCGCCTCCTGGGCCCGAAACCCGCGAGAGAGCGTTCAAGGATTCGGTGTTCACGACCCGCGCCGAATGGAAGCGTGGAACCGACAGCGGTACCTTGACCTTCGATGCCGGTGCGGTGGGCGACGAAAAGACGATCAAGATCACGCTGCCCACCCCGCTGAACGACGGGAGCGTGGAGCTGACCTTGTGGACGTTGGACGTCCGAACCACGCGGTATGTCTTCAAGAGCTACCAATCGAGCTACTTCGAGCCCGAGCCCGAGTCCACCCAAAAGGATGTCCTGGCCCGGTCCCTGATTTCCCTGCTCAAGCGGCGGAGTTCCAACGACACTTCGGTGAAGTTCACTCCCGAAGGTCTGATCAAGCTCTATGCGCAGGAATTGATCGAAGCCAAGAACGATTCCCTGTTGGGATTCCCCGAACGCCGCCCGGTGGGGATCGATTCGGCCAAGGTCGTGGACGCCATGCTGGTGTACCTGGCGACCAAGAAGGCGATCCAGGAGCAGAAGTCGTTCTCTGCATTGGTGGGCGAAACGTTCTTCGGGATCGATTCGTCCAAGGTGCGCATCCGGATCCTGGCGTTGATCGAGCTGGATCTGATCGATTCGAAGGATTCCTTGCGCCTGTTCCCGTTGCCTCCGGTACGGGTGAAGACCGGGATTTCCGTGGTTCCCGACTCTCTCGTGGCCACCGGGGCCAAGCTCGGAGTCAAGGGCGTGTTCGAAGCCGATTCGAACCGGGGCGTCACCTACATCGTCCCCAAGATCTACGACGCCGATTCGGCCGATCGCACTTCCTGGTTCGACGTCATCATGTCGTCGCCCAGCGGACAGCCGCTATGGGATTTGAACCAGAAAATGGCGCTCCGCACCGACAGCCTCAACCCGGGCGACTACCGTCTGGTGGTGACGGCGATTTCGGAGATCCGGACGAGGGACTCGGTCCACAAGGATTCGGCGTCCAGCAGTGTCGGATTCCGCGTCGTGCTGCCCCCTCCGCCTCCGCCCAAGGCGGACGAGACCGGTCCGGAGATCGAGCTCGACGGATCCACTCCGTCTGCCGTCGAGGGGACTGTCGAAACCGCCACGGTCCGCGTGAAGGTTTCCGACGAGTCGGGAATCGAGAAGGTCGCGATCGGCGATGGCGATGCGACGGAAGCCGAAGGCTCGTGGTCCCGCTCGGTGGAGCTTCCCGCCTACGGACGCAACGAGATCGTGGTGAAGGCCACCGACAAGAAGGGGAACGTTTCGACACTTCCCGTCTATATCGTCCGCAAGATCCCCGACAATGCGAAAGGACCCACGGTCCAGGTCGACGGCGACACCTTGGTGGAGCTTCCCTTCGAGCAGGGGCGCGCGCTCCTGAAGTGGGTGGTGACCGATCCCGAAGGCCTGAAGCGCGTCGAGATCGGCGGGGTCGTGCGCACTTCCGGCAACGACACGTTCTCGATCGAGGTCGATGTCGTTCCCAATGCGGTACCGGTGGAGATTCGCCTGTTCGCCATCAACAACAAGTTGGTCGGCACAGAGTCCGTGGTCCGCGTCGTGCGCGCCAAGGATGCCGTCAAACCCGTGGTGGAGATCGACTCGGCCAGTTGGCTCGCCGCGGGATCGTTCCAGGGCGACACCCTGGTGGTCCCCACCTCGGCGGCAGGATTCGATCTTGGTTTGAAGATCACCGACAACCACAAGATCGCCTCGGTGATCGTGGCGGGCGAATCGCTCAAGGTCGCCGACGACGGGTTGTACCACTGGACCAGCTCCAGCGTCGCGACGGGGGTCAACAACGCCACGTTCATCGTGACCGACAGCACAGGATTGATCTCGTACTTCTACGGGAAGGTCCTGCGTCGCGACCAGGTGGTGCTTTCCGCCACTCCGGACGCCGAATCGTTCCAGGACGTGGGAATGGTCAAGGCCACGTCCACAACGCCGGGCGCGGTGGTGGAATATTCCACCGACGGGGCCACTTGGAAGCCGGTTCCTGAAGGCGGCATCGAAATCCGCAGTTCGGTGAACATGTCGTTCCGCGGGCGCAAGGATGGATTCAACGACGGTGTTCTCGAGCGCCGGTACGTGGTCAAGATCACGCCTCCGCCCGAAGCCGTACCGCTGGTCTGGGACGAAGGAAAATGGGACGACGAGGGCAATACCACGGCGATTTCCACCTGGCAGTGAAACGAATCGAGTCGCCGATCCCGGGTAGGCTCCCGGGGGGCTGACTCCAAAGGAGGGAGAACGAACCTCGCAGCGGCGCTGCGGGGTTTTGTTTTTCCGCGGAACAGGTGGCGGGTCGTGGATTCGAATCCTGCGATATGTCCCGGAGAAACCGACCGATCGCGGCGAGTGTTATTTGCCGAGCGCGGTCATTTGATTGCGGAAATGCCTGGTGGCGAATGGTACGCTCGAAAGAGCCATCATGCATCAGGCAACCACCATAAGGAACCGCTTCTCCCATGGAGCCCGACGGGGTGTCACCCTGCCGGAAGTGCTGACGGTCATCGCGATCGTCGGCATCGTTTCGGCCATGGCCGTGCCGCGGTTCATGCGCTTCACGGCCACGAGCCGGTTGGAAACCGCCGCCCAGATCATGGCCAAGGACGTCGAGTGGACCAAGCTCGCGGCCACCAAATCGGGCATGAAGCACTATCTGCGGTTTCTTCCGGGTTCGGATACTTCCGGCTACGAGATCTTCATGGAAAACAGCGATCCCGTCAACAACCGGTTCAGCGACGAGGACGACAGCCTTCTGAAGCGTGCGAAACTGGATCCGACGGTGAGATTCGGCGTGACTTCGTCGATTCCGGTGGCGCCCGGATCGCCGACTCTCGATCTTCCCGCCGACGGCCTGGGGCTCGGATTCCCGAACGAATCCTGTCGCGACGACAGCCTGGTGTCGGGACAGGGAAGCTGGCGTCGCGTCGTGGCCTTTTGCGGTGGCAGCACGGCCGACATGGAGGCGGGCGTGGCCTATCTCACTTCGAAGAGCTATCCCGATCTGGTCGAGGCGATCGTCTACGACGACCAGTCGAGCTTCCGCCTTTCGCGCTACGGCTGGCGAGGAAGCTGGGCCGAACGATGAAACGTTCTTCCACACGCGGCGTGGGCATCGTCGAGGTCATCGTGGCCTTGATCATCCTCAGTCTTGCGATTCCGATGGTGATCGGGTTTTCGACGACGTCCAAGAAGGTCCAGGTGGCCGCCAACGAACTGGAAAACGCCACGGCCGCGGCGCAAGCGGTGATCGATTCGCTTGCCTTGACGCCGGCTTTCATGGTGGAGCAGGGAACCCCCAAGTCCAAGACCGTGCAGGGGCCGATCCGCATGTACGATGCTTCCTGGACCTACACTCCGGTGGGACGCCACGCCGGAGTCGTGCGCGTGACCGTCGCCTGGAAGCAGGGCAATACGCCGCATTCGATCGTCGTCGCGGGGGAAGTGCCATGATGCGCGGCGGCGCCAAGCGGGAGAGCCTGGGCTACACGATGGTCGAACTCATCGTCGCGCTTTCGCTTTCCACGATCGTGGTCGGGTTCGCGTTCATGCTCCTGCAGGGTTCGCGAGGCGATTTTCTGCGCGTCAGCAGCAGCGTGGAGCTGCAGTCCGAAACCCGCGAAGCCACAAGGATGCTGGAACACGACCTCAGGAACCTGGGGCTTCGCGTGTCGAACATGTATTCCAGCCGGATCCTGGCCACGGTCCATTGCCCGCACGCCTACGCCGACCCGACCAGCGGCGATTCGGCGAGTTTCCTGCACGTGAACAAGTCGGACTGGACGGATCCCGGCGACGAAATCACGTTCGCCCAGTACAAGCCGGACGGCACGGGGAAGTTGACCTGCGCCCCGACCAGTCTGCAGGTGGTGCGCTACAAGCTGCGCACGTCGGATTCCGTCCTGGTGCGCTCCGAGACCCAGCAGTTCGCCGATATCGCGACCGCCGCCGAAGTCCCCATCTGCCGCAGCGTCGTGGCGTTCCAGATCGAATACGGTCTGTTGGGCGTGGATTCCACGCTTTGGGATTCCACCGCCACCTGGTGGGGGCCTGTTGGGAGCATCGCCCGATCGGGCGACACCACCACCTTCGGGGGCTGGTCCAACGCCACCGTGCTGGGAGTGGCGACCCACGCCACCAGGGACATCGAACGGGGGAGCACCTACCGCATCCAGATGAACCTGACCCCCAACGATTCCTTCGCCGACACCACGCGCGGGGCCAGGAGCCTTGTCGTGGGATTCCTGGACGGCGGGAATCTCGTGGACACCACCAGGGTCTGGACCGGGACGTCCAGCGGACGCACCGCGATCGTGGACATCGGGGCGACCCAGAATCTGTCATCGGCGAGGGTCGTGATCCTCTCGCGCCTCCAGCAGCCGAGCATGGCCGCGGCGTTGTCGATCTCCAAGGTCCGGGTGTCCCAACGGAGCCTGACCCAATACCGATGGCTGAGCGACCCCACCAAGGCCCAGAAGAAGCGAGTCCAGGCGGTGAAGCTCTCGGTGATCACCCGCACCGAGCGGGAAGTCACGGGCAACGCGCCGTGGGCGTTTGCGGGGGTGGGGGATCTGCCCGGCTTGAACCTGTTCGGATCGGACGCGCGCAAGGGGTACGCGTTCTTCCAGCGCATCGTTCCGGTGGTGAACCATGGATTCTGAACTTTCCGGAGCAAGGATGGGCGTGCGTCGTCGCGTCGCCGTCCGGCGCGGCATGACCACGATGATGGTCATGCTGGCGGTGATCGTGCTCGTGACCATGGGCGGCATCGGGATCCTGGCGGTGACCCAAGGCGATTCGTTCATCGCGGGATCCTTCCTGGACATGCGCACCAAGGAGAGCGCCGCCCGCAGCGGTCTGCGCGACGCCCTGGCCCGCATGCGGAACAATCCGCAGAACACCGTGCGCCAGCTCCAGATCTTCCTGGACGACAGCGTCACCACGACGCCGCACGCCTGGTTCGTGCCGGTGGCCGATTCGTTCCGGCTGGAGGACGACCGGCCCGGTTACGAAAACATCGGCGACGACGGCTCGGGGTTCCGCGTGAGGCTGCTGGGGATCGATCCGGGCGGAGCGTTCGGATCGCCGGGGTACATCGACCTGGCGCTGGAATCCAACGGGATCGGACGCAGCGGCGATCGACAGACCGTGGTGGGAACCTACCGCATGCGCGGCGTGGAGGTCGCGGCCATCAACGTTCCGCCCGCGACGGTCGACAGCTACGCGCTGTACATCAACGGCAGCATGGGCAACTCCACCATCGCGACCAACATCAGCGGGAACGTCTACGTGGGTGGGAACAACCACCTCAACGCATCGGTGTCCATCACGATCGACGGGAACCTCCGGACCCAGGGAAACTACAAGACTTCGGCGCCGGTGACGGTGACGGGCAAGGCCTACATCGGCGGCTACATCGAGAACGCGGCTGGCGGAACCATGACCATAAACGGCAACACCGGTGTGGGTGGCGGGTTCGGGAACGTCAACGCTCCCATCGTCATCGGGGGCGCCTTGAACGTGTACGGCACCGAGCTGCAGGGCTGGAACGCGAAGTCCTACCTGACCGTGGGTGGACAGCTTCTGGTGCGCGACATGAAGTTCCGGCCCGGCGGCGACAACACGGTGGCCGGCAACGCCTACTTCCCCAAAGGGGTGGAATTCCCCAGCGGCAAGTCGCACCTGGTGGCGGGCAATCTGGAGATCGACGGTCCCACATCGTCGCTCCTGGACGGCGACACGCTGGTGGTGGGCCGAAACCTCGCCGCGCGAGGAACCAGCGCCCCGAATTTCGAGGCGACGGGCATGCGCGTGGGCGGCGATGCCTACGTGCAGCCCGCGATGAGCCAGACCAGCGGCAAGTTGCGGATCCAGGGAAGCTCGCGGTTCGACAACTGCGTGGCTTCGGTGAGCGGATCTCCGGGGATCCGGATCGACGGGGAAGCGTGGATCAACTGTCCGACCGGCCAGTTGGGGTTCAATTCTGGATATCTGCAGCTGGGGACCACGCTGGCCATGAACGGGATGCTGGGGGCCAATTTCGGGAGATCGACCAGCGGATACAGCCGGTGGCAGTTCGATCCCGCCTTGGCGCCGCGCACCTGGTCCTACCAGAGTTCGTCGGAGGTCACCACCTATTCGCCGCTGGTGGCCAATTCGGCGACCGGCAATTCCGGATCGACCGGTTCGGGAGGCCCTTGGAGGACCGGCAGCGTCGGATTCCCCACGCTGTCGCCGTGGGCGCCGTGGCTGGGTTTGACAAGTCTTGGCTTCACCGCCCAGGACACCCTGGTGACGCTGATCGACAATCCTCCCGACACGGTGATCCTGGCGGGACCCGTGGAAGTGGCCATGCGCGATTTCTCGGTGGTGAAGAGCCTCGCGGGGGTGACCACGGCGCTGGACGGCGCATCCCTCAACAAATTGTTCAACTGGTACCAGACACAGGGCTATCTGCACAACGGCTACATGGTCGTACGCATGAACGAAAACACATCAATGTCCGACGACGGCGTGTCGTTCACCGGAAAGTGTCTCCTGGTCTGGGACGCGAACCTCACGACCAACATGGGCTGGCCTCCGTCGGCCACATCCGACAACATCCAGGTGCTGTTCGTGCGCGACGGCGACCTGGGCAACAATTTCGGGAGTCGCGGTCCGTTCTACGGCTACATCCACTACGAAAAGCAATGGGCCGGAAACCACAAATGGCCGCCCGGGGCTGAAATGCACGGCTCGCTCTACCTTGCCGGAGCCAGTTCGTCCATCATCGGCAACGGTTCCGAACTCAAGTTGATCCGCGACCAGGACGTGATCGACGACATCCAGCAGAAGCTCGGGATCCTGTATCCCCACGGCACCATCAAGGGCGGTAGTGGATCGTTCAACAGCAGGAAGCTGACCTTGCGCGAAATGTGGGTGCAGTTCGATCGGATCAGCGAGATTCGTTGAGGTCGCCGCCGCTGGATTGGTTCCCAACCAGCGGATGCCAGATTCGGTGGGTGGGGGCAAAGGGTAGGCGGAACGCCTGAATTGTCCGCAATTGCGCAGGACTGTCAGATCTGTCAATCATGCATCGACACCATTGCGCGATCGGTGCGGGCGGAATTCGACAGGGTTCGGCGGACTTGTTGCTACAATCCATCGCCATGGCTTCGTCCGACAAGGATACTGACGGATTCTGGCGTCTTCTGGGAGTGTTCCTGCGGTTGGGAGCGACTTCCTTCGGGGGGCCGTCGGCGCATCTGGCGCTGTTCCGCGTGGAGTTCGTGGAAAAGCGTGGTTGGCTGACGGACGCCCGCTACGCCGAACTGGTGGCGTTCTGCCAGGCGCTGCCCGGCCCGAGTTCGTCGCAGGTGGCGCTGCTTGCGGGCAAGGAGCGGGGCGGTTGGCTGGGTGCGATGGCCGCCTGGCTCGGGTTCACGCTGCCGGGAGCGGTGGCCATGGCGGCGATGGCGATGGCCTGGAAGGGATCCGGTGGCTTGTCGGATTGGATCCGGGGGCTCCAGGCTTTCGCGGTGGCGGTGGTCGCGCATGCGGTCTGGAGCATGGCGCGGTCCTTGGCCCCCGACACCGGGCGCAGGGTCGTGGTGCTGGTGGCCGCGGCGGTCTGCTGGATCGGCGGGGGGGCGGGACAGCTCGTCGCGATCGCCATCGGCGCGATGGCGGGGGTGTTCCTGGCAGCGGGAGAAGAGCCGGCCCAGGCCCGATCGATCGGTTCGCGCAAGCGCGAGACCCTGTGCTTGACAGGATTCGTTGCGCTGCTCGCGGTCGCCTTCCTGCTGCGCGGGAGCGGGGGACTGGCAGGCCTCGCCGCGGGCGTCTTCCGATCCGGGTCGATGGTGTTCGGGGGCGGACACGTGGTGCTCCCGCTCCTGCAGGCCGAGGTGGTGGCGCCGTCGGGGATGCCGGAATCCGTCTTCCTGGCGGGGTACGGCCTGGCGCAGGGCATGCCGGGACCGTTGTTCAATCTCGCGGCGTGGCTCGGGGCCTCGCAAGGTGGTTGGGCCGGTGCGGCGATCGCCACCGTCGCGATCTTCCTGCCGGGCTCCCTTCTGGCGATCGGGGCGCAGCCCATCTGGGACCGCCTGGGAAGATGGCGTGTGTTCCGGAAGTCCTTGCTCGGGATCAACGCGGCGGTGGTCGGCATCCTGCTGGCGGCGCTTGTCTTCCACGTCGCACCGGCGGGTGTCGGAAACTGGCGGGAGGGGGGGGGTCTGCGCCGCGGCCCTCGTGGCGATCGTCTTCGCGCGGTGGCCGCCGTGGGTCGTCGCCTTGGGGTGCGCGGGGATGGGGTATTGGATCGGTTGAGGTCGCGAAGGAATGGATCCGCGACGGTCGACCAGGGGATTTCCCCGACGCCACGGGAACGGGAATCGGCTATTCTTGCGCTCTGGGAACCATCCGATATTCCGTCTTGGCACCCCTGTTGCGAAACAGCGGCGTGATGAACGTTTCGCTTTGACGGGAAAACCTCCACGAAAGCGGATGCCTCGAGAGATGAAGGAGTCGAGATGATCACCAGAGCCTTGTTCACCTTGTTCGTCGTGGCAGGGACGGTCTTCGCCGAGTCCCCGAAGCTGGCCATCACCGCGGCGGCGGATTTGAAGTTCTGTCTGGACCTTCTGGTCCAGGACTTCAAGAAATCGCGCCCGGACGCCGACATCCAGGTCGCCTACGGGTCTTCGGGCAAGGCGTTCACCCAGCTCAAGCAAGGGGCGCCCTTCGACCTGTATTTCTCCGCCGACGTGGAATATCCGAACAATCTCGTGGAAGCGGGACTGACCTCCGGCAAACCCCGCCTCTACGCACTGGGGCGCATGGTCCTTTGGAGTTCGAAAGAGGATGCTTCGACGCTCGACCTTCGCGATCTTGGAGATCCACGCTTCACCAAGATCGCGATCGCCAACCCGTTGCACGCCCCCTACGGCAGGCGTGCCGAAGAGGCGCTCCGACACGCGGGCATCTGGGAAAAGGTCCAGCCGCGTCTGGTGATGGGGGAGAACATCGCCCAGGCGGCCCAGTTCGTCCAGAGCGGCAGCGCGCCCGTGGGGATCCTCGCCTTGTCGCTGGTCAAGAGTCCGGCCTTCGCGGGGCAGGGATACGGCCTCATCCCCGACAGTCTGCACAGTCCGCTGGAGCAAGCCTTGGTGGTGATGAAACGCGCGGAAAAGAACACCCTGGCCGCCCAGTTCGTCGATTACCTGTTCCAGCCGCAGGCTCGGAGGATCTTCGAGCGGTACGGATTCGCGCTACCCAAGGATTGACAAATGCTGACCAGCGAGGATTGGGGAGCCATCCGGCTCACGTTGCGGCTCGCCTCCACCACGACGGCGATCCTGTTCGTGGTGGGCACTCCGATCGCCTGGTGGTTGTCGCGTTCCCGCGGCATGTTGCGCAACGCGGTCGCCGCGGTGGTGGCCGTTCCCCTGGTCCTTCCGCCGTCCGTGCTCGGGTTCTATCTGCTCATGGCGATGGGCGCTTCGGGGCCGATCGGAGCGTTCACCCAATGGATCGGGATCGGCATCCTGCCGTTCACGTTCCCGGGTCTGGTCGTGGCGTCGGTCCTTTATTCGCTTCCGTTCATGGTCCAGCCTCTCCAGGCCTCCTTCGAGGCGGTCGGAGCCGGACCGATGGAAGCCGCGGCCACTCTTCGGGCCTCGCCGCTGGATCGCTTCCTCACGGTCGCGCTTCCGCTGGCGGCGCCGGGGATCGCGACGGCGGGCGTCATGACCTTCACCCATACGGTGGGTGAGTTCGGGGTGGTGCTGATGCTGGGCGGGAACATCCCCGAAGTGAGCCGGGTGGTTTCGGTGCAGATCTACGACCATGTGGAGGCGTTCGAATACGGTCGGGCGCACGCGTTGGCGGGAGTTCTCCTCGCGTTCTCGTTCGCGGTGCTGTTCCTGATGCAGCGCCTGCGTCTGCGCGGAGTCGGGCCTTGAACGGCATCGAGCTCCGTTTCCGGCACGCCTACGAAGGGTTCGATCTGGACGTGGCCCTCGCGCTTCCGGGCTCCGGCGTGACGGCCGTCTTCGGGCCGTCGGGATGCGGAAAGACCACGCTGCTTCGGCTGGTGGCTGGGCTGGAAGCCGCCCGCGAAGGGTTCCTGCGGATCGGCGACGATATCTGGCAGGATGGCTCCCGCATGCTGGCGCCCCACAAGCGAAGGATCGGATACGTCTTCCAGGACGCGAACCTCTTCCCGCACCTGACCGTGAACCAGAATCTGCTGTATGGAACGCGCCGGCTGGCTTCCGATGAGCGTCTTCCGACATTGGATCCGCTCGTCGATCTCCTGGGGATCCGGGCGTTGCTCGATCGGAGGCCGTCGCGGCTTTCGGGCGGCGAGCGCCAGAGGGTCGCCATCGCCAGGGCCCTGGCGGTGAACCCCAGGATCCTCCTGATGGACGAGCCCCTCGCCGCCCTGGACCAGGATCGGAAGAAGGAGGTGCTTCCGTACCTGAAGACCTTGCAGCGGGAGCTGAGGATCCCGATCCTCTACGTGACGCATTCGCCGGACGAAGTCGCCCAGCTGGCCTCGCACCTGGTGGTCCTGCGAGGCGGGCGTCTGGTCGCCGACGGTCCGATCCAGGAGGTCCTGAGCCGCGAGGACCTGCCCTTGACCCTGGGCGAGGACGCCTGTTCCGTGTTCGACGCGGTGGTCGCTGGGCGCGATCCGGAAGACCATCTCCTGCGTCTTCGGATCGGTGGACAGGAATTGTTGGTGCGCGAGCACCCGTGCGAGGACGACGCCAGGATCCGCGTGCGGATCCTGGCGCGGGATGTCAGTCTGGCCCTGGAAAGGCAGACCGGGACCAGCATCCTGAACCACCTTTCCGTCCAGGTGATGGACGTGATCCAGGATGCGCACCCCGCCCAGGCGCTTGTGCGCCTTTCCCTGGAGGGCTCTCCGTTGCTGGCTCGGGTGACCCACCGGTCCCTGAATGTGCTGGGGATCCGGCCGGGGATGCGGGTGTGGGCCCAGGTGAAGACGATGGCGCTGCTGGGTTAGCCGTCGGGGGCGATCGATCGGGGCGGGCCTGGATCAACGCCCCTGGTAATTCCTGCGCCCGCCCGATTTTTCCAGGAGCTTCACCTCGCGGATCTCCATGCCCAGGCTGAGCGCCTTGCACATGTCGTAGATCGTGAGCGCCGCCACGCTCGCGCCGGTCAAGGCCTCCATTTCCACGCCCGTGCGCGAAGTGCAGGCGACGGTGCATTCCACGATCGCGTCGGTTCGTTCCAGCCGGATGCCGATCTTGATCTTCTCGATCGCCAGGGGGTGGCAGAAGGGGATCAGGTCGGACGTGCGCTTGGCGGCCTGGGTGCCGGCCACGATCGCCGTGGCGAACACGGGGCCCTTGGGCGCGAAGATCTCGCCGTCGCGCGCGATCCCCAGGACCTCGGGAGGAAGGCGGACCAAGGCCTGCGCGGAGGCCTCGCGGCGGGTTTCGGGACGGCCCCCCACGTCCACCATGGTGGGTTGTCCGGAGGGGTCGACATGGGTCAGATCGTTCATCGCCGACAAGCTACAACATGGAGATCGCGATTCGTGGAGTGCCGGATCGGCGAAGATCGGGTAGATTTGCCAGCATAGGCACACGAAGTGCAGCTGCGCGACAGATCGGTCCGTCCGGATCGCCGCCGCTGGGATTCGTCGAACTCGATGCTCGGAAAAGGTCGAAGATGTCGAACGCGTTCCTGTCGGGAGGACCGGGTCGGAGCGGAGGGATCGCGATCGAAGAAGCCGATCGCAGGTTGGCTTCCATCTCGTTGCCGGCGCGCCCGCTCGCGGTGCCGCTGTCCCTGGCGCACGGACGGATCCTGGCACGGGATGCGCGTTCCGACCGCCCTTCGCCGCCGTTCGACCGGGTCTGCATGGACGGCTACGCCTTGCGCGCCGGCGACGTCCGCGCCGGTGCCGAGCTCGCCGTGCGGGGAGTCGCCAAGGCTGGCGAGCCGCGTCGGGCCCTGGCCGAGGGTTCGGGGTGCATGGAGGTCATGACGGGATCCGTCCTGCCCGAAGGTTGCGACGCGGTGGTGGCGGTGGAACGCACCGAAAGGATTTCCGAAGATCGCGTGCGGATCCTGCAGGAATCGGTCGGCATCGGCGACAACGTGCACCGGATGGGGCGGGATCGCCGATCCGGCGATGTGGTGGTGGCTTCGGGAACGAGGCTGGGCCCGTGCGAGATCGCGGCCTTGGCCTCGGTCGGGGTGGTCCGCCCCGAAGTCGTGGATGGATGGCGCATCGCGGTGGTGTCCACCGGCGACGAGCTCGTGGCGCCCGACCAGGTGCCGCTCGGCCACCAGATCCGCCAGTCCAACGCCTGGGGCGTCGCGGCGCTCCTGGAACGAAGCGGGTTCGGCGCGCCGGAGGTCCTCCACCTGTCCGACGAACCCGTTTCGCTCGGACGGGAATTGTCCGAACTTTCGGCGCGCGTGGATCTGCTCGTGCTTTCCGGCGGGGTTTCCATGGGCCGGTTCGACCTCGTGCCGTCCACCCTCGAGGCGATCGGGGTCCGGAACCTGCTGCACGGGATCGCCCAGCAGCCGGGAGGGCCGATCTGGATGGGAGTCCTGGCCACCGGCGGCGTGGTCGCCGGGCTTCCCGGGAATCCGGTCTCCGCGCTGGTCTGCCTGCGCCGCCACGTGGTTCCGCTCCTGGAGCGTTCGGCGGGCCTGGCCGTTTCCGGCAGGCGGGTGGAGCTTGCGTGCCCACTCAAGCGCGCCAAGGCGAAGACCCGGTTCGTGCCTGTCGCCCTGGACGACGAATTCCGGGCGCGACCGGTCCATGTCGACGGTTCGGGCGATTGGGCCGGTCTGGTGGGAAGCGACGGATTCGTGCAGGTCGGCGTCGGGATGGACGACGTTCCGGTCGGGACCAGGCTGGAGTATTTCCCATGGTGATCGCCACCCGTTCCAATCCCGCCGAAGTCCTGGTCGACAAGCACGGTCGGCGCATCCGCAAGCTTCGGATCTCGCTCACCGACGCCTGCAATCTGCGGTGCCGCTACTGCATGCCCGAGCACGCGGTCTTTTCTTCCGGCGAATCCTTGATGCCACCGTCGGAAATCGAACGCATCGCCCGGAATCTGGCGGGGCTCGGGATCGACTCGATCCGCCTGACCGGTGGCGAGCCGGTGGTGCGCTCCGAGTTCCTGGAAGTGGTTGAACGGGTCTGCTCGATCCCCGGGGTGCGCGTCGGACTGACCACCAACGGATTCAAGCTTGCTGGGAACGCGTCGGCCTTGGCGAAGGCGGGGCTCGGCGGGGCGAACGTGAGCCTGGACAGCCTGGATCCGGACAATTTCCGGCGCATCGCCCGCGGAGGCGACCTGGGGTCGGTCCTGGAAGGGATCTTCGCCGCGCGCGACGCCGGGCTGCGGGTCAAGATCAACACGGTCCTCATGCGCGGCTGGAACGACCACGAGCTGGAGGCGTTCCACGACTTTTCGGCCGAGCACGGCCTGGAAGTCCGGTTCCTGGAACTCATGCGCATCGGTGAAGCGCTCGCGTTCTTCCAGGAACGGTTCGTGCCCGCCTCGGAGATGATCGAACGTCTCCAGAGGCGATCCCCGCTGCGCGAGGTGCCGGTGGACGCCGACGCCACCGCCTTCGAGCGGATCTCCGACGCAGGGGCCCGGCTCGGGTTCATCGCGAGCGAATCGCGCCCATTCTGCGGGGGGTGCAGCCGCCTGAGGCTTTCGGCCAAGGGGAGCCTGCGCGCCTGCCTGTTCAAGGAGGACGGACTGGATCTCCGCGGTGTTCCCGACGAAGCGATTCCCGATCTGGTCCGCAAGGTGGTCGACCTCAAGCCGATCGGACGGATTCCGTCCATTTCGCAACCCATGCACGCGATCGGAGGATGACCGTGGAGCGCTCGAGCTGCGGCAACGACAGGTCCTGGATGGAATCCTGCGCGGTCCATCCGTTCGAACTGGCCGTGTCGGGGTTTTCCGGCGCGGGGAAGACGACCTTGCTGGAGCGGTTGGTTCCGCGGCTGGCCCCGATGCGGATCGGATACCTGAAAAGCGACGCCCACCGGGTGGAGCTGGACAAGCCAGGCAAGGACACGTTCCGTCTGGCCGCCGCCGGTGCCGCCGATGTCGCGATCCGCTCCGGGGAGTTGTCCGGGCAGATCGGTCCCGGTGGCGTGGAGCTTCGCGAATGGAAGACCCGGTTGTCTGAATCCGACGCGGTGTTCCTGGAAGGCTTCCGCGACGAGCCGATCCCCAAACTGCTGGTGCTGGACTCCGCCGGCGAGGCTCTGGCGGGGTTGGAGTCGGGGCGGTTCCGCAACGTGGTGGGGCTGGTGCACCCCGGGTCCGCTCCGCGCACCGATCTGCCGGTGTTCCATCGCGACGACATCGATCGCATCGAGGTGTTCGTGCGTGGACTCTGGTCCGAACGGATCCCGAAGGTGCGTGGACTGGTGCTGGCGGGGGGGCGTTCGAGCCGGATGGGCGTCGACAAGGCGGGTGTGGGCTACCACGGAAGATCCCAGGCGGCATGGCTTCTGGAAATGCTCGGGTCTCTGGGGGTCGACGCCATGGTCTCGCGCGCCCCCGGACAGGATTCGTTGCGCGATGTGGAGTCGTCGCGGATCCTGGAAGATCGATATCTGGGATTCGGCCCGCTGGGAGGGATCCTGTCTGCCTTGGAATTCGATCCCGGCGCGGCTTGGTTCGTGGTGGGGTGCGATCTGCCGCACCTGGAGCGTGCCGATCTGGAATCGTTGCTCACGCGACGCGATCCGTTCCGTTTCGCGTCGGTGTTCCTGGATTCCGATGGACGGTTCCCGGAGCCGATGTGTTCCATCTGGGAGCCGAAGTCGCGGTTGCGCGCGCTCCAGTTCCTGGGACTGGGGTATCGGTGTCCGCGCAAGGTGCTGATCAACAGCCGCGTGGAACTGGTGGCTCCTCGATCCCCCGATGCGCTGTTCAACGCCAACACGCCCGAAGACCGCGACCGGGCCCGCTCGAAGATCGGAGACGTCCCGCCATGAAAGCCACGGTCCACTACTACGCGATCCTGCGCGACAAGCGCGGCGTCGATTCCGAAACGTTCGAGACATCGGCCTCGACTCCGTCGGAGCTTTGGGAGGAAATGGATTCCACGCGTCCCTTCGGGGTGGATCGCGCGAACTTCGCGGTGGCCGTCGACGACGCGTTCGCCTCGTGGGACGATCCGCTGCGCGACGGTTGCCAGGTCGTCTTCCTGCCGCCGGTTTCGGGAGGCTGATATGACGGAATCCGTCAAATTCTGGTTGTCCAGGGAAGATCTGGTTCCGGCGGACCTGCAGAGGTTCGTGCTCGACCGCCGCGCCGGCGGATTCGCGAGCTTCGAAGGCTGGGTGCGCGACCACCACGAGGGGAGGCCGGTCCTGCGCTTGGAGTACGACGCCTACCCCGCGCTGTGCGCGAAGGAAGGGGAGCGGATCTTGGCCGAGGCCGTGGACAGGTTCGGTTTGCGCAAGGCCGCCGCCGCCCACCGGATCGGCCCTCTGGGGATCGGAGGGATCGCGGTGTGGATCGGGGTTTCGTCGGACCATCGCCGCGAAGCGCTGGACGCGTGTTCATGGATCATCGACTCCATCAAGACGACGCTTCCCGTCTGGAAGAAGGAACACTTCGCCGACGGCACCGCCGAGTGGGTGCGCTGCGATCGCTGCGCGCAGGGACATATGCACTCGCACGGGGGCGGCCATCTCGCCGACGGACACGGCCACTGAAACGAATTGTCAAAGACTGGCAGGGCGATTGGAATTTCCAATGCCCAGGGGTGTCGGAGAACGAAAGCGCCGTTAGGATGAATTGATCGTTGGCGCGGGAGTTGCACTCACGTCGTCCATCGCCTCCCATTTGCGAACGGTCCGACCGAGCGATTGGGTCCCAGCGGAGATGCTCCACAAGAGCCCCTTCGAGGGATTCCATGCCCACCATGCCACTCGAGACGGAATCCGTCGGTGCTTCCGGGATCGCATCCCCGAGGCGGAAAGCCGACCTGGGCGCGTTCGCCGCCGACCTTGAAGACCAGATCGCCCGTTCGATCGAGTCCGCCGCCGACCTGACCGCCGTGGAGCGGTTTTCCCGATGGCACGAACACGGCACGGTTCCCGCCCACGAACCGTTCTACCGGGACCTGATGCCGGCATCCGCTCCGGCTCCCGGATTCCAGTACGCCTTCGAGGTGGACCTGGACAAGTGTTCCTCGTGCAAGGCCTGCGTGGCCGCCTGCCACAGCCAGAACGGTCTGGACCCGGCCGAGAGCTGGAGGACGGTGGGAACCCTGGTCGGGAAGGAGAGTCGCGCCACCGTGACCTCGTCCTGCCACCATTGCGTGGAACCGGGATGCGCGTCGGGGTGTCCCACGTTGGCCTACGAGAAGGACGACCTGACAGGAATCGTGAAACACTTGGACGACCAGTGCATGGGCTGCCAGTACTGCACCTGGACCTGCCCCTACGACGCCCCCAAATGGAACGAGTCCCTTGGGATCGTCCGCAAGTGCGACATGTGCCACGGACGCCTGGCCGCAGGCGAGGCCCCGGCCTGCGTGCAGTCGTGCCCGAGCCGCGCGATCCGCATCGTGGTGGTGGACAAGGACGCGCTCAAGGCCGATCCGAATGCCGGAACCCGATTGCCGGGAATCGTCCCGCCGGAGCGCACGCTCCCCACCACCGCCTACCTGAACCTGGAAGATCCCGCATCGAGTCCGGCCGATCGCGACGTCCTTCGACCGGAGCACGCGCACGCTCCGCTGGCGGTATTGCTGGTGCTCACGCAGTGGGCGGCCGGAATCTGGATCCTGGAAATCCTCCGTCGCGCCGTCGGCTGGCAGCCGTGGGAATGGGCTCGTCCTTGCGCCGGAGCGCTACTCCTGGCGGGGTTGGGAATCGGCACCCTGCATCTGGGGCGTCCGCTCAAGGCCTGGAAGGCATTCCTGGGATGGCGGCGCTCGTGGTTCTCGCGCGAGGTCCTGGCCATGGGGACGGCGGTGCCGTTCGTGGCCGTGGCCTCGGTGCCTGTGGCGATCGCGCCGATTCCGGAATCCGTCGCGACCGTCGCCAACGGGTTGGCGGCGGCGTTCCTGCTCGCCGGCGTGGGGTGTTCTGCCATGCTGTACATGGCCACTCCGCGCCCCGCCTGGGCGAGGGCCGCCACGGCCTGGAGGTTCGGTTTGACCACCCTGGGAGGCGGCGCCGTGGTGCTGGGCGCTTCGGGGATGCAGGGACTGCGCTGGATGGGCGTGGCGAGCATCGTCGCCGGAGTGGCGAAGGCGATCCTGGTCCTGTCCGATCGCAGACCGCGAAGCGAGCCCACGGGCGCCCTTGTGCTGCAGGCCAGACTCTTGCGCGGCCCCCTGGCGAGCCAGGCGCGTGCGCAAGCGGTGCTGTTCGTGTTCGCGGTGGCCGCCGCGGCGCTCGGTTCCTGGACGGGCGTGGCTGCATGGCTGGTGGTCGCGCTGGTCTTCCGGATGGCGTCCGATCTCGTGGAACGGACCTTGTTCTTCCGTTCCTGCCCGTCCACCCGCATGCCAGGAGGGGTCTAGGTCATGATCGAGAACTTCTTCCGTTCGTTCGACGGTCCGCTCACGCGCAGATTGGCCCGCGCTCCGGGGGGGCTGGGCCTTGGACAGGTTCCGTCGGATCTTGTCCCGGTGTCGACCACGACCACGGTCTGCGGATACTGTTCCACCGGGTGCGGCCTCAACGTCCATCTGGGGCGCGAGGGGGCGATCGACCTGACGCCCGACCCGGCCTACCCGGTCAACCTGGGCGTCGCCTGCCCCAAGGGCTGGGAGGCGCTGTCGGTCCTGGATTCCCCCGACCGCGGAACGGTCCCGCTTCTGCGCGACAGGCGGACCGGCGAGCGCCGGGAAATCGGGTGGGCGCAGGCGTTGGGAACCATGGCCAGAGCGTTCGCCGACCTGAAGTCCGTCCACGGCCCGGAATCCGCCGCATTCCTGAGTACGGGACAGATTCCGACAGAAGAGATGTTCCTCCTGGGGGCGCTGTGGAAGTTCGGGCTGGGGTTCGTGCACGCCGACTCCAACACCCGCCAGTGCATGGCGACCGCGCACGTGGCCTACAAGCAGTCGTTCGGGTACGACGCCCCTCCGTTCTGCTACGAGGATTTCGAAGAGTCCGACGTGCTGGTGTTCGTGGGGGCCAACCCGTGCATCGCGCACCCCATCCTGTGGGAGAGGGTGATGCGCAACCGCCGCTCGCCCGAGATCCTGGTCCTGGATCCGCGCCGGACGGAAACCGCCCAGTCGGCCACCCGGCACGTGCGGATCGCCCCCAAATCCGACCTGGTGCTGCTCTACGCCGTGCTTCGCAACGTGATCGAACGCGGCTGGGTGGACAGAGCCTTCGTGGAGGCTTCGACTTCCGGGTTCGACGGGTTGCGCGGTTTCGTGGCGACGATTTCCGACGAATCCGCGCTGTCCCAGGCGAAGATCCCGGCGGAGGATCTCGAGGCCCTGGTGCAGGCGTTCCGTCCCGGACGGCGCGTCAGCTGCTGGTGGACCATGGGCGTGAACCAGTCCCACGAGGCGGTCCGGACCGCCCAGGCCCTGGTGGACCTGTGCCTGGTCACGGGGAACATCGGCAAGCCCGGCACCGGCCCCAATTCCATCACCGGCCAGATGAACGCGATGGGCTCGCGGCTGTATTCCAACACCTCGGGGCTCGTGGGGGGGCGCGATTTCGCCAACCCCGCGCATCGACAGGAAGTGTCGGAAATCATGGGGATCCCGGAATCGAGCATCCCCGTCGCGCCGAGCCTGGCCTACGACCAGATCCTGGACGCCGCGCTGGAAGGCAGGATCAAGGCGCTGTGGGTGGTGGCCACCAACCCCGAGCACACGTGGATCGGATCCGACACCTTCCGCAAGGTTCGCGAGAAGCTCGATTTCCTGGTCGTGCAGGACATGTACCACTCCACCGAGACCGCCGAGGTGGCCGACCTGTACCTGCCCGCGGCTGGCTGGGGCGAGAAGGAAGGAACGCAGATCAATTCCGAACGCCGGATCGGGGTGTCCAAGCGGGTGAAACGCCCTCCCGGACAGGCGTTGCCCGACTTCGAGATCTTCCGCCTCCTGGGAGTCGCCTCCGGCTGCGGCGACCTCGTGGAGCGGATGTCCAGCCCGGAACAGGCGTTCCACCTCATGCGGGAATTGTCCAGGGGGCGGCCGCACGACTTCACCGGGATCCGGGACTACGCGCAAATCGACGCCTCGGGCGGCATCCAGTGGCCTTTCCCGGAAGGTTCGATCACGGACGGAATTCGTCCTGGCGCGCAGAATGCCGCAGGTTCGCGGGAATCCCGCCAGGGATCGGGGCGCCGGCTGTTCGAGGACGGGAGGTTCTTCACCCCCGATGGCAAGGCGCGCCTGTTGTACGATCCGCCGCGGCCTCCAGGCGAATCGCCGGACGCCCTCTACGACCTTGTCCTGACCACCGGACGTGGAAGCTCGTCCCAATGGCACACCGGAACCAGGACCGAAAAATCCGCGATCCTGCAAGCGATGTCGCCGCGGGAACTGTTCCTGGAAATGAACCCCGACGACGCGGCGTCGCGGGGCTTGGAGCCCGGTTCCATGGTCGAGGTGGCCTCCCGCCGAGGAAGCTTGACGGCCAGGCTGGTATCCACCCCCAACATGGCCGAAGGCGTGGTGTTCCTTCCCATGCACGATCGGCGCGTCAATGTCCTTACCTTTCCGTCCTTCGATCCGCACAGTCGCGAACCGTCCTACAAGCATGCGGCGGTGAAGGTCGGGAAAGGCCCAACAAAGGACCCATGAAGATCGGATTTCTTCCGCTGGTGGACAGCGCGCCGCTCGTGATGGCCAAGGAGATCGGCTTCTTCGCGCGCGAAGGCGTGGAAGTCAAGCTCGGCAAGCTCCAGAACTGGACGCAGCTGCTGGAACGGCTCCAGCAAGGCGAATTGGACGGCGCGCACCTGTTGGCGACGTTGCCCGTGCTCGCCGCGGCCGGTGCCGCCGGGATCGAGGAGCCCCTCGCCACCGCCTGGGTGCTTTCCAGCTCGGCCAACGCCATCACGTTGTCCAACCGGCTCTGCCGCGACGGAGTCGCCGACGGTTCGGACCTCCAGCGCTGGCTGGAGGCCAATCCCGGTTCGAACCTGAACTTCGGGATCGTGATGGAGCGATCCACCCAGGAACTGACCCTGCGCGAATGGCTCCAGTCCGGCGGACTGGAAGTCGGTCCGCGGATTTCCCTGCAGGTCTGCCCGCCGCAGGAGATGGCGCGGCGGATGCGCGAGGGACAGATTGACGGATTCTGTTCAGGCGAACCCTGGAACCAGCGGACCACGACCTCCAAGCTGGGGGGTATCGTGGCCCTGGGCGACCAGGTGATGGGGGACGTGCCCGAGAAGGTCCTGGCCGTGCGTCGCGCCTGGCACGAATCGAACACCCAGGAACACCGATCCGTGCTGCTGGCGCTGGCCGCCGCGTCGCGCTGGCTGGAGGATCCGGCGAACCTGGACGAGGCCACCCGGATCCTGGCCGACAAGTTCTACGTGAACACCCAGGCGCAGCTGGTGCGCAACGCCTTGGAACGCAAGCTCCAGGCGGGTTGGAACCGCGTCGTGTCCAGTCCGGGATTCCTGCGGTTCACCGGCGTCAACGAGCCTTCGCCGGCCAAGCTTCTGCCGCTCCTGGAACGTCTGGTCTGGTGGGGGCATCTTCCCAGCACGGCCCTAGAGTCGGACCTCGACCGCATCTGCCTCCAGGCGTTCCATCGCGAGGTCTTCGTCGAATGATCGCTCGGCGGTCGCCACATGGCGACCGTGGAGAGTTCGCCCAGTTATGCGGTTTTGGACCAGAGTCCGTTGGCGTTCGGAGCATGCCTGTTTCCGGATAGGGATCGTCGGATCGGCTCGACAATGCCGGAAAATGCGCTTGCGTTCTCGTAAAAGAAGAATTAAATACTTCTAATTACAGAATGAAGCGCACCGCGGTCCGGCCGCTCGCTCCAGGAACGTCCGCCGTTTCTCCGAAACGACCGCCATGCCTGTCGCCAGCTGGATCCTGTTTCCCAAACCCGGTCGCCTCGTCGACCTGGTCGCCGACGCGTCGGCGCTGCCTGGTTGCGAAGTGCGCATGGACGATTCGGAGCGCTTGGCCGTCCTGGTGAGCGACACGCCCGACCCGGGGTCGGACAAGATTCTCCACGATGCGCTGCAATCCATCGGGAGCCTGGCGCAGGCCACTCTCGTGTTCGCCCATGCCGAGGACATGCCATGACGGAAATCGACACCAACCGCAGAGCGTTCGTGAAAATGATGGCTTCGACGACGGCGATGGCCGCCGCGGTCGAACTCGTTCCCGGCGTCGCGTTCGCGGGCGAAGCGCGGCAAGGCGGCATCGACGGCGGCTACAAGTGGCAGAAGACCCCGTGCAGGTTCTGCGGGACCGGTTGCGGCCTGCTGGTGGCCGTGAAGGACGGCATGGCCGTCGCGGTCAAGGGCGATCCGGCAAGTCCTGTCAATCGCGGCATGGCCTGCGTGAAAGGCTTCCACAGCATCCTTGCGCTTTATGGCAAGGACCGCCTGACCAACGCCATGGTGCGCAGGAACGGCAAGCTCGTGCGGGTGCCTCTCGCCGAGGCGCTGGATCTGGTCGCGTCCAAGATCAAGGAGACGCAGGAAAAGCACGGCAAGAACGCGGTGGCCATGTACGGATCGGGGCAGTGGACGATTCCCGACGGCTACGTGGCCAGCAAGTTCATGAAGGGCTGCCTGGGCAACAACAACCTGGAAGGCAACGCTCGCCTTTGCATGTCGTCGGCGGTCACGGGGTTCATGACGAGTTTTGGCATGGACGAGCCCATGGGGTGCTACGACGACTTCGACCACGCCGACGTCTTCGTGACCTGGGGCAACAATCCCGCCGAGATGCATCCTGTTCTGTTTTCGCGCATGCTCGAGCGCAAGCAGAACGACCCGAAGGTCAAGCTGATCGATCTATCTACCCGCACCACCCGCACCAGCCACGCGTCCGATCTGCACTGCATCTTCAAGCCCAACACCGATCTCGCGCTGGCCAACGGCATCGCCCACGAGATCCTGAAGAACGGCTGGCACGACAAACGGTTCCTGGCCGACCACGTGATCGTGAAGAAGGGCAAGACGAACATCGGCTACGGACTGGTCGACAAGGAGAACTTCAAGGACGAACCGGTCGCCACCGATCTCGCCGAATACAAGAAGTTCCTGGAGGACTACACTCCGGAAAAGGTGGAGAAGATCTCCGGCGTCAAGGCGTCCGACATCCGGTACCTGGCGCGGTTGTACGGCGATCCGTCCCGCAAGGTCATGAGCCTCTGGTGCATGGGAATGAACCAGCACACGCGCGGCACCTGGATCAACAATCTGGTCTACAACCTGCACCTGCTCACGGGAAAGATCGCGACGCCCGGCAACAGCCCGTTCTCGCTCACCGGACAGCCTTCGGCCTGCGGCACCGTGCGCGAAGTGGGAACGCTGGCGCACCGGCTTCCGCACGGCGTGGTGACCAACGAGCACGACCGCAAGCATGCCGCCGAAATCTGGGGTGTGCCCGTGGAACGGATCGACCCCAAGCCCGGTCTGCACACGGTGGAGATCTTCCGGGGACTGGATCGCGGCGACATCCGGTTCCTCTGGGTGCAGGTGACCAATCCCATGGTGACCATGCCCAAGCTCAAGCGCTATCGCGACGCGGTCCAGAAAGAAGACCGGTTCATCGTGGTGAGCGACGTCTACCCGACCCCGACGACGGAAATCGCCGACGTGATCCTGCCCAGTTCGATGTGGATCGAGCGCGAGGGACTGTACGGGAATTCGGAACGCCGCACCCAGCATTGGAACCAGTTGGTGGATCCTCCGGGCGAAGCCATGCCCGACGGTTGGCAGATCATCGAGGTGGCGCACCGCCTGGGGTTCAAGAAGGAGTTCCCCTGGACCCGCGCGAACTACGCGGCGGAATCGTATACCGAATACGCGCGCCACCAGGCCGGCGACAAGCACGGGATGGCTCCGCTGGAGGTGCTTCGCAAGGAGCCCGGAGTGCCCTGGCCGTACGTGAACGGCAAGTCCACCAAGTGGCGCTACCACGGCAAGTACGACCCTGCGGCCAAAGGATCGAGCTGGGACTTCTACGGGAACCCCGAGCACAAGGCCTACCTGTGGATCAGGCCGTACGAGCTTCCGCCAGAATCGCCCGACGCGCAGTATCCGTTCTGGCTCTGCACGGGGCGTGTGATCGAGCATTGGCATTCGGGTTCCATGACCCGACGGATTCCGGTTCTGCACCGGGCTGTTCCCAACGCCTACGTGGAGGTGAACCCCGCAGACGCCAAACGGATGGGGATCAAGGACGGCGACAAGGTGCGGCTCACTTCGCGGCGCGGAACCATGGTGTTTCCCGCTTCTGTCGATGGTCGCGGAGTTCCGGAACCAGGGCAGGTCTTCGTGCCGTTCTTCGACGAAACCTACCTGGTGAACGAGCTGACGCTCGACGGACATTGTCCGATCTCCAAGCAGCCGGACTACAAGAAATGCGCCGTGCGCGTCGAGAAGGCGTGAGCGCGATGAACAGGGTTCTCCTGGTCGTGTGGGTCGGGGCGATGCTCTTGTCCGGCTGTCGCGAAAGGGATCGCACGACGGACGGCGCCGTCGAGGGCGTGTCGGATTCCGTCGCGCGGGCGCACGACGCCGAGCAGGGCGGCATGTACCGCGACCTCCAGGCGGGATACCGTTTGGCGGATTCGGCGCCGTCGATCGGAAAGTCGCGGACGATGGAAAGCCACCGGGCGCGCCGCGCGTTCGACGGAGCGCCGCCGTGGATTCCCCACCCCGTCTCCGAGGAGAACGAACGCACCGGAACGCTCAACTGCCTCAATTGCCATCGGGACGGCGGCTACGTGCCTTCCATGGATCGCTACGCGCCTCCGACTCCGCATCCGGAGTGGACGTCGTGCCGGCAGTGCCATGTGCCGGGCGACGGTGGCGACGCGTTCAAGCCCTCGGGCTGGAAGAAGCCTCCGCATCCGGTCCTGGACGCCCGTTCGCAGCCGACGGGGCCTCCCATGATTCCGCACTCGATCCAATACCGCGGCAACTGCCTGGCCTGCCACGCGGGACCTTCGGCTCCCGCCGAGATCCGCACCAGCCATCCCGAACGCACGAACTGCCGCCAATGCCACGTGCCGTCCGTCGCCGAGGGCGGATTCGCGAAGGACCTGAAATGAGCTCCAGAGGAACGGATTTTGTCGTGGTCGCGCTGTTGTCGATCGCCGGGGCGCTCGCGGGATGCAAGCCGGGCGAACATGAAAAGGTGCTGGACAAGGTCCGCGACGACACGACCTTCAAGGGCGATCCTATTCCCCCGGAGCAGGCCGAACACCTGTACCACGGATCGAGCGAACCGACGCAGTACCAGGGAGCCGCCCCCGCGCCGTTCCGGGTGGCCACGCGCCACGACCAGATCAAGAAGTACCGGTGCACCGACTGCCACTCCGGAGGATTCGTCCCGGACGGCAAGCGCTCGGGTCCCCAGAAGGCGCATTGGGGATTGGATCTGCACCATGCCGATGCGAAGACGATGGATTGCTTCACTTGCCATGCGCCGGACAAGGGCATGACGCTCAGGACGCTTTCCGGAGACAGTGTCGGGTGGAACAAGCCCTACCTGGTCTGCGCGCAATGCCATTTCCAGCAAGCGCAGGACTGGGCGATCGGCGCGCACGGCAAGCGCCTGGGAGGCTGGGCGGGGGAGCGCGTGGTCCAGAACTGCACCGGGTGCCACAATCCGCACGACCCCGCGTTCAAGAGCCGCATGCCCGCGATCGAACCGGAAAACAGCGCACCCGTGCGCGAGGGGGGATGGACGCATCCATGAACGCTTCCAAATTGGGGAAATTCTTCGGGTTCGAATCCGCCGGAGCCCAGTCGGAATCCGGCAAGACGCTTTGTTCCGGAGGATGCGGCTGCGCTCCCGCGGTCGACGAAGGTCGGCGCAAGATCCTTGCCGGCCTTGCCGTGGCCGGAGCGGGCACCGCCTTGGCCGTCGTGGCGGGATGCGATACGGTCGAACCCGGAGTGGATTCGGGCGCGGTCGCGCGCAGGGAGTCCCCGCAGGACGAGGCGCTCCGCCTGCGGTTCAAGGAACAGTTGCGCAAGAACTTCCGGATCATGACCGACGACGAAAAACGCCGGACCGTGGAGCGCCTGGAGCGCCTCGCCTGGCTCGAGCAGGGAGCCGACGTCGAGATCCGGACCACGGCGCCCCGCGAAGGCGTCCTGTTCGGGTACGCGTTCAACGTGTCCAAGTGCGAAGGCTACATGGAGTGCGTGAAGGCCTGCGTGGAGGAAAACAACCAGGACCGCGCGACCAACATGCAGTACATCAAGATCTGGGAGATGGAACCCGGATCGATGTCCCTGGAATCGGCAAACGGGAGCATCACCCACGAGGTGCCTGCCGAAGGCCACTTCTACCTGGGCACGCAATGCTTCCATTGCGAGAATCCCCCGTGCACCAAGGTCTGTCCGGTCGGGGCCACCTGGAAGGAAAAGGACGGCATCGTCGTGGTCGACTACGACTGGTGCATCGGGTGCCGCTACTGCGAGGCGGCGTGTCCGTATTTCGGGCGCCGCTTCAATTGGCAGGAGCCCGAGGTTCCGGTCGACCAGATCAACGGATCCCAGCACTACCTGGGCAATCGACTGCGCACCAAGGGCGTGATGGAGAAGTGCACGTTCTGCGTGGCGCGGTCGCGCGAAGGGAAGAATCCCGCTTGCGTGGAGGCCTGCCCCACCGGCGCGCGCGTGTTCGGGAATCTGCTGGATCCCGATTCCGACATCCGACAGGTTCTGGCGACCAAGAAGGTGTTCCGACTCAAGGAAGACCTGGGGACCGAACCCAAGTTCTGGTATTTCACCGACTGACGCATCCTCGAGCAAGGCGAACCGCATGATCCGCGACCTGATCCATTTCTTCCGCGACGGAATCCGCAACGCGGTCGCCGGAGGACGGCGCTACCACCTCTGGATGGCGTTCCTGGCCTTTCTCATGGGGTCCGGGGCATTGGCGTATTCCGACCAGTTCCGGCACGGTCTGGTCGTGACCGGCATGAACGACATCGTGAGCTGGGGCCTGTACATTTCGAACTTCACGTTCCTGGTGGGCATGGCGGCCGCGGCGGTGATGCTCGTGCTCCCCACCTACATCCTGCACGACGTCGATTTCCGCAAGGCGGTGCTGGTGGGCGAGGGTGTGGCCGTCGCCGCGCTCCTGATGTGCCTTTCGTTCGTGATGGTGGACGTGGGAGGCCCCATGCGTCTTTGGCACATGATCCCCGTGGTCGGGTACTTCAACTGGCCCGAATCGATGCTCACCTGGGACACCCTGGTGTTGAACGGGTATCTCGCGTTGAACACCCTGATCCCGTTCTACCTCCTGTTCAAGCACTGGAAGGGCGAACAACCCGACAAGCGCAAGTACGTGCCCTTCGTGGTGCTGTCGGTGATGTGGGCGGTGTGCATCCACCTGGTCACGGCGTTCCTGTACGCGGGACTGGTGGCCCGGCCGTTCTGGAACAACGCACTGCTGGGGCCGCGCTTCCTCGCGTCGGCCTTCGCCGCCGGACCGTCGTTCATCCTCCTGGTGCTGGCGGTGGTGCGGCACAACACCGCCTACGAAATCAAGGAAGAGACGCTCCGGAAATTGTCGGTCATCGTCACCGTGGCGGCGCAGATCAACCTGGTCATGCTGGGTTCGGAGCTGTTCAAGGAGTTCTACCACGTGTCGGAGCACTCGGCGAGCGCGGTGTACCTGTTCTTCGGGTTGCACGGGCATTCGGCCCTTGTTCCGTGGATCTGGACGGCGATCGGGATGAACGTCCTGGCCACCCTCGTGCTGACCATCAACCCCCTGCGACGGAAAATGCCCGTGCTCTACGCGGCGGCGGCGACGCTGTTCGTGGCCATCTGGATCGAGAAGGGCATGGGCCTGATCGTTCCCGGCCTGATTCCGTCGCCGTTGGGGGAAATGACCGACTACCATCCCTCGTGGACGGAGATCCGCGTGACGTTGGGAATCTGGGGAATGGGGCTGACCGTCCTGACGGTCCTGATCAAGGCTGCGATCCCGATCGAACTCGGAACCTGCCGTCGATCGGGATCCGACGGATCTCCATCGCGCCAGGAGGACCACCATGCATGAATCTTCGCTCGCCCTGCCGGTTTCGCTGCGGTTGGGAAAGACCCTGTCCAAGGCGTTGTGCATCCTCGCCGGCCTGTCGGCGCACTGGGAAAGCGGGGTGCTGGTCACCGCCGAGGAACTTGCCCTGCGCGAGGAACTGCCGCGTCCTTGGGTGGCGCGGTTGCTCGGACATCTGACGCAATGCGGAATCGTCCGCTCGCACAGGGGACCAGGAGGCGGGTACGTCCTCGCGCGCGAACCGGAAGCCATCGCCCTTTGGGACGTGGTGGAGGCGTTCCGTCGGAGCGGACTGTGCCAATCGGAGTTCGACGATTCCTGGGTGCTTTCCAAAGGATTGCAGGAAACCGTCGAGCACACGAATTCGATCTTCATGGACTATCTGCGGCGCACCACGCTGGAGGTGTTCGTGGCGAACGAGTTGTCTTCTCGCGCGGCCTGAAAGGCGATCATCGGGTGCGGTAATCGTGATTCGGGTCGCCGACCGTCTGGCGAGATCGGAATGTCAAACGACAATCCTTGACATCCAGGGACCTTCGCGGCGGCACCCCGGGAACCGTTGTTCCGCTCGATTTTGGCGCGACTTGTGCTTGAGCCTTCCTTCGGGCCGCTAGGCCCGTCGACGAAGAGGAATTCCGGCCCGTCCGGTCCGCCGCGTCGCTCGAACCGCAGAATGCCGGGAATCGATCCACGGCACAAGCGGGCTCGAGCCAGCGAACAGACAAGCGCACGAGCCGAGGACCACAGCCATGCAGATCAAGGAATTCATGAAAGCGGGACACCCCCCGACTCTCTTCGCGTCGTTCCTCTACTTCGACATCTCGTTCATGATCTGGGTCCTGCTCGGGCCTCTGGGAGTGGCGATCGCCAAGGATCTCGATCTGGATCCTTCCCAGAAGGGATTCATGGTGGCGCTGCCGTATCTTTCGGGGGCCTTCGCGCGCTTCTTCATGGGCATGGCCGTCGATCGGATCGGCGCCAAGGCGACAGGAATCGTCGGTCAGGTTCTGGTGATCGGCGGGCTGTCGTGGGCATGGATCGGCGGCATCCACACGTTGTCGCAGGTCCACGTGCTGGGATTGTTCCTGGGCATCGCGGGGGCTTCCTTCGCCGTGTCGCTGCCGTTGGCGTCGCGGTGGTATCCGCCCGAAGCGCAGGGGCTGGCGATGGGGATCGCCGGGGCTGGGAATTCGGGCACGGTGTTTTCCGCCTTGTTCGCGCCGCTTCTGGCCAAGCACCTGGGGTGGAACGCGGTGTTCGGCGTCGCGCTGATCCCGGCCTTGCTCACCTTGCTGGCGTTCGTGTGGCTTGCCAAGGACGCTCCGGACCAGCCGCCGCCCAAGACGCTGCGCCAGTACGGCAAGGTCCTCAAGGACAAGGACACCTGGTGGTTCATGGGATTCTACTCGGTGACCTTCGGCGGGTTTTCGGGTCTCGCGGCAAGTCTTGTCATCTACTTCAACGCGCAATTCGGAGTGGACCCGGTCCATGCCGGATACCTGGCCGCCGGATGCGTCCTGGCGGGTTCCGTCGCCCGTCCGATCGGGGGACGCGTCGCCGACAGGTTCGGCGGGATCCGCAGCCTGCAAACGATCTACCTGGTGGTGGCGGTGTCCTTGGCGCTGGTCGCGGTCTTTTCCCAGAACATCGCGCTGACGTTGGTGTTCTTCGTGACGGGCATGCTGGGACTGGGGATGGGAAACGGCTCGGTCTTCCAGCTGATTCCGCAGAGGTTCCGCAAGGAGATCGGTCTGCTCACCGGCCTGGTGGGCATGGCGGGCGGACTCGGCGGGTTCTATCTCGCGACCTCCCTCGGCGTGGCCAAGCAGGTGACCGGTACCTACGCCACGGGATTCTACGTGTTCGTGGGGCTCGCCGTGCTCGCGTTCCTGGGTGTGCTCGGAGTCAAGCGCAGATGGCGCAGCACCTGGGGGTCTCCGCTGAACACGACCGCTCGGATCTAGGATGCCCCTGTCCATCGCGGTGGGCCAGGCGAGCCTTCCCGGGGCCAAAGGCGAAAACCAGGACTTCGCGGCGGTCGCGACGCCGGAACACGACGCGCTGCGGTCCAAGGGCGTGGCGTTGGCGGTGGCCGACGGAGTGGGCAAGGGGCGTGGTGGTGGCGCCTTGGCCCGCGACTCCGTGAAAGGGATCCTGAGCGGATGGTATTCCAGCCCCGAGACCTGGAGCGGCGCCCGCTGCCTCAAGGACCTGTTCGACGACAGGAATCGTCTGGCCAGGCGGGATCATCCGGGGGCGGCCTGCACCCTCACGATGGTCGCGGTGGCCGGACGCGAACTGATCCTGGCCCACGTGGGCGACAGTCGCGCGTGGCTCGTCCGTTCCGGCGAGGCCAGGCAGCTCTCGGTGGACCACGTCTGGGACGATCCCGATCTGCGATCGGTCCTGCATCGCGCGATCGGGCTCGACGACGGGATCGTGGCGCAGCTGGCCAGGGAGGAGGTCCGGCCGGGCGATTGGGTGGTGCTGGGCACGGACGGATTCCACAAGTCGTTCGATCCCGCCTCGCTTGGGGCTCTCCTGGCCGGAGGCGGGGCCTTGGACGATCTCGCCGAACGCCTGGTCCGGACCGCGCGGGAACGGGGAAACGACGACGACGCGACGGTGGTGCTGGCGCGGATCGACGACGTGGGCGATCCCGAGGCCTCGTGGCTGGGCGATTCGTCGCGGCTGGAAGCCGTGGATCCACCGCCGGTGGAAGGCGACGAATTCGACGGATTCCGTCTGCATCGCAGGATCGGTTCGAGCCGGACATCGAGCGTGTGGCTCGCCGACGATCGCGAGGAGGAACGGCGGGTGGTGCTGAAGATCCCGGTGCCCGCGGCGGTCGAGGAGGAATCGCAGAAAGCGGAATTCCTGCGCGAGGAGTGGCTGGGGCGAAGGATCTCGCATCCGGGCGTGGTGCCGGTCCTGGCGCTGCGGCCCGGGCGCCGCACGCGGCTCTACTACGCGATGCCGTGGACTTCCGGCGTCCCGGTGCGACGGATCCTGTCGAGGGACGGCGCCATGGACGCCTACGCGGCGACCCGGTTGGGCTTGGATGTCGCATCGGCCCTGCGGGCCCTGCACAGGCAAGGGGTCCTGCATCGCGACGTGAAGCCCGACAACATCCTGAGGGACGAGGCTGGCAGGCACATGTTGACGGATCTCGGCGTGGCCCGCGTGGACGCCTTCGCCGACGGAGGAGGCGTGCCGGGAACAGCCTCGTACATGGCGCCGGAACTGTTCGAAGGAGCCGTCGCCCAGGAGCGCACGGAGATCTTCGCGTTGGGTGTCACTCTCTACGAATGCTTGACGCGCCGATTGCCCTACGGGGAGATCGAACCGTTCTCCAGACCCAGGTTCGGTGCGGCTCCGCCCCCTTCGCGCTGGAATCCCGACATTCCTTCGTGGCTGGAGAGCATCGTGATGAAGGCCATCGAACCCGATCCCGAAAAACGGTTCCAGGTCGTGTCGGAACTGGAAGTCCTGCTCGAACGACGGGAGCGGGTGGAAGACGCGGTCTCCTCCGAGAGGTTCGATGCCCGGACGCGGATCCGGCAGTGGCAAGGAATCGCGCTGCTGGCGGTGGTGGTGGCGATCCTCGAGGCGATCGCCCTCCTGGCGCGTTGATCGACGCCGTGGGTGTTTGGCGAAGGTGATTCGCCAAAATCTGGAATGTCACGAATTGCGATTGACACAAATGCGGATCCGACAGGCCGCTTCGGGTTCGATTCCGGAATCGATGCTTGGCCTGGAGTTTGCGTGAACAATGAGGCAGAACGCCAACGGCAACCGGCCCGTCCGGACCATGGGCGCCCACAGAACCGAATTTCGGTGGTGGTTGCACATGGATTCCAATACTCCTCTCGTTCCAAGCCCTCGCATCCTGGTCGTCGGGGCAGGCATGGTGGCCTCTCGCTTTTGCGAAACGATGCGCGAACTGGCTCCCCAGGCGCGGATCACCGTGATCGGCGAAGAATCCCGCGCTCCCTACGATCGGGTGCACCTGTCCTCCCTGTTTTCCGGATCGTCACCCGACCAGCTCTCGATGCTGCCTCCGGGTTGGTACGCGGAAAACGAGGTGGAGCTGGTGACCGGCGACCGCGTGGTCTCCGTCGACGCCGCGAACCTGTCCGTGGCGACGGAATCCGGCAGGACATGGTCGGCCGACAAGATCGTGTTCGCGACCGGTTCGGCGCCGTTCGTGCCGCCGCTTCCGGGGCGCGAGCTTCCCGGGTTCTTCGCGTACCGGACCATCGAAGACGTGGAACGGATCAAGGCCTGGGGCGCATCCTGCAAGCAGGCCGTCGTGATCGGCGGCGGATTGCTGGGGCTGGAGGCCGCCAAGGCGCTGGTGGACCTGGGACTGGAGACCACCGTCGTGGAATTCGCCTCGCGGTTGATGGCCCGGCAGCTCGACGAGGCCGCGTCCGGGCTCCTGCGGCGTTCCATCGAGTCGCTGGGCGTGAAGGTCCTGCTGGACGCCCGCAGCGAATCGATCGTGGGCGACGGAGCGGTTTCGGGATTGCGCATGGCCGATGGCACGGTCGTGCCGGCGCAGATCGTCGTGGCCTCCGCGGGCATCCGTCCTCGCGACGAACTCGCCCGATCCGCCGGGATCAAGGTCGGCGAACGCGGGGCGATCGAGGTCGACGACCGCATGAGGACCTCGGCCCCTGGCATCTGGGCGATCGGGGAGTGCGCCTTGCACCGCGGCATGGTCCACGGGCTGGTGGCTCCCGGGTATCGCATGGCGGAATCCGCAGCGAACGACATCGCCGGGTCCTCCAAACCGTTCCCCGGCTACAAGCCGGCCACCCGACTCAAGCTCCTGGGGGTGGATGTCGGATCGATCGGCGACGTGGTGGTGGAAGGCGATGGATTCGAAGATCTGGTCGTGAGCCATCCGCGCAAGGGAATCTACCAGAAACTGGTCTGGAGGACCGATACCCGCGCGCTCCACGGAGCCGTGCTGGTGGGCGACCTGAGCCCCTTCGGCGAACTCGCCGCCGCGCTGGAATCCGGCGATCCGCTTCCGGAGGATCCGAGGTCCCTCCTGGCTCCGGCCGGATCCGGTTCGGCCGGATCGGACGATCCGATCGTCTGCAACTGCGAGAACATCCGCCGTTCCAGGATCGTCGCCGCCGTGGACGCGGGTTGCGCCGATCTCACCGCCGTCAAGAAGTCCACCCGCGCCTGTACAGGGTGCGGAAGTTGCGCCCAGGCGGTGACGGAAATCGTCAAGAAGCGTCTCGCGGAAAAGGGCGTGGCGGTGCCAAAGGGGATCTGCGCGCATTTCGAACACTCCCGGGCCGAACTGTTCGACATCGCCTGGAAGGAAGGCATCCGCGATTTCGCGACGCTGATGGAAAGCCATGGCAAAGGGGGGATGGGGTGCGAGATCTGCAAGCCCGTCGCGGCGAGCATCTTCGCGAGCCTCTGGAACGGGCATGTGATCTCGGGTGGTCGCGACGCCTTGCAGGATTCCAACGACCGGTTCCTGGCCAACATCCAGAAGAACGGGACCTATTCGGTGGTTCCGCGCATCCCCGCCGGCGAGATCACTCCACAGGCCTTGCGCGTCATCGCCGACGTGGCCGCCAAGTACGATCTCTACACCAAGATCACCGGTGGGCAGCGCATCGACCTGTTCGGAGCCCGGCTGGAGGAACTGCCTCTGATCTGGAAGGAACTCGTGGACGCCGGGTTCGAATCGGGGCACGCCTACGCGAAGTCGGTGCGCACGGTGAAGTCCTGCGTGGGCAGCACTTGGTGCCGGTTCGGGGTGCAGGATTCCACCCACCTGGCGCTGGCCATCGAGGAACGCTACAAGGGGATCCGCGCTCCGCACAAGCTGAAGTTCGCCGTATCGGGTTGCGCGCGCGAATGCGCCGAGGCGCAGAGCAAGGACATCGGGGTGATCGCGACGGAAAAAGGCTGGAACCTGTTCGTGTGCGGGAACGGCGGCATGAAGCCCCGCCACGCCGATCTCCTGGCGCAGGACGTGCCCACCGACCAGATCCTGTCCTTGATCGACCGGGTGCTCATGCACTACATCCGCACCGCCGACCGCCTGACGCGCACCTCGGTGTGGATCGAGGAGATCGGCGGCGTGGACGAGCTGCGCAAGGTGGTCCTGGAAGACTCGCTCGGGATCTGCTCGAAGCTCGAATCGCAGATGGACGATCTGGTCAAGGGCTTCCGGTGCGAGTGGAAGGTCGCCCTGGAGGATCCTTCGATCCTCAAGCGGTTCCGGTCCTTCGCGAACGATCCTCGTCCCAACCCTTCGATCAGGTTCGAGCGCGAACGGGGCCAGCGCGTCCCGGCGGGGAGGTGAGCCATGGAGCATGCCCTGATCGAGATCCGATCCGAAAATCCTTGGGAGGATCCCTACCGCGAACACGAAATCGAGGTGGAGGATTCCATGTTCCGTTCCGACGTCGAAAGCGACGCTTCATATGCCGATGGAGGTGATGCCATGCTTGAACAATCCGTGGAACAGACGACGGAGACCGCGACGACCTGGAGCGACGTCTGCGCGTTGGACGATCTGAGCATCGGGGCGGGAACCGCCGTCCTGGTCGGAAATCGCCAGATCGCGGTGTTCCGCATCTCGTCGGCCGTGGTCAAGGCGGTGCAAAACGTCTGTCCGCACAAGGCGGCGGCGGTCATGCACCAGGGAATCGTGGGGGATCGGGAAGGCCACGCGGTGGTCATGTGTCCGTTGCACAAGCGGGCCTACCGGTTGGACGACGGGGTCGGACTCGACGAGCCGGGCGCCAGGCTCAAGGTGTTCGCCTGCCGGATCCGGGACGGGAGGATCGAGGTCGGGAGCTGACCGCTCCTTCCACATCGGGGACCGAGGGTGACGGCGCTCACACCAAGGGGTGCGCGCGCCGGTTTTTGACGGTATTCTTTTCCGTATCGGGGTTTTGACGTCGTGTCCGGTGGATGACGGCGAGCGACCCGGAAAAGGCGAAGGCCGGCATGACCGCAAAACGGATCGCATCTCTCCTACTGTTGGCCATCGCGGGGGCGCAGGCGAAGTCGGATCCCGGACCGGTCGGATTCCGGCTCGGGATGCGCGCGTCCGAAACGGATTTCGCGCTGTTCGCCGGGCCGTCGTTCCACGCCAAGGGTCTGGTGGTCAGCGAGGATTTCTGGATCAACCCTTACCGCCAGGTCGATCTGGTCAAGATCCGTCCGCACTACTGGAACCAGGTCAAGCTGCTCCGCTACGGGTTCGTCACCGGGATCCGCTACCAGTTGGGCAACAAGGATCTTTCCGTGTTGCCGGGATTCGGGATGGAGAACATCCTCGGTTCCTACTACGGGACCGATCTTTCGCCCGACTGGGAAACCGCGTTCTGGGGGGGATTGGAGATCGGATTCCTCCGATACCAGAGGCTCGGGGTGCGCTACGTGTCCTCCGAGCAGATCGACCACAGCAAACTCCGCTTCGAATGGACCATCCAATGGCATTGAACAAGATCCCATTCGGATCCATCCTGGCGACCGCCCTGGTCCTCGCCGCCTGCGGCGACATGAGTTCGACGGTCGATTCCAGCCGGACCCCCTGTCGCGACCAGCCTCGTCCCGCCTCGGGCAGCCTGCAGGTGCGGTATTCCGATCCATCGCGGTTCGACACCGTGATCATCTCGCTCGATCCTCGGGACAACCGAAGCATCCCCTATTCCTGGTCGCCCGCCAAGGGGACCCAGAGCGACGAGGTCAAGGGGCTCAGCTTCGTGAAGTACTGGGTGGTGGCCCGCTATGTCCGCAACGGGGACACCGTGGACGTCTTCGACAGCGAAAGGATCGAGGACGGAAAATCCACCAACGACGCCGGTTGCACGGTCTACAACACGCGAAGCGGGATCGACATGCGGGTCCTGAAATGGCCGAATTGACGGGGATTTGAACGTGCGCGAAGGGTAGTTTGTACGGATGCCCTCCTTGTCCCGAATCGCGGCGGTCGTGCTCTCCTTGGTCGTCGGTGCGGCTGTCTCGTCGCCGCGTGCCGCATCCGATTCCACCGATGGCTGGGGTTACGGCTACGATTCGCTCCTGCGGGATCTGCGGGAATGGAAGAACCATCGCGATGTCCGGCTGGATTCCATCGGGGCGACCTTGCAGGGACGCGCGATCTGGATGGTGACGATTTCCGACTCGACCGACAGCCTGGGTGCGGTTCCGCTTCGCGAAGGCCCCAAAAAACGGGTCGTGTTCCACGCCAGGACGCACCCCGCCGAGGTCCAATCCCAGCGCATCGCCAACGAAGCGATCCGGTTCCTCCTGGATTCCGGCGAACTCGCGGGTCGCTTGCGGAGGGAGTTCCTGTTCCATGTCGTGCCCATGTACAACCCCGACGGCGTGGAAATGGGTCTGTCCCGCTGGAACGCCAACGGGATCGATCTGGAGAGCAACTGGAACAAGCCTGCGCTCCAACCCGAGACGAAGGCGCTCAAGGCCAGGTTCGAGCAGATGATGGCGGGGACGATTCCGGTCGAGGTCGCGTTGAATCTCCATTCCGACCGGCTCAACTGCACGCGGTTCTTCTTCATGCACGACGTCGGGGGGACTTCGAGCGCGTTCGTGGAACTGGAGAAGAAATTCATCGCCGGGGTCCAGGCGCACGCGCGACAGGGGTGGTTCGAGGACTGGGACTTCATCCAGAGCTGGGTGGAGGCGACCGGAACCCAGTATCCCGAGGGATTCTGGTGGATCAACCACCGGGAGGACGTGATGGCCATGACCTACGAGGACGCCAATTGCACCGGAGCCGACGGATTCGACACCACCGCGCGGGCGTTGGTGCTCGGTGCGGCGGACTACGCCGGGGCGGGATCCGTCGGGATCGATCCGAGGGCGCGACCGACGGATTCCGACGTGGTCTTCGAGCGTTCGGGGATCCGCATCGCGGCGACCGGAAGGACGGGCGCATGGGAGATCCGGGACGCCACGGGGCGTCGGATCCTGTCGGGGAAGGCCGGGCTCCACGGAGCCTTCGTGCCCTGGAGCCAGGTCCCCGCCACGACGGGATTCGTCGTGGTAAGGGGTGCATCGTCCATTCGGACCGTCAGGCTGCCGCCGCGCTGGTGATCGCCTGGTCCAGGTCGGCGATCAGGTCTTCCACCGCTTCCAGCCCGATCGAGAGGCGGATGAAGTCCGCCGTCACTCCCGTGGCCGGCAGTTCATCGTCCGAAAGCTGGCTGTGGGTGGTGCTGGCCGGATGGATGATCAGGCTCTTGGCGTCGCCGATGTTGGCCAGGTGGCTGAAGATCTTCACCTTGTCGATCACCTTGGCGCCGGCTTCGCGGCCACCCTTGACCCCGAACCCGATGATGCCTCCGAATCCGTCGTCCAGGTACCGCTTCGCGTTTTCGTGGCTGGGGTGCGTGGGGAGTCCCGGGTAGTTGACCCATTCGACATCGGGATGGTTCGACAGGAATTGGGCCACCTTGAGGGCGTTCTCGCAGTGCGCCTTCATGCGAAGCGGAAGGGTCTCGATCCCTTGCAGGATCTGCCAGGCGTTGAACGGCGAGAGGCACGATCCCATGTCGCGCAAGAGCTGCAGCCGGGCCTTGAAGACGAACGCCGCTCCCCGCACCAGCGCCTTGTCGTGCAGTCCGAACGCGTCCCAGTAGACCAGTCCGTGGTAGGATGGGTCGGGCTGGACGAACTCGACATCGTAGCGGCCGTTGTTCCAGGGGAACTTTCCGCCGTCGACGATGGCGCCGCCCAGGCTGGTGCCGTGCCCACCCATGTACTTGGTCAGGGAGTAGACCACGATGTCGGCGCCGTTTTCCAGCGGTTTGAAGACCAGCGGGGATACGGTGTTGTCGACGATGAACGCGACGCCTTTGCCGTGGGCGATGCGCGAGATCGTGTGGAAGTCCTCGACGTTGTTCTTGGGGTTCCCGATCGATTCCATGTAGACCGCGCGGGTCCTGTCGTCGATCGCGGCTTCGATCTGCTCGGGCTTGGACACGTCGACGAACCGCACGGTGATGCCCAGGCGCGCGAAGGTGTACTTGAACAGGTTGTAGGTGCCGCCGTACAGGAACGAAGTGGAAACGATGTTGTCGCCGGCGCGCGCGATGTTCAGGATCGCCATGGTGATCGCGGCTTGTCCGGACGATGTCGCCAACGCCGCCACGCCGCCGTCCAAGGCCGCGATGCGCTGTTCGAGCACATCGGTGGTGGGATTCCCCAACCGGGTGTAGATGTTGCCGAATTCCTTCAGGCCGAACAGGTTCGCCGCGTGCTGCGCGTCGCGGAACACGTACGAGGCCGTCTGGTACAGAGGAACCGCGCAGACGCCGGTGGTGGGATCCGGCGTGTATCCGGCGTGCAGGGCTAGGGTCGCGTCTTGGGCCATTTGTCGTCCATCCTTGGGTGGTGGCGGTACCGGTGGGAGCGAAAGAATGAGTTTACACGCCAACCCGCTTCGATGGCAACTCGTCGAGGCGATTGTCAGCGTTTGCCTTTCCGTGTCGGCGGTGCGGGTTTGTTCGCGGCTCTTGCGGGTTTGAGCAGATCCGGAGGCCAGGTCTGCCCGCGCGTCCTGAACAGCTCGCGCGTTTCCTTGAACCACGCGGCGTGGCG
>JAKPQQ010000085.1 GCA_029557215.1 Fibrobacterota bacterium | reverse complement strand
CGTTCTCGCGTTCGACGAAACGTACGGTCCGCAAGGAACGCTGGGACGCGACTCGCGGCGCGACGTCGTGCTGTCTCGGTACCTGTTGGAGGCTCTTCGCAAATTGAATCCGGGCCTTCCCGAGTCGGCCTACGCCGATGCGGTGAAGATCGTCGCCGAGAGTTCCAGTTCACTTTCCCTGCTGGCAACCAACCGCGAGAAGGACAAGCTCCTGCGCGAAGGTGTCCGCGTCCGATTCCGCAAGGCCGATGGCGAAACGGACGAACGCACGCTCAAGGTGTTCGATTTCAAGGACCCCGAAAGCAACGACTTCCTGGCGGTGCGGGAGTTCTGGGTGAAGGGGCCTTTGCACGAGCGGCGCGCCGACATCGTGGGGTTCGTGAACGGGATCCCGCTGGTGTTCATGGAACTGAAGAACCTGACCAAGGATGTCCGGGCGGCCTACGACGGGAACTTCCGCGACTACCTGGACGTGGTTCCGTCGCTGTTCCACCACAACGCCTTGGTGATCCTGTCCAACGGCATCGAAGCCAAGATCGGATCGCTGTCGTCGAAGTTCGAGCACTTCCACGAATGGAAGCGCTTGGACGAAACGGATGCCGCGTCGTTCGATTCGGAAACCGTGCTGCGCGGCGTGTGTGACAGGACCAACCTCATGGACCTGTTCCAGAACTTCATCGTCTTCGACGAGTCGCCCGACGGCGTGGCCAAGATCGTGAGCCGCAACCACCAGTTTTTGGGGGTCAATCGCGCCGTGCAGGCCGTGCGCGAGCGCAAGGAGCGCCAAGGGAAGCTGGGCGTGTTCTGGCACACGCAGGGGTCGGGCAAGTCGTACTCGATGGCCTACCTGGTGCGCAAGGTGCACCAGACCATCGGTGGCAACTTCACCTTCCTGATCCTCACCGATCGCGACGAGCTGGACACCCAGATCTACGGCACCTTCGCCGGCTGCGGCATCGCCAACAACGACGCCGAACCCTGCCGCGCCTCCAGCGGCGAGCACTTGAAGGTGCTCCTGGGGCAGCAGAAGAAGGTGATCTTCAGCCTGATCCAGAAGTTCAACCAGCCGGTGGGCGAGGGCCAGGCCTATTCGCTGCGCGACGACATCATCGTGATCACCGACGAAGCCCACCGCACCCAGGGCGGAACGCTCTCGCTGAACCTGCGCAGCGCCCTTCCCAACGCGAGCTTCATCGGGTTCACCGGAACACCGCTCATCCAGGGCGAGGAACACCACACCCGCACGGTGTTCGGCGAATACATCTCCACCTACGACTTCCAGAGGGCCGTGGAGGACAACGCCACCGTCCCCCTCTACTACGATGCGCGCGGCGAATACCTGCAGGTGGCCACATCCGAACTCAACGACCGGATCGCCGAGAAGTTGTCGGAATTCGACACCCAGGACGTGGACGTCCAGCAAAAGCTGGAGCGCGAACTGGCCCGCGACTACCACGTGTTCACCGCTCCCAAGCGCCTGGAGCAGATCGCCGCCGACTTCGTGGAGCACTACTCCACGGGTTGGGAAGGCGGCAAGGCGATGTTCGTGTGCATCGACAAGCTGACCGCGGTCAAGATGCACGGACTGATCGTGGAGAAGTGGGACGCCAGGATCCAGGCATTGGAGTCGGAAGTCCACCGGGCGGCTTCGGTGGAGGAATCGCAGGATCTGGTTCGCAAGCTGCACTGGATGCGCGAGACGCGCATCGCGGTGATCGTGAGCCAGGAACAGGGAGAAGTCGAGCGATTCAAGAAGAACAAGCTCGACATCCTTGCCCATCGCCGCCTGATGGAAGAAGGTTTCCCTTCGCCCGACGGCAAGCACGGAATCCCTCCCGAGATCGCCTTCAAGCAGAAGGACCACCCGTTCCGCGTGGCGATCGTCTGTGCCATGTGGCTGACGGGATTCGATGTTCCCACGCTTGACACGTTGTACCTCGACAAGCCTCTCAAGGCGCACACGCTCATGCAGGCCATCGCGCGCGCCAATCGCATCGCCGCCGGGAAGACCAACGGCCTGATCGTCGACTACTGCGGTATCCTCAAGAATCT
>JAKPQQ010000210.1 GCA_029557215.1 Fibrobacterota bacterium | reverse complement strand
CCAAGGTCGACAAGATCCTCACGCTGAACCTGAAGATGATCGACGTGGGAACCGGTGCGAATCTCCGGAGCCATGCCCTGGACATCAAGGGTGGCATGGATGCCTTGCTGCGCGGGGGTGCGTGGGAGATGGCCCAGATCTTCTCGGGCAAGAAAGTGCCGACATCCGACCGTTCCGTGCTGACCACGGAAAAGCAGCACGTATGGCCTTGGGTCGTCGCAGGCACGGTGGTCGTCGCGGGTGCGACCGTCGCCGTGGTGTATCTGCTCAATCAGGACAATTCCTCGTCGACTTCGCAGAAGAAGACGGTAGACGCGGTGGTGGAATGAACAACGACGGAACTCGCGGACTGAATCGAATCGCCATCCTCTTCCTTGTCGCGTTCCTGGGGTTCGTTCCCCTCGCCTGCGACGACAGCAAGGGAACCTCGCCGTCGAGCGAGGAGATCGAGACGAAATTCGGCATCGGACTCGCCTCGGTCATCGCCGCCGAAGGCGTGCCCGATTCCGTGCTCGCCTTCCTGTCGCAGGATGGCGTGGTGACCGACACCCTGCGGCTGGACCCCGCCAAGCGCACCGAGGCCGGCGTGGTGCGATTCCCCGTGAACGCGCAGGAAGGCGCGAAGCTGTTGCTGGTCTACAGGATCTACAAGAACGGTGACATCGTGGCCATGGGCCAGGTTTCATGGGTGTCCGGGGAAGCTCCGTTCATTCCTCGCCCCAATCTCGCGCCCCGCATCGCCATCACGGGCAAGGAGAACGCCATCGTCCGGCGCGGTCACCCCTTCGTCCTGCGGGCGTCCTCGTCCGACTCGGAGAAGGCGCTGCGTTCGCTCATGGTGGACTGGAACGGAGACGGAGTCCTCGACGATTCGGTCGTTCCTCCCAAGGGACTGGATTCGGTCCGGATCGTGTGGAACGACCCGGGGCGCTACGCCGTCGCGGCATGGGTCCGCGACGACCAGGGCATGCGCCGAAGGGACACGCTGTCGGTTCTTGTCGTTCCGGCGGCTCAGATCGCCATCTCCGCGGACACCACCGTGAGCCTTGGCGACACCGCGCAGGTTCTGGTGTCCATGAAATACGACGACCCCGCCCAGTCCGGTTCC
>JAKPQQ010000209.1 GCA_029557215.1 Fibrobacterota bacterium | reverse complement strand
CCAAGGTCGATACGGCCGCGGAAAAAGCAGATACCGCGAAATCGGTTTCCAAGGTTTCCACCGCCCCGGGCGACACCTCGGACGGCGGCCGGGCCCTGCGTTCGGTGGTGATCCCCATCCACGGAGAAGTGGATGCCGGGCTCGAATTCTTCGTCAAGCGCGCGATCGAACAGGCCACCACCGGCGATTCGGTTCCCGACGTGATCCTGTTCGACGTCGATACCTGGGGCGGCCGGTTGGACGCGGCCTTCGAGATCTCCGACGCCATCAGCGGCATCAAGAAGTGCAGCACGGCGGCGTTCGTGGCCAAAAAAGCGATTTCGGCGGGAGCGCTCATCGCCTTGTCCACCCACCGGGTCTACATGGCGCCCGGAGCCACCATCGGCGATTGCGCGCCCATCATCCAGACCAACGAAGGCCCGCAATTCCTGGGCGAAAAGGTGGAAAGCCCCTTGCGCGCCAAGTTCCGCGCCCTGGCCCGCCGGTCGGGGATCCCGGTGTTGCTGGCCGAAAAGATGGTCACCAAGGACATGGGCGTGGTGGCCGCCAAGGACAGCGCCAACACGCTGAACTGGTTCACGGCCAAGAACTGGGAAGACCTGCCCGACAGCTCCAAGCGCCGCTACCACGACGCCCAGACGGTGATCGACGACGGACAACTATTGACCCTGGACGACCAGGAAGCCCTCAAGTGGGGATTTTCCGCCGGCACCTTCGGCGACTCCAAGGAACTGGAAAAAGCCATGGGCTGGAGCCAGTCGGCGCAACTGGAGCAGACCTGGAGCGAAGGGTTCGTGCGCTGGATCTCCAAGTTCGTTCCGGTGCTGTTCCTGCTGGGACTGGCCTGCGTGTACATCGAATACAAGTCGCCCGGGTTCGGGTTCTTCGGGATCGCGGGCATCCTGCTGCTGGGCCTGGCCCTTGGCTCCCAATTCCTGGTGGGCATGGCCTCCTACACGGCGCTGTTCCTGGCCGCGATCGGGCTTTTGCTGATCGCGATCGAGGTCCTGCTGGTGCCGGGAACGGTGGTGCTGGCGGCGATCGGACTGCTGTGCCTGCTGGCCGCACTGGTGCTTTCGCTGCAAGGATTTTCGGTTCCCGATCCGTCGCTGCCGTGGCAGGCGCTGGAAATGAAGCGCAGCCTGGTCACGGTGGGCTTGGCCGCCGTGGGGGGCCTGGTCGTGAGCCTTTCCGTGGTGAGGTGGATCATCCCCTACCTTCCCATGCGCGAAGGCCCCATGCTCAAAACGACGCTCGCGGACGTCCCCGAATCGCCATCGACCGGTGATCCATCCGGCGATTCCAGCAACGTGGGGCGCGTCGTTCCGGTGGTGTCCGCGCTGCGGCCCGTCGGCAAGATCGAACTCGACGGCGAGGAATGCGACGCGGTGTCCAACGGCAACATGATCGCCGTTGGCGTGCGCGTGCGGCTGCTGGAACGACGCGGCGTCGAATGGGTGGTGGAACCTGTCCGCGAAGGAGAAGCCTCGTGAACGCGCTGCAATGGGCGATCGCCCTGCAAATCCTGTCGGTCGCCCTGCTGCTGGCCGAAATCTTCCTTCCCTCCGGAGGCATCCTGGCCTTGGCGACCACCGGAGCCCTGGTGGGCTCCCTGGTGATCGGGTTTTCGTCGTCGCCGCTGGAAGGCTGGATCCTGCTGGGACTGGACCTCGCGGTGTTCCCTTTCCTGATCTGGTGGGGGTTCAAGAAGGTGGAAACCTCTTCCATGGGGCTTCCCGACCGCCTGGCCAACGGCGGCGGCGGCGAAGAATCGCTCCAGACCATGGTCGGACGGACCGGCACGACAGAAACCGACCTGCGCCCGGTGGGACGGGTGCGGTTCGGCAATCTGGTGCACGACGGCCAGTCCAGGTCCGGGTTCATCGAAACCGGCGTGGAGGTGGAAGTCATCGCGGCCGACGGCAACCGCCTGGTGGTGAAGCCGGTCCAGCACGGCTGAATTGGGGGGCGCCTCCCCGTGGAATCCACGGGGCCGCCACCCTCCGGGCTCGCCTGATCGGCTCGGTGCCATCGTTGTTCGGGCGATTCGTGAATCGCCCCTACGATGATGGCACCAATGCCCTGCGGTCGGCTGGCGCGACAACTCCGCCGCCCTTCGATACGATGGGCCGTTCCCTGAGTGGCGCCTCCGGCGCTGTATCGAAGGGCGGCCCATCACTCAGGGCTCGGCGGATTTCTTGTCGGTGCCGCGTTTTCGGGCGATTCACGAATCGCCCCAAACGGGGGGCAACGGTTTTTGGGGATATGCGCGGGAATGTTGGCCAATCGGCCCGAACAATGTCAAGATTCGGTCTGATCCTGGTTTTCGCGGGGCGCATCGTTGCGAAAGTTGTCGCGGGGTTGTAGCTTCCAGAACGACAATTTTCACCGTGTGTCCATTGCTCCGTAGGAGGAACCGTGTTCTCAGAAATTCCCACTCCCCTGATCATCGTCCTGGTCGGCCTGCTGCTGGTCTTCCTGTTCCTTTTGGCCAACTTCATGGGCCTCTGGATCCAGGCGCTGTTCTCGGGCGCGCGAATCGGGCTGTTCTACATGGTCGGGATGCGGATCCGAAAGGTGAACCCCCGCCTGATCGTGACCTCCAAGATCATGGCGGTCAAGGCGGGCATCGAGATCCCCACCGGCTTCATGGAAGCCCACTTCCTGGCCGGCGGCAACATCATGCGCGTGGTCCAGGCCCTGATCGCCGCCGACAAGGCCGGCATCCCCCTGAACTTCAAGCAGGCCACCGCGATCGACCTGGCCGGCCGCAACGTGCTGGAAGCCGTGCAGATGTCGGTGAACCCCAAGGTGATCGAAACCCCGATCGTGGCCGCCATGGCCAAGGACGGCATCCAGGTGAAGGCCGTGGCGCGCGTCACGGTGCGCACCAACATCAACAAGCTGATCGGCGGCGCCGGCGAACAGACCGTTCTGGCGCGCGTGGGCGAAGGCATCGTGAGCACGATCGGTTCGGCCGTGAGCCACAAGGCCGTGCTGGAAAACCCCGACAACATCTCCAAGACGGTTCTTGCCAAGGGACTGGATTCGGGTACCGCCTTCGAGATCCTTTCCATCGACATCGCGGATGTGGACATCGGCGAGAACATCGGCGCCAAGCTCCAGATGGACCAGGCCAACGCCGACAAGAACATCGCCCAGGCCAAGGCCGAAGAACGCCGCGCCATGGCCATCGCGCAGGAACAGGAAAACATCGCCCGCACGCAGGAAATGCGCGCCAAGGTGGTGGAAGCCGAATCGCTGGTCCCCATGGCCATCGCCGAAGCCTTCCGCGCCGGACGTCTGGGCGTGATGGACTACTACAACATCAAGAACCTCCAGGCCGACACCGACATGCGCCAGAATCTGGGGCAGGGCGACTCGGGCCAGAAGAAGGCCTGATCCAACGTGGAAAACGGGTTCGATCCGATCAAGATCGCCATCATCGTCCTGGTCGTCGTGGTCCAGGGCGTGGCGGCGTTCCGTGGTTGGGTCAAAAAGCGCGAGCAGCAGAAGCGGCAAGAAGAAGCCAAACTCGGGTTCCCCAACCGGAACACCGAGCGAGATTCCGAGCCCGCGTCGGCATCCGACGACGACCTGATCGATTGGGATCCACTGGGCGAAAACCAGGACGAACCCGAATCGGAACCGGAACCAACGCGTCGGCGGAACGAACCCGTCCGGGATCCCGGCGGGATCGTGTTCCCGCCTGTAGGGACACCGGAGCCGGTCCGGAGTCCTTCGAGCATCGTGCTCCCTCCGTTGACCCCTCCTCCACCCGTCGTCCTCGATTCCGAGCATTATTCTTCGGTATCGGAAAGGTCGCCGGAGCCGGTCTTCCACACGACCAACTCGTTGCAACACCCGGCGGATCCTCCCCGGAAGAACGTCGTCTTCCAGGGCAAGCTGCCTGGAGAAAACACCCTGCGTTCGGCGATGCTCGCGAAGATCGTCCTGGAACGCCCTCTTTCGGCGCGCCGCGGATTCGGGCGCGATCCCAGAGGGTGACCTCCGCGGTGCGTTCTAGGCTGTCGTGTCGAGGTTCGCGCCCAAGTGGGGCGGACTCACCGACTGGATGGTCTGGATCACCATGTTCATCTGTTGCGCCTGCATGTCCTGGGCGGTCTGGAGCAGACTCATCTGCACCGCCGCCTGGAGCGTGTCGCCGGGGGCGCCTCCCGTGATCGCGGATAGATCCATGCTCATGGAAGGCATTTCGGAATTTCACGGACCCGTCTTGAGGGAAATCTTGTGCTGAGCGTCCCCGAAGCCTCCAGCCGCACCGGTTTCTGGCTCGGACTGAGCCACCTGGAATCCGAGATCCCCCGCATCGTGGCCGAAGCCGTGCGTTTGGCCGAAGTCCCCTCGCCCACCGGGTCGGAAGAAAAACGCGCCGCCCTGGTGCGCGACCTCATGGCCGATTCGCTCGATTTTTGTTCCACCGACGAGGCGGGCAACGTCATGGCCTGCGTCAAAGGAAACTCCGACCGGCCCGGAACGGTGCTTCTGGCACCGCTGGATGCCTGGTACGATGATTCGGTGCATCCGCTGATCGACGTGCGTGCCGACCGCCTGACAGGCCCCGGAATCGTGAACCACGCGATCGCCTTGGCCGGACTGATCGCCCTGGCGCGCACGCTCAAGCGCCAACCCGTGGCGAACCTCGGGGATGTGTGGTTCGTGGCCACCGTGGGCTCGGAGATGGCCGGCGACCTGCGCGGAATCTGCCATCTGTTCCCGTGGCTGCCCACCGTGGCCACGCGCGTGCTGTGCCTGCAGGGTCCGGGCCAAGGCCGTCTGGACCACTGGTCGGTGGGAACCTACCGCGGCGAGCTCAACGTGTACGCCCCGGGCGGGCACTGCTGGCGCGACGCCGGCCGCGGCAACGCCCTGCAACTGGCCATGGATTTCTCGCGCCGGCTCGAGACGTTGCCCAAACCCGCCTACCCGCGCACGCTCTACAATCCGGCCCAGCTGGAATCCGGCGACGCCTGGAACACGCTGCCCTCGCGGGCCACGTTCCGGTTCGAGCTGCGATCCGACGCCGAGCCCGAACTGCAACGGCTGATCCGCGAAGCCCAGATCGCGGCGTTCGAGCTTTGCCGCGGCCACGTGGGGTGCCGTGCGAACCTGGAACAAAAAGGGTTCCGGCACGCGACCGGCCTGTACCCCGACCACACCCTGGTCAAGGGCATGCAGGAAACCCAGAGCTGGGCGGGCCTGAACTCCAAGCTGGGAGCGTCCAGCTCCGACGCGTCGGTCTGTCTGCACTACGGCGTGGCGGCGGTCACCATCGGCCTCTGCCAGGCCGTGGGAACCGAGACCCACATGGAAACGCTCTACCTGGAAAGCCTCCCCGCGGGGCTGCGCCAGGCCTACGCCGGCATGATCCAGATCGCCGGACGGAATACGTCGACATGACTCCCGAATCCTGGC